>JANNEY010000050.1:0-24093 GCA_031379235.1 Opitutaceae bacterium | reverse complement strand
GGCGGGGTTCGGCGACCCCGCCCTACATTCTGCAGAAAACACACCCCTACCGCCCGATAAAATACTGGCGGCTCCGCTTCATCTCCTCGTGAATAGTCGCATGATTTCACCTTCCGCGATCGCCACGCTCGGCGCCGCGGCCCGACTCCACCGCGACAAACTGATTCATCCAGAAGCGGCCGCGCTCTATGGCGGCATCGTTTCTGGCGCGCCGGTGCTCGTCATCCTCGCGGCGGGCAAGGGCACGCGCTTCGGGCAGGCGCCGAAATGCATCCAGCCGGTGCATGGCACGCCGCTCGCACGGCACGCGATCGATGCGTTTCGCCGTTTCAGCGCCGCGCCGGTCATCGGGCTCGTGGGCTACAAGCACGACGAAGTCTCCGCCGCGCTGGGGCGCGATAATGTCTACGTGCGCTCTGACAACCCGGCGGGCGGCACTGCGTTTGCCGCGTTCGAAGCCTTCAGTGTGCCGAAGTTGCTGGAGACCAATCCGCTGCTCGTGATCACAATGGGCGACCGCATCGTGACGCCCTCGGTATACCGGCGCCTTTGCGAAACTCATCGCGCCGGCGGCCGCGAAGCCGACCTCACGCTGCTCACCGCCGAATACGAGCCGCCAAAAAACCGCGGCAAGGGCCGCGTCGTCCGCGGGGCCGCTGGCCGCGTGACGCACCTCGTCGAGCAACGCGACATCGACGCCATCGCCGATCCCACCGCGCGCCGCGCCCTCGACGATCTCACCGAGGGCAACTGTCCGCTCTACGCGATTCGCGCCGCGACCCTGCACCGCCACCTCGCTGGCCTGACCAATGCCAACGCGCAGCAGCAATATTATCTCACCGACATCGTGGAGACGATCCACCGGGAGCGCGGCGATCTGCGCACCATCACGATCACCGTCGCCGATCCCGAGTATGATTTGCTCTGCTCCGATGTCACGCGACCGACCGACCTCGCGCTGCTGGAGAGTGTCGTCGCCTCCTCGGGCAACATCCTCCTCGCTGGCAGCTCCGAGATCGACACCGCCGCGCGCGCGATCCTCGCCGACCGACCGCCGGCGCAGGTCGCGTCCATCGCGCGGCAGCTCGAGGAACTCCTCCGGGCCGCGTCCGACGAGCAGCTCGGTTTCAAACCCGATCAACCGGCGGCGCTCGGGATCTCTGGCGGACGTTTCCGAATCGCCTTCATGCATCCGGACATGGGCCGCTTCTTCGGCCCCGCGTGGCAGATGCCGATCGGCGCGGGTGATCCGACCGGCGACGAACAGATCGTCGTGCTTACGCAGACCGCGGGCGACCAGCAGATCCATCTGTTTCCCACCAATCCGCGGTTCCGCGAAAACATCAACACCGTCGCGGCCGACACCTCCTCGATGTATCCCGGCGAGGAAATTTCCGACTGGAATGCCTACGAGGATTTCGGGACGCGGATGAGCGAGAACCTGCTGCTCGGGCTCGGCTATTTCAGCGACGAAGAATTGCAGCGCCGCCGCGAGCGCGGGCAACCGCTGCCCCCGAACTCGCATTGGCTCACGAGCAATATGCGCCGACCGTTTTCTCTCGTGGGCAACGCCATCGCTTCGCTGCGCACCTTACGAAAGGGGCGGCTCGGCGCCGAAGTGCAGCTCCATCTCGGCCGCGACGGTTTCCAAGGTCTGCGCCTCGTCACCACCGGCAACGTGCCGAAGGGCGGATTTTCCAGTTCCTCCGCTGTCACGGTCGCCGTGAAGAACGCGATCAACGCGCTCTTCAGTCTCGGCATCCCGCCTGATCTCCTGGTGCACCTCGCTTGTCAGGCTGAATACGGCACCGGCGTGCGCGCCGGCTCACTCGATCAGGCAACCGAGCAAAAGGGCCGCGCCGGGCAGGGCACGCTCATCTCGTCGAACCCGCGGGAAAATTTCCGGATCATCGGCACCTATCCCGTGCCCGCCGATCGGTTTCAGGTGATCTTTCCCTACACGGTCGAGCGCGACCGCGAGGCCTGGAAGTGGTCGTGGGGCGCCTACGCGGAAAACACGTCATCCGACCAGCTCACCACCGGCGAAATCCGCAAGCTGACCGGCAAAGCCGCCGAAATCGCCGCGCTGCTGATCCGGCTGCCGCTCGAAACTGATTTCTTCAAATTGATCGAAGATGATCTTGTGGCCGACGGCGCCCTCGAACGTGGCAGCCGTTTGCTCATCGCGCAGATCTTGCAGCAACTGCCGCTGCTTGTTTCACGCGAGGAGTTGCGCCGGCGGCTCGCGGAGAATCGCGCCTGGCTCATCGCCCAACTCATCGACACGTCGAGCATCGACGCGCAGGACGCGACCCAAAAGGCCGACGCCACCATCACCTCGCTTCTCTCCGGTTGGCGCGACCCGCGGCTGCGCCGCACGACGGCCGGTGGAAAAATCATCGAGGAATCCGGCGTGCCGCTGCGCGCGATCGTCGCGTATCTCTTCGCTGAAGTCGCCCGCAATTTTCACCTGATCCATCACCCCGCGGAATGGATCGAGTCCGTCACGTGGTCGCAGCGCGGCGATCGTTCCTTTGACCTCGATCCCGCGCGGTTGCCAGCCCGCGCCGCGATGGAGCAACCGCTGGAGTGGGAGAGCGGACTCGCCGGCCCGGACCTGCTCAACCGCTGGTTGGAACGCTGCGGCGCGATGCCGTTCGACCACCAGCGCGGGCTCGACGACGCGGCGCTCGGTGCGACCGAGCCACCCGACATCCGCCGGCTGCCCGGGGCGAGTTTCTTCCGCGGTCTCGCGCTCATCGATCTCGCAGAGGCGATGCTCCAGCGCGCTTTCGGCCTGGACGCCGTCGCGGTGCGCGTGAATGCCGCGGGGCAGGGAGATTTTTTTCAAGTCCACGTCGACACCCAAAAAGTCGCGGCCGCCGAGGTGAAGCACTTCCTCCGCGCGGCCTTCTACCGGCGGTTCGGCCTCGCGCCCGAGACCGACTTTGTGGAAATCCATCCCGGTGGCGGCGCGGTCGGTGTGCGGTTGCACCGCTACGACTCGCTCGCCGCGCTCGCAGAAAAACTGAAGGCTTCCGTCACGGCATGACCCCTTCTCTCCACGATCTTTCGCTGCGCGAAAAAATCGGGCAGTTGCTGAACGTCGGCTTTCGCGGCTGCAAGCCGGCGGAGTGCGCGCTCGCCGTCCGCGACATCCGTGAACACGGCATCGGTGGCGTGATCCTTTTCGATCAAGAGATGGTCGATGGTTCCGCGGGTCGGCGAAACATCGAGTCGCCCGCGCAAGTGAAGGCACTGCTCACGTTTCTCCAGTCGCACGCCCGCATCCCGCTGCTCACCTCGATCGATCAGGAGGGCGGGCGCGTAAACCGGCTGAAGCCCGCTTACGGTTTTCCCGCGAGCATTTCCCACGAAGAACTCGGCCGAATCGATCAGCCAACGGAAACTTTTCGCCACGCGGCCGCGACCGCGCAGACACTCGTCGCCGCCGGCCTGAACTGGAATCTCGCGCCCGTCGTCGATCTCGACGCCCATCCCGACAACCCGATCATCAAGGGCAAGCGGCGCAGTTTTGCCGCGGATCCCGAGGCTGTCGCGCGGCACGCGGCGGAGTTTGTGCGCGGACACCGTGCGCACGGCGTGCTCACGTGCGCGAAACATTTTCCCGGCCACGGGAGCGCGACCGGTGACACTCATCTCGGGCTCGTGAACGTGACCGCCACGTGGACCGAAAAAGAACTCGTTCCCTTTCAACGGCTCATTGCCGCCGATCTTTGCGACGCGATCATGAGTGCGCACGTGTTCAACGCCAGGCTCGACCCCGAGCGCCCGGCCACGCTCTCGCGCGCCGTCATCACCGGCCTGCTCCGCGAAAAACTTGGCTTCCGCGGCGTGATCACCAGCGACGACATGGAAATGAAAGCGATTTCGAGCCACTACGGTTTGGAGAAATCCTTGCCGCTCGCGATCGAGGCCGGTCTCGATGTCCTCTGTTTCGGCAACAATCTGAGCTACGATCCCGACATCGCGCCGAGGGCCATCGCGATCCTTGAGCGCGCCGTGCAGTCGGGTCGCGTCGCGGAGGCGCGGATCGACGAGTCCTGTGCACGAGTGCTCGCGTTGAAACGGAAGATTGGCAGTGGAGCGGGTCTCTGACCCGCCTTCGAACACTCACCGCGAGAAAGGGCGGGTCAAAGACCCGCCCTGCTTTCAAACCATCGCACCACCCGTTTTCGTCACCTCAAAAAAATGGACACTCCCGCTGCCCCCACCGTCGTCCGTCTCGCGAGTCGCAGCCCGTGGTCGTGGATCCCAACGCTCTATTACGCACAGGGCATTCCTTACGTCGTGGTGATGACACTCTCAACGGTGCTCTATAAAAACCTCGGCGTCTCCAACACCGACATCGCGCTCTACACGAGCTGGCTCTACCTCCCGTGGGTCATCAAGCCGCTGTGGTCGCCGCTCGTAGATCTATTTCGCACGAAACGCTTCTGGATCGTCACGCTACAGTTTGTCATCGGTCTGGCGTTCGCGATGGTCGCGTTGACCTTGCCGGGCCCGAAATTTTTTCAGCTCTCGCTCGCCGTCTTCTGGTTGATGGCATTCAGCTCGGCGACGCACGACATCGCGGCTGACGGTTTCTATCTGCTGGCGATGCCGCCCGGGCAGCAGTCTGCGTTTGTCGGCGTGCGCAGCACTTTCTACCGGCTCGCCTCGCTCACGGCACAAGGCGGTTTAGTTTACCTCGCCGGGATGTGGCAGGAATCCACGGGCAGTATCACACAGGCATGGTCGCTGGTCTTCGGGCTGCTCGCGGCGATTTTCGTCGTCGTCGGCCTTTATCATTTCTTCGCGCTGCCAAAGCCGGAGGCCGACCGTCCCACCGCCAGCGGACAGGATCTCGTGAAGGAGTTCTTCGCGGTGTTCGCGAAGTTTCTCCGCAAGCCCGGCATCTTCGCCATTCTCGCGATGCTGCTGCTCTACCGCCTGGCAGAATCGCAGGCGTTGAAACTGATGTCGCCCTTTCTGCTCGATAAACGCGAGGTCGGCGGCCTGGGCCTCACCACGCAACAGGTCGGCATCGCCTACGGCACGGTCGGCATCATCGCGCTTACGATCGGCGGCTTGGTCGGCGGCTGGATCATTTCGCGCCATGGGCTCAAGCGCATGCTGTGGCCGATGATCCTCATCATGCACACGCCCAACGTCGCGTTCCTGCTCCTCGCGCTCACGCAGCCTTCGAGCCTGTGGGTCGTCGCTTCGGCACTCGCGGTCGAGCAATTCGGCTACGGCTTCGGATTCACGGCCTACATGGTTTACATGATGATGGTGGCCGACGGTCCGCATAAAACCGCGCACTACGCGATTTGCACGGGCTTCATGGCGCTGGGCATGATGCTGCCCGGCATGGCCGCCGGCTGGATTCAAGATCACGTCGGCTACGTGAAGTTTTTCACCTGGGTGCTGGTCTGCACCATTCCATCGTTCGTAGTGATCGCACGGTTGAAGATCGATCCGGCCTTCGGGAAAAAAGCGGCGGTGTAGTCACCTCTCGATGCCGCGCCTCGTGTCTCTCGTCGGAAGGATCGCCCTGCTGAGTGGATTAGCGGTCGCAGTCGGCCCGTTGCACGCGCAACCAAGTGGCATGCCCATGCCACCGGCCATTTTAGTGCAGCCGCTCAGCACCGCGGTTTTCAAAGATGCCGCGGTCGTGCTGCGCGTCACCGCGAACGGAAATCCCGCGCCCATTTATTCGTGGGCCAAAGACGGCGAAATCCTCGCCGGGAAAACCGACGCGACTCTGTCGCTTTCACACGTCCAGCCAATCGACGCAGGGATCTACACTGTAAACCTGTTCAATCCGGCCGGCACGGTCACGAGCCTCGGCGCCCGCGTCAGCGTGATCGCAAATCTTCCGGGCAAGAGTGTCGCGCACTGGTGGAACGAAGCGCTGCTCGATGGCATCCGGCGCGACGTGCCGAATCCGCCGGTGCATGCGCGCAACCTTTACCATCTCTCGGCGGTGCTGTGGGACGCCTTCTGGGCTTACGAGCGCGGCGGCTGGGCGGCGCGGCGCGAGGTGTTCGCAAAAGAAAATCCGGAACTGCCGGTGGACGAGGCGGCGCGGGTTGCCGCCCAACAACAGGCGATGAGCTACGCCGCCTACGCCGTGATCGAAAAGCGCTTCACGCGCAGTCCCGGTGCGGGCGCAACGTTGACCGGCATCCGCTGGTTGCTGCAGCAATATGGCTACGACCCGGATTTCAAGGATGCAACCGGTGGCTCGCCCGCGGCGACAGGCCTGCGCATCGGCCAACGCACGCTCGCCCTCACGCTTACCGACGGCGCCAACGAGGCCAACGGTTACGCGGACGCCACCGGCTACCGCCCGGTGAATCCGGCGATGATCGTGCGGTTTTCCGGTGTCGGCGTGATCGTCGATCCCGGCCGGTGGCAACCGCTCGATCTCGTGAACATCGTCACGCAAAACGGCATCGTGTTGGGCGGCGGCACCCAAGTGTTTGTCGGCGCGAATGCGATCCGCACGCAGACGTTTGCGCTCCCGAAAGCGCCCGGCGGTTTTCTCCCCGATGATCCCGGCCCGCCGCCACGCTTCGGGAGCGCAGATTATGTGGCACAGGCGGTGGAGGTGCTCGGCTACTCCGCGCAGCTCACGGCCGACGATGGCGCCGCCATCGATATTTCACCGGGCAGCCTGCTCAACAATCCCATCGGAACCAACAGCGGGCGCGGCCACGCGGTCAATCCGGTGACGCGCGAGAACTATCCGAGCAACGTCGTGCTGCGGGGCGACTACGCGCGGGTGCTGGCGGAATTTTGGGCGGATGGGCCGAGCTCGGAGACGCCGCCCGGACATTGGAACGTGTTGTTCAACCAAGTGAGCGACCACCCGCTGAGCACGCGGCAATTTCTCGGGCAGGGCCGGCCGCTGCGGCGGCTGGAGTGGGATGTGGCGGGTTATCTCGCGCTCAACGGCGCGCTGCACGACGCAGCGTGCGCAGCGTGGACACTCAAGTGGCAATACGACTCCGCCCGCCCCATCACGATGATCCGCCACCTCGCTGAGCTCGGGCAGTCGACGGATCGAAACGTGATCAACTACAATGCGGACGGCCTGCCGCTGGTGCCCGGGCTGATCGAACTCATCACCCCAGCCTCTGCGGCGCCGGGACAACGACACGCGCATCTCGCCGGCGAGATCGGCCGAATCGCCGTGAAGACCTGGCTCGGCACGCCTGCCACGGCACAGGAAACCGCCGGGGTTGGCTGGATGCTGGGCGCCGACTGGCGGCCGTATCAGCGCGAGACTTTTGTGACGCCGGCCTTTCCGGGCTACGCCTCGGGCCACAGCACGTTCAGCCGCGCCGCCGCAGAAGTGATCGCGCGCCTGACGGGCAGTGAATTTTTCCCCGGCGGATTGGCGACGTATGATTTTGCGGCGGGCACTGCGCTCGGTTTTGAAGCGGGGCCGAAACGTGCGCTCCAATTGCAATGGGCGACCTACTTCGACGCCGCCGACCAGGCCGGGCTCTCGCGCCTTTATGGTGGCATTCATGTTTCGGCCGATGATTTCACCGGAAGAAAGCTGGGGGCAAAAGTCGGCCGCGACGCGCTTGACCGCTTCTTGAACTATCATTTCACGCCAGCACTCGCCACCGCCGCACCAACGATCCTCGCCCAGCCGTCGTCCCTCACAACCACGAGCGGACGCACGGCGGTGTTCAGCATCGAGGTCGGCGGCTCGGGACCTTTTACCTATGAATGGCGGCGCGGCGGCACCGCGGTCGGCACCGCGAGTTCGCTGACGTTGAACGGAGTCTCTGCCTCAGACGCGGGTGACTACACCGTCGTCGTCCGCAACAGCCTCGGCGTCGCGACCAGCCAGAGCGCCCGCCTGACCATCGATGGATCGCCGGTGCTCGCCAATCTCTCGACGCGCGCGCCGGTCGGAGTGGGGGAGCGCGCGTTGATCGCGGGCTTTGTGATCCGTGGTGCGACCACCAAACAAATCCTCGTGCGCGGGGTCGGTCCGGCGCTGACGCCACTCGGCGTGCCTGATGCGCTGCCCAATCCTGTGCTCACACTCTACGACGGCACTAACCGTGCGATCGCGGTGAACGATGATTGGAGCCCGACCACCACGCCCGCGACGATGTTTGCCGGGCTGGGGGCTTTTCCGTTGCCAGAAAAAAGCGCCGATGCCGCGCTGCTCGCGGCGCTCGCACCCGGTAATTATGCCGCCGTGCTCACCGATACCGCCGGTCGCACCGGGACGGGGCTCGTGGAAATCTACGAGGCCGACCCGACCACCAACCGGCTCGTCAATCTGTCAAGCCGCGCGTTTGTCGCTGCGGGCGGCAATATCGGCATCGCGGGCTTTGTGGTGCGGGGACAGCAACCCGCGCGCTATCTCATTCGCGGCGTCGGCCCAACGCTCGCCGCGTTCGGCGTCAACGAAACGCTGGGTGATCCTGTGCTCACGCTGACGACGGACAAAGGTGCCATCGTGGCGACCAATGACAACTGGGGCACCAACGCGAACGCCGCCGAGCTTGCCGTCGTGGCGACCCAAGCCGGCGCATTTGCGCTGGCGACGAACTCACGCGATGCGGCGCTGCTCGTGACCCTGCCGCCGGGAAACTACACGGCGCTCATAAGCGGCGCGAGCGGCACGAGTGGGGTGGCGCTCGTCGAGGTGTTTGAAGTCCCGTGACCCAGCCGCGCCCCGCGCCGTGCGGCGGCAGCGACGCTCAGTAGAGCAGATATTTTTTCCGTTCTGCGCGGAATTTATCCTCGGCGGCCCGCCATGATTCAACGATCGCGGCAGCGGACTGGCCGGTCTGCAACGCCCGGCGCGTCGCGTCGGTGCCGTTGACCTTGTCGAACATATCGAAGGTCTTCTTCGCTTTCACTGCTTCCTCGAAGGGATCGCGACCGGCAACCTGTTTCAGCGCTTCCAGCGCGTGGAAGTTAATCGCCGTGAGCGGCGCGGTGGCGGGCGCGGTGAAGTGGAGTTGCACGCCGCCGACGATCTCGTCCTTGAACGCGGCGTAATAGGGCTTGTAGGTGAGGGGACGGAAGAAGACGCCGGGCAGATGGCGGGCGTTCAGGTTTGCCGCCAACGCGTGCGGATCGACCTTGGGGGCGGCGACTGTTTGAAACGGCAGCGTGTAACCGACCCCGATACTCACGCCGCCGATTTCACCGAGCATGCCGGTCGCCACCTGAAAGAGCGGCGAATCGCCGTGCGGGATGTGCGGTGAAGCGGGCACCCACGGCAAGCCCGTGTCAGCCCACACCAGGTTGCGCCGCCAACCGCGCATCGGCACGACCGTGAGCCGGCACGGTTTTTTGAGCCAGCCGCGGTCGTTGATCATACGCGCGAGTTCACCGCAGGTGAGACCATAGACATACGGCACATTCCACTGGCTGACGAAGGAGCGAAACTTTTCCTCCACGAGCGGGCCCTCGATGCGCTCGCCCCCGAGCGGATTCGGCCGATCGAGCACGATGAACTCGATGCCGGCTTCTCCGCACGCCTCCATCGCGAGGCCCATCGTGCTGATAAACGTGTAGGAACGCGCGCCGGTATCCTGCAGATCGTAGATGAGGGCGTCGAGGCCGGCGAGCATCGCGGGCGTGGGCTTGCGCGTCGCACCATAGAGCGAATGCACGGGCAGGCCGGTGCGCACGTCGGTGCGGCTCTCGACTTTGTCGCCCGCGGGGACATCGCCATAAATGCCGTGCTCGGGACCGAAGAGGGCGACGAGCTTCACGCCGGGCGCGGCGCGCAGGATTTCCAGGGTCGTTGCGAGGTGGCGATTAACCCCGGAGGGATTCGTGATGAGGCCGACGCGCTTGCCGGCCAGTTCCTTGAAGCCGCCGGCGGTGAGCACCTCGTTGCCAAGTTGCACGGGGGCGGTCGCCGCAAACAAGCCGCCCGAGATCGCCAGCGCGAGCCAGACAAGGAGTTTTCTCATGGGCTGAACCCTGCGCGCTTCGTCTCACGGCGCCAGTTGAAATCCCGGGCCGGGTCGCGCGATCGCGATTGAGCTGGGCGGTGTGTTGCGTTCGGCTCTGGCGCTCCGTCCCGACATGAGAAAAATATTTCCCCGCCCCGCTATCACCCTGCTCAGCCTCAGCGCGCTCTTCTTCTTCACGGGCTGTCACACCGGGCCGGGCGCGCCTCTCAAGCGCAAGGGCGACGAGATCGTCGTGGCCGGGCAATTATTTCACACCGGCACGCGCATCGTCACATGGATGGATCCGCGCGGCTATGACGGCTACCGCACCGAGCGCCGGTTCAGCCCGGAGGAGGAAAGCAGCTTTGAAAAAACGAAGGTCGCGGTGAAGGACATCCGTCAACCCAACCGCTACAACACGCGCCGTGACGGCCTCGCGCCCGACGAAATCGAGCGCGTGCGCGGCGGCGGCTGGGATCTCCCGCTGCTCCAACGCACCGTGGATCAGTTTGTGATGCACTACGACGTCGCGGGCGTCAGCAAGCAGTGTTTCAAAATCCTGCACGATCTCCGCGGCCTGAGCGTGCACTTCATGATCGATATCGACGGCACCATTTACCAGACCGTCGATCTCAAGGAGCGCGCATGGCATGCGACCATTTCCAACGGCCGGTCCATCGGCATCGAGATCGCGAACATGGGCGCCTATCCACCTGGCGCGCACAAGGCCCTCGATGAATGGTATCCCCGCGATGCGCAGGGCCCATATCTGAAGGTGCCCGCCCGCTTCGGCGATCCGATGATCTTCACCAAGGATTTTATCGGCCGGCCCGCGCGCGCCGAGCTGGTGCGCGGCAATGTGCAGGGCACCGAGCTGCTGCAATACGACCTCACGCCGGAGCAATACGCTGCGCTCACGAAACTCACCGCCGCGCTGTGCAAAGTGTTTCCCAAAATCACCTGCGACTATCCGCGCGACGCCGACGGCAACCTCGTCACCAAAAAACTGCCCGACGCCGATCTAAAAAAATACCAAGGCGTGCTCGGCCACTTCCACGTGCAGACGAACAAAACGGATCCAGGTCCCGCTTTCGACTGGGACCGCATCGTCGGCGGCGCCCGGGCGTTGCTGGGTTTGCCTGAGGCTAAACGTGGGGCGCCGAAGCCGGTGCTCGTGCCATGGGCGGCAGCGCCCGCCGCCGCCGCACAGTAGAAAAACGGCGCCGCCCGAAGCCGGGTTGAAGTTCAGCGCGCGTCACGCTCCCGCCGAGGCCGACACCGTCCAAGTGAACGGCGCCAACCCACCACCGGTCTCACGCTGGTGGAAATCTACGAGGTGCCCCGACGGTGATTCCCTTCCGCCGAAGTGGACGCGTTCAGCCGCTGGCGCTCGGCCGCCTTGGCAAACGGATAATATACCGCCATCGCGATCACGATCGACACGACGCCCCACACGGCGGCGCGCCAATCTCCTCCGGTCACAAGATAGTGCCCGATGATTGGCGGCGTAGTCCACGGGACGTTGACGAACGGCTTCTGGATCAGCTGCCAGTCCATCAACAGATAGGTGCCCGCGGTGAGCAGCAGCGCGTTCAGCACATACGGCAGCATGAAGATCGGATTCAGCACGATCGGGATGCCGAAGAAAATCGGTTCGTTGATCTGAAAAATCTGCGTGGGCAACGAGAGCCGGCTGACCTTGCGGAAGCCCGGCTCCTTGGAATTCAAAAGGACAAGCGCCAGCGCGATCGTCGCGCCGGTGCCGCCCACGTTGACGAATGTCGTGAAGAATCCGTTGGCGGTGACAAACGGCAGGGGCTGGCCGGCCGTGGTCGCCGAAACGTTGGCTGCAAGGAATTGGAGAAAAATGGGCGCGACGATCGCGTCGAGCGCGTTGTCGCCGTTGATGCCCACCGACCACAGCAGCGTGACCGCGAATGCATACACGAGAATCCCGGGCAGGGTGTTCAGTGCAAAGACGAGCGGTTTGAATGCGGCCTGCACGAACTGGTCGATGTCCACGCCGAGCACGAAGCGAATGACCCAAAATCCCACCACGAGAAACACCAGCGGCGTCAGCGAGAGAAACGACTCGTAAACGACCGGGGGCACGCTCGCCGGAAGTTTGATCACCAGATTCCGGTCGGAGAAAAATTTCTGCACTCGCACCGCGACCAACGCCACGAGGATGGCGGTGAAGAGCCCCTTGGAGCCGAGGCTGTCCATCGCCAGCGTGAGGTCCGACGGCTTGATCGCCAGCAGCAGAAAGACCGTCGTCGCCATCGTGGCGCTGACGATCGCCTCTTGCTTCAGGCGCTTGCCCAAGTCGTAGGCGATGGCGAAACACGCGAAGACGGCGATCAGTCCGAATGTCGCGGTCACCGGCACCTGCAACAATTGGAGATAGGGCGCGACGATCTTGTCCCAGCCCGCCACGGGCAAAAACGCCGCGATCATGAACAGCCCTCCGATGATCGTCAGCGGCACGACGGCCACCATGCCGGCGCGAATCGCCGACAGATAGGTGTTCTCGCTCAGCGCCGTGAGCGCCGGTCCGAGCCGGCGGCCTATAAATCCATCCGAAGCATTCATGTGGGCCATCGGTTCAGTGCCTCGCGGTTCGCATGAATCTTTTCCAACGCGCGCGCGATGTCATCCATGTCGGCGCGGCGCCCGAGCAGGAGATTTTGCTCCAGCCACACGCCTTGTTCGCGACAGATGAGATCGCTGTTCGGGCACCGCACGCGGCCGAAATCGAGTCGCGCCCGCACGCGCGGAAGATAGGGCCCAAAGGCTTTGTTTCGAAACATCGGCTGCTGCGGCAGCGAAAAACCATAGCCGGCCGAACAAGGAATGCCCTCAGCCTGCAACGCCTTGAGCACGGCCGCGCGAGGAACGCCAAACTTCGCGGCCTCCAGCCGCAGCATGAAGAGGTGATAGCTGTGCCGCGTGCAATCGGCCGGGCGCTTTTGCGGAAACAGGCCGGGGATTTTCGCGAGGCGCGTTGCGAGATACCGGCCATTCCGATCCCGCGTCTTGGTCTGGGCTTCGAGGCGATCGAGCTGCGCATTGAGGACCGCGCCCTGAAATTCCCCGAGGCGGTGGTTGCTCGAAATGACGTGGTGCTCATACCACAATCCACCCGGCACGCGGCCGCACGTGTGCATGGAGCGACACGTTTCCGCCAGCGCGTCGTCGTTGGTCGTGATGATCCCGCCCTCACCCGAGGTGAGGTTCTTGCTCGATTGAAACGAAAATGAACCGAGGTGGCCGATGGAGCCGGCGGGTCTGTTTCTGAAACTCGCGCCATGGGCGTGCGCCGCGTCCTCGATCACGACGAGTTTGTGCTTCTTCGCGATCGCCATGAGCTGCGTCATGTTCGCCGGTTGACCCGCGAAATGCACTGGAATGATCGCGCGCGTGCGCGGCGTGATCGCCGCTTCGACCGCCGCGGGATCCAGGTTGAAGGTCTGCAGATCAATGTCCGCGAAGACCGGCACCAGGTTCGCTTCCACCACGACGGACGCCGTCGCGAAAAACGTGTAGGGCGGCACGATCACTTCGTCCTCCGCGCGCAGGCCAGCCGCGATCAATGCGATCCGCAGCGAAACGGAGCCGTTGACGACGGCAATGCCGTGCTTGCAACCATGCATGGCGGCGAAACGTTGCTCGAACTCCTCGACCTCCGGGCCGTGCAAGCGTCCCCACTTTCCGCTGCGCAGCGTGCGGAGCAGACGCATCTCATCCGTTTTGCCGAAAATCGGCCACGCCGTGAATGGGCGCGTGCGCCCGGGTTTGCCGCCGAGCAGGGCGAGTTTTTCAGCCATGAGATAAAAAGCGTTTTGCGAGGTAGGCACACCCATCGTGCGCCAGGCCCACGCGGATCAATTCATGGAAACCGAGTCGCTCATAAAATCCAAGTGCTGGCAGGTTGAGCGTGCTCACACCCAGATAAGCACCGGGCGAACCGCGCCGGCGCAAATTATTCATCACCTGCTCCAGCATGCGGCGGCCAAAACCCCGGCCCTGGGCGCGGGGCAACAAATCGATGTGGAGATGCGAGGGATATTCCGCGTAAGGCTCGGGAAAAAAATAATCGGGGTCATGGTAGAGATGGTGAATCTGCTGCACGCGCGTCCACTGCGCCGGGTCGCCGGCCGGCGCCGGGAATCGCCGCGTCAAGTCCGGGCGCCACTCGGACTCGTAGCGCGCGAAAAAGGCCCGTGAATCCAGCGCGCCGAGCGCGTAGCCGCACACGCCGGCGTGGTCTTCAAGGATCGCGCCGAACTCCGGCGCGAATTTCAGATAAGGTCCGACATAAATCCGGCCGAGGGCATCAGGGTCATCGCGATAGAACGGCTCGCCATCCTTTCCGTTGTCACCGGTCTTGAGGCAGACGTGATAGGCGCCTGCTTCGTCGCCGGTTCGCACCGGACGAATGACAGCATCGTTCATGACGGTGGTGCGAATGACCCGTCCGGCTGCCGCACGAGCAGGCGTTGGAGGCGTGGCACAAATCCACCGCGATACGTGCCGGGCAAATGAAAGTCCGAAGCGACGTTCCGCTCCGGCGAGGCCAGGTAGCGCTCAATCAGATCGAGTTCCTCGCGCAGCTCCCATGCGCGGCGGCTCAACGCGTAGAAAAGCGGCCGGTCGCGCAGTTCGGTGAGGCGCGCACAAAAATCTCGGAGCCGCGCGACCTGGGCTCGCACCACCTCGGCTGGTTTCGCCCTAAGCGCATCGCGCACGCGCTGAAAAAACGCCTGCGCCTCCGCGCCTTCCTCGTGCGGCAAATAGAAGCAGTCACAGAACAAAACGAAATCCTCCCACGCCAGCGGCGCGCCAATCGCGGCAAAACTCGGCCACCACTCGTGCAGCGCCGCGAGATAGCTGTCGCGCGCATTCCACCGTGAGCCGGCAGGAAAATTCGCGAACTTCGCGAGCGTGCGCATGGGCACGAAATTGAGCGGGAACTCGCAGTTGGGATTCAGCAGCAACCCGCGCACTTCCTGCCGCAATTCCGGCACGCGCCCCGCATAGGGCCCGCAGAAAAACCGGCGGCCGTCGTAGTCGTTCGCCTGCAGATTATCCCAGATGAGTGGCTTGCGGCGCAGGGTCGCCGTCAGCTCGCGGATGTGCGCGACGGTGATTTCGCGCGAAATGATCTCCGGCCCAGTCCAAAACACATCGATCTCCGGCGTCAGTTCGCGGCCGATCGTGGCGAGGTAATCGGGCCCACCAAGGCCGCGTTCGGCCATGCGGCCGCAGTAGGACGTGGGACAAAACGCCAGCTGCGCGGCGGCGCAGTGCTCGCGCAGCCAGTGAAAGATCTGATTCGCTACAGCACTCTGCGCCGTAGCCAGCGCACCGGTCTCGCAGTGATCAGGAATGTCGTCGAAGAGCAGCGCGAAGTGCTCGCAGCCGAGCGCGAGGAGTTGCGCGCACTTCGCCTGCAGCCGGTTCGCTTCGGTCGCGTCCCCATAGCGGAGATCGAGCCCGGGGCTGAGCGCGTAGATGAAACGCACGCCGTGTTCGCGCGCCGCGCGGATGAGCGTGCCGAGATTATCCGCCTCGGCGGCGCTGTAGTTCTCGCGCCAGAGTGCGCGGTGCTTGAGATCGTCCTTCGGCGCGTAGATGTAGGTGTTGAGGCCCCAGTCGCGCATCCGATCGAACAACTGGAAACGCTCCGCCTGCGTCCAAGGTGGACCGTAGAAACCCTCGATCACACCTGAGAGGAAATTCTCCATCGGCGTCGGGTTTATTCTCCGACGATGAACTTGTGGTAGCGCCCCAGCCAGTAGGGCAACAGAAACGCCGCCCCGTCGTCCTCGCTGCGGCCTTTGCGCCCGCCGTCGACGACGAACGGGTTGGCGTTCCAGCGCATCACGGGCCGTTCGTCGGGCGGAAGCAGCGTGAGCGCCTCGCGGCGGCCGGCGCGGTCGGGCGTGGGACTCCATACGATGTCTGCACGGTGGGAATTCTTCACGTCCCAGTGAATCATATCGAGCGGCGTGCGGTAGAGTGTCCACACCGCGCCGGGCAGATCGACCGTGGCTTCGGGACGGCCGGTGAGATAGATGAAGGTCCAGAGCGGCGAGAGTTCGCGCGCCATGTTTTCCCACCAATCGTCCAGCGCGCGCCGATAGTTCGCGAGCATCGCCGGATCTTTTTCGTAGCGGAAGACACCGTAGAACGGGAGCATCGCGAGCTCCTCGTCGGAATAGTTCATCTCCACGCGGACCTGCTTCAAGCGGAGCATGAGGTCGGCATACTTCAGCTCGTGCGCTACTTTCTGATATTCCTTTTCGTAGCTCGCGTCACCGGTGATATGCGCGGCGGTTTTGAGAAAGCTGAGGAGTTCGAGACTGTTCAGCGCGGAGTCTTCCGGATCTTCGGAAAAATATTTTAGCGACCACTTGCCCCACTTGGTCGGCTGGCCATCGACATCGATGAGGTGGTAGCCGTTCTGGATGATGTGATCCATGATGCGCCGCGTCGTGGCGACGATGCGCTGCCTGAGGTCGGCGTCGGGCAGAAGATCGTAAGCGATGCCAAACGCGAAAAAATGCCCGACGATCTCGTCGGAGCTCGTGTCGCCCTTCCAATAAATTTGCCCGTCCGCCGTCCAATGCCACTCGCCGTCCGTCGGCGGACGGTCGCCCTTGCGGATGTAAGAGCGCGCGGGAAAACCGCGGCGCCCCGTGATCTCTTCCAAAAATAACATCGCCTCGATCGCCTTGCGGGCCTTGGCGAGCGCGTCGGGAGACTGGGTCACGGCGTAGCGAAAGCACTCCGCCGCGGCGTAGAGCGAGGTCCAGAGTCCGTTGTTGTCGTTGTCGACTTTCAGATTGGTCGTGAGATCGCCGGGAGTCGTGAGGTGCGAATCACCGAGGAGCCCGTAGCGATCGTGGCGCGGATTCACGATGCCTTCAAAGTGCTCCGCTTTCTGCGCGAGCGTCATCGGGCGCAGCGCGATATGCGCCACGCCCGTGCGCGTGCGCACCCACACGCCGCCGTTCGCGTCGGGGAAAATCTGCTGCACGTCGTCATCCGGCAGGTAACGCAGCCCGCCAAAATACTGGCGGCGATCGCGCTCCGGGGCCGTATCGTCGATGCGCATCAGGCCCTGCGCGGTGCCGAGCCAAGTCGCCCCATCGGAGGCGCGGGCCGAGGTCGTGATCCCACCGACGGGCAAAGGCACCGCCGCCGTGCGCACCCCAGCGGGCACGGCAGGATCATCGAGTTTGAAAAACGTGCGGAATTTCTGCGGATAAGGCGCGAGCGGCACCGGCTCCCACGCGCGGGCCAAGGACGCGAGCAGGACACCCGCCACGAGGATCGGGCGGAGGCGCAAAACCAAGCGCGGGGCGAACGCTCCGCGGCGGCGCGGACTGGGATCGGGTGGGGTAATAATTTTCCAGCTTGAGCGCGGCGCGAGGCTGCCGGCAAGTCCGACCGTGGGCCACGGCGGATGGGTGCGTTGGTAGTGGGTCCGTCTGATTTGTCGTGGTCATTGCGAGGAGCGCAGCGACGAAGCAATCCAGCTGAAATTCCAGCTGGATTGCCGCGCCCGCCGAGCCGGGCTCGCAATGACAAATCAAGCGGACCCACTACCGGCACGGTGCTTCGCGGCCCGGTGATCCAAACGAAACGCCCGGCTTCACCAGGAAGCCGGGCGTGAAATCTGCCGCGTGCGAAAGGGCGCGAGACTTTACTTAATCTCGAGCTGCGGGCGGACGGCCTCGGGCCAGTCGATGTGGTAGAATTTACCGCGCGGCTGGTCGGTGCGCTCGTAGGTGTGCGCACCGAAGTAGTCGCGCTGACCCTGCAACAGGTTCGCCGGGAGACGGGCCGAACGGTAGCTGTCGTAGTAGGAGAGGGCGGAGCCGAACGTCGGGATCGGCACGCCGCACTCGCTGGCGAGGGCGACGACCTTGCGCCAGTTTTCCTGCGCCTTCTGCACGGTCTTGTTGAAATACGGATCGAGGAGAAGATTGGCGAGGCCCGGATTGCGCTGATACGCCTCGGTGATCTTCTGGAGGAAGACCGCGCGGATGATGCAACCGCCCCGCCAGATCTGCGCGATCTCGCCGAAGTTGAGCGTCCACTTGTATTCCTTCTGCGCCTCACGCATGAGCTGGAAGCCCTGCGCGTAGGAGCAAATCTTGGAGCAGTAGAGCGCATCGTGGATCGCCGCGATGAGCGCCTTCTTGGAGCCGCGGTATTTTTTCTTCGGGCCTTTGAGGATCTTCGAGGCGGCGACGCGCTCTTCCTTAATCGCGCTGATGCAGCGGGCGAAAACGGACTCGGCAATCGTCGGGGAGGGCACACCCATGTCGAGGGCGTTGACGGAAGTCCATTTGCCGGTGCCTTTCTGGCCCGCGGTGTCGAGGACGATGTCGACGAAGGGTTTCTTCGTGACCGGATCCTTCTGCTTCAAAATATCGGCGGTGATTTCGATGAGGAAGCTGCCGAGCATGCCGGCGTTCCACGCGGAGAAGATGGCGCCCATCTCGGGAGCCTTCATCTTGAGAAGACCCTGCATCAAAGCGTAGGCCTCACAGATCATCTGCATGTCGCCATACTCGATCCCGTTGTGGACCATCTTCACGTAGTGGCCGGCACCGTTTTCGCCGATGTAGGTGGCGCAGGGCACGCCGCCTTGGATCGGCTTGCCGGGCGCGGCACCCGTGAGCGGCACGCCCGTCTTGGCGTCGACCTTGGCCGCGATGGCGTTCCACACGGGCTCGAGTTCCTTGTAGGCCGCGGGATCACCGCCGGGCATCAGCGCCGGGCCGAAACGCGCGCCTTCTTCGCCGCCGGACACGCCGGAGCCGATGAAGCGCAGCCCTTTTTCCTTCAGCGCTTTTTCGCGGCGGATCGTGTCGGTCCAGAGCGCGTTGCCGCCATCGATGATAATGTCGTTCTTCTCGAAGAGCGGCACGAGGCTGTCGATCACGGCGTCCGTCGCCTTGCCCGCCTGCACGAGGATGACGACCTTGCGCGGTTTCGCGAGGGACTGCACGAATTCCTCCAGCGTCTTGGCACCGAAGAGGCCACCGGGCGTGGACGGATTTTCGGCGACGAATTTTTCGGTCTTCTCGGTCGTGCGGTTGTAAACCGAGATGCGGAAGCCGTGATCGGCGATGTTAAGGGCGAGGTTCTGACCCATGACGGCGAGGCCGATGAGTCCGATGTCGGAATGGGTTTTTGCCATGGCGGAAGAGAGGGCTGGGAGGACTAGCCTAATAGCGGTGAAAACCAATTCCTTTCTCGGCGCGCGTCATAAAAAACCGCGGCGGCGCCGGTCGAGACGCCTGAGCGGCCCGGGTCACTTACCCGGCCTGGCCGGAAAGAACCCGGCGACAGCCTGCACGAACGGCGTGGCCCAAGCCGGCTCGTTGCGCTCGTAGATCCAGTTGAAACCCAAGAACGTCAGCCCCAGCAGCACCAGAAACCCGAGGATGAACTTGTTCATTTTGGCCAGCTTTCGCAGCACGATCACCGCGACAATGATGGCGAGGACGCCAAGACCGAGCTTGAGCCAGACATCCGGCGGAATGTCGCGCAGGCGATCGAGCGTCGTCTGGCCGGTGGTGGTGGCGGCGGCGAAAAAACTCATGGAGAAGCAATGGAGGAACGGCCGCGGCGATTCGAGATCGAATCTGGGTCGGCCCGCGCAAGCCGGCGAAACGCCGGTGGGAAAACTCAGGCCGGCGGAATCGCCGCGGCTCCGCCGTGTTCCCCGCGCGTCGCGCAATTGATCCACGCGGTCGCTCCGCTGGCGTAGTGCTCTTTTTTCCAAATCGGGAGACGAGCCTTGGCCTCGTCGATGATGTAGCGGCAGGCGTCGAATGCCGCACCCCGGTGCTCCGCCGTGACGCCCACCCACACCGCGAGTTCACCGAGCTGCAAATGCCCCGTGCGGTGCATGGCCATGGCTCCGACGAGCGCGAATTTCGCGTGCGCCTCGGCGAGGATTTTTGCGCCCTCAGATTCGGCCAGCGGCACGAAGGCCTCGTATTCGAGCGAGAGGACTGGCTGGCCCTCGTTGCGATTCCGCACCCAGCCCTCGAAGGTCACGCACGCACCGGCGCGCGGATCCTTGAGGGCACGCTCAAGGACGGCGATGGGGGTTGGTTCTGCGCTGATCGAGAAACTCACGGTCTCAAGAAGACAGAGTCGGCACTCCAGTCACGTCACTACGGCACATCGTAAACCTCCACCAATCCGATGCCGGTCGTGTTGCCCACACCGCTCAGCTGGGCCGAGTAGGCACCGGGCGCGAGGTAGAACAGGAGCGCCGCGTCTCGGCTGCCGTTGGTGAGCGAAAACGCCCCCACGCTCTGCGCCGCCTCCACGATCAGGGCGGCATCCGGCCCCGAGGACCAGTTGTCGTTTTCGCGCAGCTGCTGCGTGCCGCGGAAAAGTCGCAACTGTGGATCGGCGAGCACGCCAGGCACGCCGAAGGCACCGAGGGTCGGCCCGACGCCGCGGAGGAGGATCTTCTTGGCCGCATTGCCTGTCACCACGATGCCGACGATCAGAATATCGCCGCCGGTTCCGACCTCGCCGCGGGTGGAGAGATTAATGATGCGCGAGGTGCCGGGGGTTTCCGTCGCATCATAGACCTCGGCAAGCGCTACGCCCGGGGCCTCCGTCGCACCGGTAATCTGCGCCGAGTAGCCGCCCGGATCGAGGCGCGTGATGAGCGCGGAATCGAGACTGCTGGCGCTGAGCGGGAAGCCGCCCACGCGCGTCGTGGCGGTGGCGATCTGCGGCGCAAATCCGCCGAGGCCCCAGTCGTCGTTGTCGAGGAGGGAAGCGGTGCCGAGGAAGAGGCGCAGCCGGGGATTGGCCAGCGCGCCGGCCACGCCAAAACCGGTGAGCGCCGGGCCGACGCCTCGCACCAAGATGTCTTTCGGCGCGCCGGGGCTCACCACAAACCCCGCGATGAGAGCGCGGCTGCCAGTGCCCGCGATGCCCCGCGCCGAGACGTTGGCGAGACGCTCAGGCCCACCCGGCACCGGGACCCGCCCGAACACAAAACCGATCGCAGGCCCACCGGGCACGACGATGCCGCCATCCAAAATCCCGGGGCCACCCACGACCACGTTGAAATTCATGCTCGGCCCGGCGCTCGCAAAACTGCGCCCCGAAGAAAGCGTGCCGCGCCCGGCGCGCAGATTGGCAGGATCGATGAACAACAAATGGATCGTGCCATCCCCCGCGACGATGGCATGCACCTCGCCGAGCAGATTGAGCAGCGGCACCGCCTGATAGTAGCCCGCGATGTCGGCCGTCGATCCCGACCCGACGATGCTACCGGAAAAGGGCACCTCGCGGCCCGACACGCGGCCAGTGACGACACCGCCACTGATGCGGCCCGACACGAAGTCGCCGATAATACGGTTGGCCCCGTAGGTGCGCGGAGCCGCACCGCCAAACGTGAAACTGCCGTCGCCACCCACGACAAAGCCGCGGCCGACGACCGCCTCGGTGCCCGGAACCAGCAGACCGACGAATGAACCCGTGCCCTCCGCCGACACATGCAGGGCAAATGCCTCACCCGGCGTGAACGTGCCGTAGTAGGTGCCGGCAAACAATGAACTCGCGACCGAGAGCATATACGCCGGCGACTCGGCCGATCCGTCACTGTTGGTCACGACGAGCGTGTAGACCCCGCTGTCCGCCGGTCGCAGCACCGCAAACGACAGCGTCGCGCCCGTCGCGCCCGCGATTGCGACGCCGTCCTTTTTCCACTGGAACTGCCGCGGGCCCGGGCCCTGCACCGTCGGTTGCAGCGTGAGCTGCGTGCCCGCCGGGCGGCTCTCGCTGCGCGCCACTTCGGGAAAGGTAATCGGCGTGCCCAGCGTCAGCACCGCCTCGTTAGACGTGACGGCGCCAAACGAATTGGTGGCAACGATCGTGTAGCGACCAGCGGCGGACGCCTGCACGCTGTTGAGCGTCAGCGTCGCGTTGGTAGCACCCGCGATCGGCGCGCCATTGAAGCGCCACTGGTAGGTCGCGCCGGGATTGGCGGCGATGCCGGCGAAGATGACACCTACATTGCCCGGCAAAATGGAAACATTGCGCGGCTGCGTGGTGACGATGGGCACGCCGGGCGCAGGAGTTTGCACGGTCAGCTGCACTGGCGTCGACGGACTGGCACCGTCGGCATTGAAGCCGACCACGACATATGTGCCGCTGTCCGCCACCTGCAGGTTGGAAAGATCCAAGCTGGCGGTGGTGGCACCGGGGATCACGGCGCCGTTGCGACGCCACTGGTAGGAAGTGGCGCCGGAAAATGTGGCGCTCAGCACAAACGAACTGCCGACCAAGACCGACGGGCTTTGCTGGCTAATCGAGCCAAACTGCGGCACCGCCACTGTCGCGCCAATCTGCACGATCGCACCAACGCTGCTCGCCGAGCCCGCCGCGTTGGTCGCCACCACAACGTAGCGGCCGGCAAGGGCCGCGAGGTTGGAGCTGCTGTTGAAAAAGGAGAGCGAGGTCGCACCACTGATCGCGACGCCATCTTTCAACCA
The DNA here is from genome assembly GCA_031379235.1 of Opitutaceae bacterium. Lineage (GTDB taxonomy): Bacteria > Verrucomicrobiota > Verrucomicrobiia > Opitutales > Opitutaceae > ER46. The sequence goes on along the minus strand of JANNEY010000050.1, from coordinate 1,595 downwards.
CTGAATCGCTACTCCCGCCGAGTTGAAGAGCGAGGCGTTGAGCGAGAGGCCGTTGTTGGGTTCCAGCGTCCGGGAAGAAGGATGGGTGCGGAAAATCGGAATCGTCGCCGCCTGCACCGCGAGACTGGCGGTGGGGCTGACCAATGCCCCCAAGCGATTGGAGATCGCGACCGAATACTGGCCCGCGGCAGCCGCCACGAGATTGGTAAGGTTGTAACTTAACGCCGTGGCGCCGGGAATCGCGACGCCATCCTTGCGCCACTGATAGGTGATCGGTCGTTCTCCTTCCACGCCGACGAGGAAATTTGCCGAGTCGCCCGGCTGCCGCACCAACGACACCAGCGGCGTCACCAAGGTGGGCGCGAGACCCGAGTCCAAGATCGAGAGCACGATGGGCCGGCTGGTGACGGTGCCGGTCGGGGCGCTGACCACCGCCGTGTAGGTGCCGGCGCTCGTGGTGGCGATATTAGACAGGCTGAGACTGGTGCTGTTGGCATTGGGCACGTTCACGCCGTCGCGCTGCCACTGCACCGGAAATGCAGCGGCGGTGGTGATCTGCAGCGTCACTTGATTGCCACCGTCCACCGCCACGCTGCCCGAGGTCGATGTGATCGGCGGCCGGGTCGCCGCCGAGTCCACGGTGATGACCGCGTCGCGACTCGTGACCGTGCCGGCGGCATTGGAGACCTCCGCCCGATAGGTTCCAGCCATCGACGAATCCTGGCTAGAAACGAAGAGTGTGGAACCCGTGCCGCCGGCCACAGCGACGCCGTCCCTGAGCCACCGGTAGCTAAACTGCGCGCTGCCACTAAAGCGGACACCCGCACTCAGGCTAAGGGAATTGCCCGCCAAGATACTCGCGCTGGTCGGATGCGAGATAATCTCCGGCAGGCGGGCGGGCAAAATCGTGACCTTGCCGGAGGACGAAGCCGATCCCGACAGATTGGTGATCGTGACGACATAGTCGCCGGCATCCACGACCGTGGCGCTGCTCCGGGTGAGCGTCTCGCTGCCGCTCTGATTGGGAATCACGAGCCCGTTTCTCCGCCAATCGATGGTCGTGTTATTGCGGCTGCCCGAATACTGCACCGAAAAGGAAAACGACTCTCCGTCACGGACGGTGCGGTCGGAGAGAGGAGTCGTGATGACCGGTGCCACCGGCGGCCGCACATCAAGGACGGCAGGATCCGAATCCACGGACCCGTGCGCATTGCTGACCGTCACGGTGTAGACGGCGGCATCGGAGGCCGCGGCGCGGCCAAACTGGGAGAAACTGTTGCTGGTGGCACTGGCGATCAGTTGGCCGTCCTTTCGCCACTGATAGGTGAGCGGTTCGGTGCCAGTGACCGTCACGCCCAACGAGAAGTTGTCCCCTTGCTCGACCGCCTGCGACAACGGGTGGCCCGTGATCACGGGCGCGCGCGGCCCCTGCACAGTGATGCGCACAAAATTACTCGTGGCCGAACCCAACGCGTTGGAGACAAAAACCGAATAGACTCCCGCGTCGGCGGCCTGGTTGATTCGGCTGGAGAAGGAGAAGCTGGAGGCGCCCGAGACCGCGACCCCATCTTTGCGCCACTGAATCGTAAACGGTG
>JANNEY010000039.1:0-4030 GCA_031379235.1 Opitutaceae bacterium | reverse complement strand
TGGCGTCGGGACCTCCGGCCCGACGGTTTTAGTCTGCGGTTCACCCGTGGCCGGGCCCGGAGGTCCCGACCCCACCTCGTCCAACTAAAGTCCAGAAATCATGCGACGTTGGTATTAGTCAAAGATCGGGAAGAACGTGTTGAACGCCTTCTCGCCGAAATGGCCGGGGTCGTTGAAGCGACGGTGGCGGTCGAGGCGATCGATGGCGGCCATCTCATCGGCGGTGAGCGCGAAGTCGAACAGCGCGATGTTCTCCGCGAGGCGCGCAGGCGTCTGCGTTTTCGGAATCACCACACAGCCACGCTGCACGCCCCAGCGGAGCGCGATTTGTGCGGGCGTGCGGTGGTGGCGCGCGGCGAGGGCGGTGACGACCGGATCCTTCAGCACGTTCTCGTCGGGTCGTGCCATGCCGATGGATTCGTAGGAGGGCGAGCCGAGCGGAGAAAACGCCGTGACGGCGATTTTCTCCTGCGCGCAGTAGCGCAGCATTCGCGACTGCGTGAGATACGGGTGCAGCTCGATCTGGTGGACGGCGGGGCGGATGGTGGCGTAGCTCAGCACATCGCGCAGGGCGGAGATGTTGAGGTTGCAGACGCCGATCCGCTTCACCAGGCCGGCGCGCTGGAGTTCCTCCATGGCGCCCCACGTGTCGGCGTAGGGCACTTGGATCGGTTTCATCGCAGGCTTGGCCGCCTTTGGATCGTGAAACCACTCGGGCGGGTAGCGCACGTCGAACGGCACATACGCCAGCGCGATGGGAAAATGCACGAGATAGAGATCGAGGTAGTCGAGCTTCAGGTCGCGCAGTGAACGCTCGCACGCGGCGCGCACGTGCTGCGGTTCGTGGTAGGTGTTCCAAAGCTTGGAGGTGACCCAGAGCTCGTCGCGGCGGACGAGTTTGTCGCGCAGTGCCGCCGCAATCCCCTCCCCCACTTGCGGCTCGTTGCCGTAGTCGCACGCACAGTCGAGGTGCCGGTAACCCACGCGCATCGCCTCCTGCACGAGGGCGGGCGCGTCAGGCTTCGGCATTTTCCAAAAGCCGAGCCCGACGGCGGGGAACAGCCCGCCATCAGGCAACTTGAGGGACGCAGGGTCGTGGGACATCGCGCTGGGGGTTAGCCATCGGCCTGAGCCGGGTCACGGTAGAAATCGTGCGAGCGCCTGGCGCGAACTATTCCGGCAGCGGCCGGCCCTTGGTCTCGGGGAGGAAGGGCAGGACGATCAGGCCGACGAAGTAGATGCCGGCGAGCCAGCACGCGGCATCGCGGAAGGCGGTGAGCTGGGCGTCGGCCTTGGCGACGGCGTCGGCGGTGGCGGGCAAGGCGGCAATGGCTTTGTCGCCGAGCATCTTTTGCAATGAGCCGAGCGTGATTGGGCCGGTGGCGGCGATGAACCGGCCGACGTTGTAACAGAAGCTCACGCCGGTGCTGCGGAGGCGCGTCGGGAAAAGCTCGGGCAGGTAAATCGCAAACCCGGCGAAAATGCCAAGCTGACAGAAGCCCATGAGACCGGTCATCCAGATGTCGGACTTCGTCTGAAAGTTTTTGTAGAAAAAGATCGTGACGGCAAACGCCGCGAGGAAGCCGGCGGCAAAAATGATCTTGCGGCCATAGATCGCAGCGAGCTTGGAGAACACAATCATGCCGAAGAACGCGCCGATGTTCTGCACGATAAGATTCGCGGCGGTCCACCACTGCTTGCCCGCGGTGATCTCGGCGGGCGAGAGGTTCTGCGCGCGGAGCGCCTTCTCGATCGCGGGACCGATAAGCGCCCCGCTGAAAAAGCCGACGCCCCACAGCCCCACGACGCCCGACACGCACAGGATCATGCCGAGGATGGCGGGACGGCGCCATTGCGCTTCGCCGAAGAGGCTGCCGTAGCTGCCCATTGCCTTGCCGCCGACCTCGCGGCTCGCCTGCCGCGCCGCGACCCATTTCGCGGGCTCCTTGAGGCGGATCATAATGAAGATGCAGAGAAACGCGGGCGCCGCGCCGATGAGGAAAAGATATTTCCACGAGACCATCGGATCCATGCTCGAAAGCGCCATCGCGCACGTGCCGGCGGTGACGTTGCCCACGGCCGAGAGCGCCTGCAGGAGACCGAGGGCCTTGGGTCGCGCGGCGTCGGGCAGCGAATCCGCGACGAGCGCCACCGCGAGACCGAACACGCCGCCGACGCCGAGGCCGGTGATCGCGCGATAGATCATGAACTGCGTGATGTCCTGCGCGAAGGCCGAGAGGCCGGTGCAGAGCGAGTAGATGAGCACCGTCAGTGAGAGAGTCTTGGCGCGGCCGATGCGATCGCCGACGGAGCCGAAGATGAGACCGCCCATCGCCCAGCCCGCGACGAAGATGCTCTGCGCCCAGCCGCTAAGCTGCTTGAGCACGAGCGCATCGGTGCCTGGGGCGGCAAGGGCCTTGATGGCGTTGTCGCGGGCGAGGATGAAGAGCTGCTGGTCAAGGCAGTCAAAGAGCCACGCGAGGGAGGCGACGGTGAACACGAACCAGTGGTTGCTCGAGAGCGTGCGATACCACGGGAGGGCCAAAGGGGAGGGCGAAGACATATGGGGGAACACTAAGTAGGGCGGACTTCCGGCCGCCTTCGAGAGCTAATTTTCAAAAAACAGGGCGGCGGTGGGGTTCGCAGCGGCGGATTGGACCAATTCAGCTGCCCGCGAATAGCGCGGATAAACGCGAATGAAAGACCGGAAAATTCCTATGTCACCGAAACCGCGCGAGGGAGCTGAGCCCAAATCTCGGCGGTGTTTGCCCCTTGATTCGCTTTGATTCGCGCTATTCGCGGGCCTCTTCCGACTGGGGCCGGCTCAAGGTTTCACCGACGCACCGCGCTCGGCGGACGCATAGAGCGCGCGGATGAGGGCGACGGCTTTGCGCGCCTCGTGGCCGTCGATGGCCACCGGGCGGTTTTCGCGCACGGCATCGATCAGGTCCTGGATTTGGCGGAGGTGGCCGTGGTGCGTGATGGCGTTGGCCGCGCCCGCGCCCCCACCCGCGTTGGGATCGACCTTGGCATTGCGGATCGCGGCGTCGGCGGGCTGCTCGTCGCGAAATTTCCACTGGTCCAGCCGATCATCTTCGAGTCGCGCGGAACCGTTTTCACCGACGATCTCAAGGCGGCGACCCCAGCCGGGCCAGCCGGCGGTCGTGGCTTCGATGGAGCCCTGCGCGCCGTTGGCGAAGCGCAGCGTGGCGCTCGCGGTGTCCTCGGCCTCGATATGGGCGTAGACGCGGCGCGTCTTCCAACAGAAAACCTCGCTCGGCATTCCCGCGAACCACTGCAGCAAATCGATCGCGTGGATGGCCTGATTGATGAGCGCACCACCCCCGTCGAGGGCGAGCGTGCCTTTCCAGCCGGTGTAATACTCGCGCGGTCGGTGCCATTTCACGTAGGCGCTCGCGAGCACGATGCGGCCGAAGCGGCCAACGTCGATCGCGGCCTTGAGGGTGCGCGCACCATCGCCGAAGCGGGCTTGGAAAATCGGCGTGACGCGGACGCCCGCGGCGTCGGCCGCGCGCAGCAGTTCATCCGCGCGCTCCGTGGTGATCTCGATGGGCTTTTCGACGACGAGGTGCTTGCCCGCCCGCACGGCGGCAAGCGCCGGCTCAAGGTGCGCGCCGCTTGGCGTGGTGATGCACACCACGTCGATATCCGACCGCGCGACGAGCGCGGCGACCTCGGTGGTGGCGAAGGCGGCGCCGTGCTTTTGCGCGAAGGCGCGGGCATTGTCGGCGTTGCGCGTGGCGACGCCGATGAGCTTCCCGCCACGCGAAGCCGCAATCGCCTGCGCATGGAAATCGGCAATCATGCCGACGCCGACGATGCCGAAGCCGAGAGTGGAGGACGATGAGGAAGCAGTCATGCGAGTGGAGACGACGAGAACGCGCCGTTCGTCAGCAAGACTTACGCTTGGCACGCCTGACAAGCCCGCGTTCTAGTTCGGGATTTGGCAGCGGGACTTCGCGGTAGCGCGAGGCTTCAGCCCGCGCCGAATGTGGTGCCGACTTCCCAG
>JANNEY010000022.1:0-45341 GCA_031379235.1 Opitutaceae bacterium | reverse complement strand
TGCCCGCGCGCACGGCTGCGATCGCGATGTAGGCGTGCCAGTGATCCGGAGTGGCGATGAGGACGCAGTCGATATCCTTGCGGGCGAGGACTTCGCGGAAATCGTTGTAGGCGTCGCAGGACTTGTAGGTCGTGTCTGCCTTTTTCGCGTAGGCGTCGTCGACGCGCTTCTTGGCCGCCTCGCGGCGCGTGGTGTCGACGTCGCACACGGCGAGCACCTGCACCTCGTCGCGGCCGATGAGGGCACCGAGGTGGCCCTTCATCTGTTTGCCCATGCCGATACAGCCAAACGTGAGGCGCTTGCTCGGGGCGCTTGCCTGCGACCAGACGCGGCTCGGAAGAATCAGCGGCGCGGCGACGAGCAACGCAGAGTTTTGGAGAAAACGGCGGCGAGTGGAGACGGGGAGGGGCATGGGGGGAAAACTAGACGGATAAAACGCGTGGAGAGAAGCGTTCTTTGTAATCCAAGCAATTTGGTGGCGCGGATGGCCGCGCCTCATCAAACGGAACGAGGGGTATCAGTGCCAGTCGATGCGGGCTTGCTTGGTTGCGAGGTCAACCCAGACGGAGGCGTGGGCGAACTCGCGGCTCGCGGTGAGGCCTTGCCACTTCGCATCGGACTTGGGCGGGCCGAGGGGGCGGTCGAACTCGGGGTAGGCGTCGAGCATGCCATGGGTGTGGGTGTAGCCCCACGAGTAGCAGAAGTGCGAGCCGGGCTGCGCGGCGATGAGGAAGCAGGCGAGCGGAAACGTGATCCGCTCCCGCGCGAGTTTCTGCAGCTCGGCGTAGGGGCGCTGCATCATTTCTTGGTCGAGCCAATTGAAGCCCGGCCAGCCTTTGATGACGACGAATTTCCCCTTGGCGGCGGCGAGCGCGATCGAGTCGAGGTCGGTCTTGATGTCGGCGGGTGAGTCGGTTTTGAAGGCGCCGAAGTGCTCGATCATCACGCCGTCGATGCCTTCCCAATCGAGGATCTCACGAAAATCGGTTGTGCGGAGGCCGTTCGCGAGCACGAGGCGGTTGGGGCCGAGTTTGCGTTTCGTGAGCGCGATCATCTCGCGCAGGCCGGCCACGACGGCGCGGGCTTTCTCGTCGCCGACCTGTTTCGCGAGAGCGGGAGTGAGCGCCTGCGGCAGCGCGTCGATGAAGATGCCGCCGAGCGGCGCGGTGCGGTTCGCCTTCGCGACGACCTCCGACCACCACTCGCGGAACTCGGCGTTGGAGGGATCGGGGCGCGGGGTGCCGGACGTGTGTTTGACGATTTCGCCGGTGGCAGTGCGCAGCGTCCACTCGGGGCGGTAGGTTTTGAAGGCGTCGTAGCCGGGCCAGTTGATGAAGGCGTTGAAGTAGAACAGGACTTTGGCCGCAGGATTGCGCTGCGTGATCCGGCGCGCGGAATCAGCGATACCGACCTCGGTGCTGCCTTGCGGTATGACGCCATGGCTTTTTTCGAGGGCGATCAGTGTGCTGTGGCTCGCGACAAAATCGATCTCGGCCTCCGTGAGGTCGCTCGAGCGTTTGCCAAAGTGGAGATTGAGCGGCACGCGGTCCCAGCTGAAGCCGGTGAGGCGGATGGCCGACCCGGGAACGGGCGGCGCCTCAGCTGACCACGATGTCGGAACGGCGAGGGCGATGCAGAGGCAGAGTGTCCGAATCGTCATGGGTGAGGACCGGAGCTTCATCAGATGTGGCCTACTTGGCGGATTTTGCTTTTCGTTTCTTCGGCGCTGCGGCGGTCTCTTCGCCCCCGGGTGACGATTTCGGGTCCATGCGCTTGAGGGCGACGGCGGTCGGGCTGCCGCCGAATTGTTTGTAGTAGAGCGCTTGGAAGGGATTGATGCTGGGGATGTCGGTGACGTTTTCGTTCACGAGGAGGGGCTGCACCTCGGTCCACCACTGGTCGTAGGTGGCGCGGAGTTTCGCGACGACCTCCGGATGCTGGGCGATGACATTGGTCGTCTCGCCGGGGTCGGCCTTGAGGTCGTAGAGTTCCTCATTGTTCACGAGCGTGAAACGCGAATCTTGAATCGCGGATTTGGCATATTTTGCGTCCGCAGCTTTGCCCTTGGCCCAGCGACCGACGTGATGCACGAGCGTGCGATCGCCTAAAGGCGTTTGCGGGTTCTTGAGCAGCGGCAAGAAGCTGCGGCCTTCGACCTGTTGTTTGACGGCGGGCGACAAGGTCGCGCCGGTGAGTTCGGCGAGCGTCGGAAAAAGATCGAGGTGAGCACTGAGCGCGTCGGTCTCCGTTCCGGCCGGAATGCCGCCGGCGGGCCAACGGAAGAAAACCGGCACGCGCGTGCCGCCTTGATAGGGTGTGCCTTTGCCGGCCTTCATCCCGGCGTTAAAGATGGCGCGGCCGGCGGTGCCGCCGTTGTCGCTGCCGAGATAGATCACGAGCGTGTTGTCGGCGATGCCCCACTGTTTGAGCTTCGTCAGGAGCGTGCCGAAGTGGGTGTCGACGTTCTCCACCATGCCGAGGAATTTGGCGATTTCCTCGGTCACGCCGGGTTTGCCGAGGTAGTGTTTATAATAGGCCTCGGGCACGACGTGGGGACCGTGCGCGGCGTTGAGTGGGATGTAGGCGAAGAACGGCTGTTTCGCCGTGCGCTTCGCGTCGATCCACTTGAGTGCCTGTGCGAAAAACAGGTCGGTGCAGTAGCCCGTGGTTTTCTCAAACGTGCCGTTGTGGAGGAGGGTGGGGTTGATATTGGTGTTGCCCGGGGCGTCGCCGCACGAGCCGGGGTAAATCTGGCCGATGCCGCCGCCGCCGTGGATGTAGACTTCGTCGAAGCCGCGTCGATCCGGCTGGTAGGCGGCTTCGTCGCCGAGGTGCCATTTGCCGAAAATACCGCTGGTGTAGCCGACGCTCTTCAGCATTTGCGGCAACGTGTAAGTCGAGAGGGCCATGCGCTCGCGCTCGAGAATGGTGTGAGTGACGCCGTTCTTGAACTCGTGCCGGCCGCTCATCAGCGCCGAGCGGCAAGGCGCGCAAGTCGGGCTGACGTGAAACTGCGTGAAGAGCAGGCTCTCTTTTTTGAACGCATCCACGGAGGGCGTGCGGATGAGGGGATTGCCGAGGGACGCATAGTCGCCGTAGCCCACATCGTCGGGCATCACGAGGATGATGTTGGGCTTCGCCGCGGCAAAGGCGCCCGCGAGCGGCGCGAGCAGGAGGGCGATGAGAGGGAGGAGCGGATGTTTCACGGAAATTATTTGGCGGCTTTGCGTTTCTGTTTTGGTGGGTCGGCTGGTTCATTGCCGCCGGCACCGGACTTGACCTTCAACTGGCCGAGCAACCCGGCTTTCCGGTCCCAGGGCTCGGTGCGGCTGAAGAGGACCGGGTAGTGATCGTAGGCGTGATGGGGGGCGAAATGCGGTGAGATCGCGGCGAGGTGCGCGTCGTAGTCCGCCCGGAGCTTCGCGAGCATGGTGGCGTGCCGAGAATCGGCGACGACGTTGACCATCTCGTAGCGATCCTCGGTGAGGTGGAAGAGCTCCTCGGTGGGCTTCATGCCGACGCCGTAATACCAGTAGATGTATTTCCAATCAGGCGTGACGACGGCCATGGACTGCGCAGAGGGGGTTCCCCAAAAATTAAACAACGGCAACGAATCGCGGACGCGGCCGTTCGGATCCGCGAGCAGCGGCAGCAGGCTCCGGCCATCGAGGCCGGCCGGGGCGGGCTCACCGGCGAGCGCGAGCAGCGTGGGTGCTAGGTCGATGTTGCCGGTGACGGCGGCACAGGCGTGGCCGTTTTTCTCCGCGGGCAGACGCGGATCGTAGATGATGAGCGGCGCTTTGGAGGCCTCTTCGTAGGGAAGGACCTTGTCGCCGAAGCCGTGCGAGCCGGCATTGTAGCCGTTGTCGGAGGTAAAGATGATGACCGTGTTTCGGTCGAGCCCCTGGCGCGCGAGCTCCTCCCGGATCATGCCAACGGCCACATCGACGCCGGTGACGAGCGCGTAATACTTCGCCACCGTGGCGTCGAAATCATTCACCCACTCGCGATAGCCGGTGGCCGCACGGCTGGTGCGGGCCTGCGGCGACAAGTGCGTGCCTTTTTCCACGCCATAGTTTGGCGGGCGCGTGAAGGTCTTCCCCGCGTAAAGCTTGAGGTCGATCGGGTCCGGCGTGAACGGCATGTGCGGTGCCTTGAAACTGACGCTCAGGCAAAACGGCTTCCCGCTGGCCTTCGCCGCCTTCAGGAAATCCTGCGCCCACGCGCCATTCGCGCGCGAGCTGTGCGGATACTGCGCCGCATATTTCGCGAAGCCCGCATTTTTCTCTGTCTCGTAGAACGTCTGGCCCGGGCCGCCGGCCCATTGATCGAAGAGCGGCGCGAAGGCTTCGAATTTCTCGCCCTGCAACACAAAGCCGAGCTTGCCCGCGAAGCCGGTGAAGTAGCCGGCCTGCCGCAGCCGCACGGGATAGGATTGCTCGATGAAGCGCCGTTCCAGGTCGCCGTGGTCGAAGTTGCAGCCGTGGCGGTATTCGTAGAGGCCGGTGAGCATCGAGCAGCGGCTGGCCATGCAAATGGACGTGGTGTCGTAGTGGCTGACGAAGCGCACACCGTCCCGCGCGAGCCGATCGAGGTGGGGCGTGATTACGTCCCGGTTGCCGCTGTAGCCGACGGCGCCCGCCGCGAGATCGTCGGCGAGGAGGAAGATGAGGTTGGGGCGGGCGGGAGCGGTGGCGGCATTCGCGACTGCGGATAGGAAGATCGCCAGCAGCAGGGCGCAGACGGCGCGAATGCGGAACGGGGTTATGGGTTTCATTGAATTTTTGGGATCGGCCTCAGCCAGCGCCGGGTGCGGGCCAGTGGGTTTGGTCAGAACCGGAACGAGTTCGTGACCGTGATCAGGCGCGGGTCGGTGTAGCGCGGGTAGCGCGCGATGCGGCCTTGGTTGGTCACGTTGTTGAACGCGTTGTCGATGTTGAGCTGGCCGGTCCAGCGCACGGCTCCGAACTTCGCGGAGTATTTGAAAAACGGGCTCACGACGAATTCGTCGGCGTTGAGCCGCTCGGCGATCACGAGCTGGCCGGAGATGAGGAGCCCGCCTGGATCGCGCACGCGGCCATGGGCCCAACGGAGCGAGGTGCCAGCGCTGAAGCCGCGCAGGCGGCCCTCGCGGAAATCGTAGCGCGTCACGAAGCTCGCGCGATATTGCTTCGGCTGCACGTCGTCGGCGCTTTGCGTGTCGGTGTAGTCGTGGCTCGCGGCGAGCGCCGCGTCGACTTCGGCCTGGGAGCGGCCGAGCGCCTTCAGCCGCGCCTCGGCGAGTGCGACCTTGGCGCGGAATTGCGGGACAGACGAGGAGCGCTGGTTCTGCGTGTCGCCGTAGCCGAGGCGTGCGGTCCAGTTGCGCGTGAGGTTGGCGGTCAGCTCGAACTCCAGACCCTTCGTGTCGCGGTCGTTGGAGTCGTCGAGGCCGATGATGCGATCGGGCGAGCCGGCGGCGCCGAGGCCGGTGTCGAGCGCGGCGTTTACCTCGGTGCGGAGTGCGGTGGAGATCGAGGTGCGGTTGTTGCCGGAGGTGTTGTTGTAGTAGGTAACGGTGGCGTGGAGGCGATCTTTGAGGAGGTTGAAACGCAGGCCGAAATCGACGCCGGAGCCCTGCGTGGGGGCGCGGGCGTTGCCGTAGAGATCGGTGCCGACGTTGTCCGTGAAGAGCGCGGACTCCTGATAGGACGCGGTGACGCCGACCCAGTCGGTGAGGTTGAACACGCCGCCAAAGCTCGTGTTGGTTTTCCACGTGTCGGCGAGCGGGGTGGTGGGGATATTTTTCGCGTCGTTGGCAAGCGGGTTGCCGGCGGCGTCCACGAAGCGCCACTCCTGATAGTCGCCAAAGGAGCGTGTCGCGAGATTGCCGGCCTGCTGCCAGTGATCGCGGCTGAGGCCGACGCTCGTGCGCAGCCGGCCACCGAAGAACGTGCCGAGGTGTTGGAACACCGCGGTGCCGAGCGACTGGTCGAAATACTGGAGGCCAGCGGCGCCGTTGACGAAGTGGTCGAGCACGCCGGGCGCGCGCGGGATCGCGAGTTTGGCGCCGGTGCCGTCCTTGAAATAATACCACGGCGTCACGACGTTGCTCGCGAGCCGGGCGCTGACGCCGGTGTAACCGCGGCGCGTGATCTCCTCCTTGGTGAGGCCCCAGTTGAAATTTTGGATGCGGTAAATCTCGTCGCGGTGGTTGGCGCTGAGGATGAAGCGGTGGTTGGTTTTCCAGAACTCCGCGCTGTAAACGCCGATGAGGCGCACCGACGCGATCGAGTGCTCCTCGCGGCGGCGCGTGATGGTGCCGCCGAGGAAGAACTGCTCGTAGTTCGGGTTGGCGATGGTGCGCGTGGGGTCGGCGGGAAACGCGGGGTCAGGCAGGCGCGGGTTCACGTCGAGGAAGACGGCGCGGACGTTGCCGCCGGCGATGTTGCCGTTGCGCGTGAGGCTCTGCTCGGTGGTCTCGTCCTGGCGGTTGTAGGCGAGCCACATGTCGAGGCGGCGCGTCGCCTTGTGTTGCACGGAGAAATTTCCGGCGCGGTAGCCGTAGTCCACCTTCGCGTCCGGGCCGGCCCAGTCCTGGTCGAGCGGAAACAGCGACACCGGGATCGGCACGATCGGGATGCGCCGCGGATTCTGCGGATCGGTCGCGCTCGTGGCGGCGGCGCCCTGGATGATCGTCGTGATGCGATAGACGGGAAACCGGTCCGTGGTCCCCATGGTCTGCTGATTGTAGAACTGGCCGCCGATCATCGTCCACGCGTGGACATCGGCGGTGGCGGTGGGCGGCGCGGCGAGGCGCGCCATGCCGACGCCGTTGGTCTGCACGCCGGCGAGCACCGGATCGGCATCGCGCGCGTTGGTGCCGGTGCCGCGCACGTAGGCGGCCATCTGGTTGTTGAGCGCGGTGTGGCTGAGGTGCGTGACCATCGCGCCTTTTTCAAAGGTGGCGTCGACGACGGTGCGGCCATCTTTGAACGGCTGCCAGCGCAGCGCGCCGGCGCCGGAGCGGAACTCGCGGTTGGTGTTTTCGTGCCAGCCCTCGAGGTTGGAATCGATCAGGTTGAGCCGCGCGGCGAGCGTCTTGGCGACGAGCACGCGGTTGAAGTCGGCGGTGAACCGTCGCGAGCCGCGGTCGTCGAGGCGTGCCGCGACTTCGGTTTCATTGCGAAACTGGCCGCGCTTGCTCGTGAGGTTGATGACACCGGTCGCATCGGTGTCGCCGTAGGCGATGCCGCCGGGGCCGCGCGAAATCTCGATGCGCTCGGTGTTGTAGGTGTCCTGCGGCGTGTAGGTGGGGAAGCCGTCCTTGAGCTGGCGCACCGAGGGCAGGCCGCGAAAATTGATCTGGTTGCCGGAGCGCGAGCCGACGGGGGCGCCGACCTGCATGTTGTCGTTGTAGATGTTGTCCGCGCCGACGGCGAAGTCGGCGGCCTGGAAAAAATCCGTGAGGCCGAGGTCGGCCATGAACTCGGTGTTCATGACGGAGATCGAGTTGGGGAGATTGGCGAGCGACTCGTTGGTGCGCGTGCCGGACATCACGGTCGAGGCCGCGTAGCCGCGGTCGGCGCCGGCCGCGACTTCGAAGACGGAGAGCGTGATGGCTTCCTCCGTCGCGGGCGCGGACTTGGAGGCAGGAGCCGTGATCGGAGGCGCCGTGGGAGCAGGGACGGATTGGGCAGCGGCGGGAGGGGCGACGCACAACAGCGCGGCGAAAACAAGGCTCGCGGGGACGCAAGCGGGGCTGGGGTTCATGGTTTTTGGGGTGTGGGGTTGGGGATGCACCGACTCAACTGTTGCTCACCGGTCGAGCGCGTCGCTACCGGCGGATTTCTTGGTTTTCCCCTTGGCGCGCGCTTTCGTGTTGTCGGCGCCGGCTTCGGGAATCCAAGTCGCGAGTTCGGGCCAAAGCGCCGGGCCGTCGTTTTTCTGCGCTGCGCCGGGCGTGCTGCGGCCGTCGCGCACGAGCTTGGTCGCGGTCGCCTTGAGGCGCTCGACGACGGCGCGGTGCTGGTCGTGGACGTTGGTCGTCTCGCGCCAATCGCGCTGCATGTCGTAGAGTTCGAAGGGCGGCTCGCCCGCTTTTGGCGCGACGCGAGACGGTGCGAGGCTGCCGCCGGAGCCGCGAAACAGGTTCAGTTTCCACGCGCCGTCGCGGATCGCGAACAGGCCGTTGCCGGAGTGATGCACGAGCGGTCCGCGCAAGGGCCGCGTATAATTGTCGCCGCGCAGCGCGGGCAGCAGACTGGAGCTGTCCTCGCCGGCGTTGGGCGGTAGCACGACGCCGAGGAGGTCGGCGCACGTCGCGAGGAGATCGACTTGGCCGACGGGCTCGTCGCACGTGCGGCCCGCCTTGATGACGGCGGGCCAACGCATGATGAAGGGCACGCGGTGGCCGCCCTCGTAGATGTCGCGTTTGCCGCCCTTGAACTCGCCGCTGCTGGCGTGCTGATACTGCGTGAGGCGCGGGGCGTAGCCGGTCTCGGCGCCGTTGTCGCTGCTGAGAAACACGAGGGTGTTTTGCGTGAGACCGTTTTCGTCGAGCGCCGCCAGCACTTGGCCGACGCGGTGGTCGGTCTCCATCATGAAATCGCCATACGCGCCGACGCGGCTTTTCCCCACAAACTCAGGCGCGACGCTGTGCGGGAGATGCGGCGAGTTGAGCGGAAGATAGAGGAAGAAGGGCGAGCCGGCTTTCGCGGCCGCGGCGCGGCTCGTCACGTAGCTCACGGCTTTTTCCACCGTGATGCGCAGGCACGCATCGTCACGGAACGAGGGCGCGATCTCGATATCCTCCGGGCCTTGCCTCTGCACCTCGTAGGGCGGCATGAAGCGAAACGTGTTGCGCTCCTTGTCCTGTTTCTTGCGCGTCCAGAGCGACGGCGGGTCCGTGACGCGCGTGTTCTCGACGTAGGTGAGGACGCCATAGTTCATCGAGGCGGGAATGCCGAAGTAGTAATCGAAGCCGCGCTCAATGGGGCCGTCGGTGATAGGCTGCGTCCAGTCGCGTTTGCCGATCGTGCCGGGAAATTTCATCTGGAGGTGCCACTTGCCGATGATGGCCGTGTGGTAGCCTTGGTTTTTCAGCAACGATGCGACCGTCAGGCGATCCTTCGCGATCAGGCAGGGACCGTCGGAGTGGAGCACGCCGCTCTTGAGCGAGGTGCGCCAAGCGTAGCGGCCCGTGAGCAGCGCGTAGCGCGAGGGCGTGCAGACGGTGTCGGCGCTATGACCATCGGTGAACACGATCCCCTCGTGGGCGAGGCGGTCGAGGTGGGGCGTGGGAAATTTCGCCTGCGGGTTGAGCGCGCTCATGTCGCCGTAGCCCTGATCGTCGGTGTATATGACGACGATGTTGGGGCGCGCGGCTGGCGCGGTTGCGGCGAAACCAGCCGCGGCGGACGCCACCAGCAGCGTGGCGAGAGGGAGGAACTTGAGCTTCAAGGGGTGATTGAGTGCGATGGTCGTTGGCAGAAATTACTTCAGCGGATGCTCCTTGAGCAGTTCCTCGGCGCTGTAGAGTGTCATGCGGTCGGGGTTTTGGGCGCGGACTTTTTGCACGTCGGCGGCGACGATGGGCGCGGCGTCGTTGCCAAAGCTGTTGCGCACGTAGGTGAGCACGGCGGCGACTTCCTCGTCTTTCAACATGCCGCCGAAGGGAGTCATCGGCACTTGGCCGTCGTATTTCTTGCCGTTGATCTCGAGCGGGCCCATCAGGCCGTAGAGCGTGAGCTTGATGAGACGGTCTTTGTCCTCGGTGACCCACGGGCTGCCCGCGAGCGAGGGAAACGCGGGGTCGAGGCCTTGGCCGTTGGCTTGGTGGCAGGTGACGCAGTGGCCTTCGCGTTGGTAAATCTGCTGGCCGGAGAGAAACAGCTCTTGGCCGGCCGTGTTCAGGTGGAGTGGAGCGGGGAGCTGCGGATGCTCCGCCTTCTCGATTTCGGCGACGCCGTTGAGGCGGTCGGCGGCGGTCTTCGCGACCGCCTTGCTCCAAATGTCGAGCGGCTGGGCCGATCCGAGGGCGACGATTTTTTTCGCGGCGGCGGAGTTGGGCAACCAAGAGGCGGCGACGATGGCTTCGAGGCGCACGCGGCCGTGTTCATCGGTGGCGGCTTTTTCCAAGAGCGCGGCGTGGTCGGCGATGCGGTGGGTGTTGTAGCGTAGCACGCGCACGGCGGCGGCGCGCGCGTGGTAGTCCGGCGAGGCGAGGAGTTCGCGGAGCAGCGGTTCGTCGGCGGCGTTCAGGCCCCACGTGGTCCAGAGCGCTTCGAGTTTCGCGTGGGTGTCGGTCTGCGCGGCGGCCCATTTTTTCACGGCGGGCAAAACGGTCGCGACGGGATGACTCCGAATTTCACGGCGCGTGCGGTAGCGGGTGCGGCTCTCGGGTTCCTTCAGGTTATTGAGCAAGGTGTCGAGGCTCGCGCCGGCGACCTGCGCGGGCTTCACGAGCGGCCGGCTCGGATACGTGATGCGGTAGATGCGGCCGTGGTTGTGGTCGCGCATGGGGTCGCGGGCGTTGTGCTGCATGTGGCCGATGAGGACGTTGTGCCAGTCGATCACATAGAGGGAGCCGTCGGGGGCGAACTCGAGATCGACGGGGCGGAAATTGCGGTCGGTGCTCGTGAGCAGATCTTGGCGGAACGTGGTCTTCCAGCCGGTGCCGTCGTCCTCGATCTGGTGCTGCTTGATGCCGAGGAAGCCGATGGCGTTGCAAAGCATGAGATCGCCTTGGACCTCGTCGGGAAAGTGGCGCGAGGAGACGATTTCAAGTCCGGAGGTAGGGCGCACTTTTTCAGCGCCGGGAATGAGATCGACGGTCGCGGGGGTCTTGCTGCCGAAGGTGGGCTTCACCTGCATGGGCAACGCCCAGTTCATGTTGGTGCCAGAGGTGAAGAGGAAAAAATCCTGGCCCCACCGGTCGAAGACGTAACCCCAGGGATTCGGAATCTGCATCTGGATCGTGCGCTCCAGCATCCCGCGCTGCGGGCTGTAGCGGAAGAAGCCGCCGTCCACGCAGCGGACGGGGCCGTAGGGGGTCTCGACGTTGCTGTGCAGAAAAATTCCCTCGCACATCATGAAGGCGCCGCTCGGGTCGGCGGTGTAGGCGCTGATAGCGTGGTGCGTGTCGTGCGTGTCGAAGCCACCGAGGATGATCTCGCGGCGATCCGCTTTGTCGTCGCCGTCGGTGTCGCGCAGGAGCACGAGATTCGGCTCCTGCGAAAGATAGACGCCCTCGGGGGCGAACTCGAAGCCGATGGGCAAATAGAGGTGATCGGCGAACACGGTTTCCTTGTCGGCTTTGCCGTCGCCGTCGGTGTCCTCGTAGATGAGGATCTTGTCGTTGGGCAGCGCGTCGCCCGGGCGATACGCCGGATAGGCGGGCATGACGGCGACCCAGAGGCGGCCGCGATTGTCGAAGGAGAGCTGCATCGGATTGGCGAGGTTCGGAAACTCCTTCTCGCTGGCGAAGAGTTCGACCTTGTAGCCCGGAGGAACGGTGAGCGCGGCGACGCCCTCGTCGGCGGGAAGAATCTGCGTCGTGCCGTTCTTGATGCTCGGCGTGTAGTTCGTCGGCACCGGCGGCAGGGTGTGCGTCTGGCTATCGTCGACGACGAGATCGGTCTTCTTCGCGCGGGCGACCTCGTGGATGACCGTGTCGCGGAGGGCGGTCATCTCGCGGGTCTTTTTAACTTCGTCCGGATAATTCTGCGGGCCGTAGGGACCGTAGCGCCGGCCGTAGGCGTGGACGCCGTTCACGAGGTTGTAGTCGTTGTTCCAGAGATAATCCTTCTGCTTCACGGCACCGTGCACGAGGGTCGGATCGGCCTTCGAGCTGCGGGCTTGTTCCCCATAGATTCCCGTCGCGAGCAGTTTGGCGACGTGCTGGTAGCCTTCGTCGTTCGGGATGAATCCGCCGGTGGTGAACGGTTGCGTCGCCTTGGGGTAGAGCGCCTTCGTCGGCGCGAAGAGATCGATGAACGTGAGGCTGTGCTTTTTCGCGACCGAGGCGATGGCAGCGGAGTAGAGCGCGAGATTGGCGTTTTCCTTCTCGCCGTCGGGCAGGTCGCGCTGCGCGGACAGGTTCTCATAGGCGATTGGCGACACGAGCACGACGCGGGGTGCCGTCTCGCCGTTGTAGGCCTTGCCGAGCGTGTGTTGCACCCAGGCGTCCAACTCGGCCTCGAAGTTCACGACCTTGGCCGGACCGTCGAAGGATTCGTTGTAGCCGAAAAACGCGACGATGGTGTCGGCCTTCAGGTGTGTGAGCCACTGGTCGGGCGTCGGGAAAAAGCCCTGCCCTTTGTGGACGTTGAATTCGGGGCGGAATTTCTCGGCGCCGGGGAAGGCCCACTGCGACGCGCGCGACGGATGCGGCCGGAAGCCGGGCGTGTCTCCCACGTGGCCCATGTTGCGGAAGAACAGCGCGTGCTCGGGGTAGCGCAGCGCGAGTTCCGTCTCGATACGGCTGTAGTAAACATCGCGCTCCGCGAGACCGTTTCCGATGAGGACGATGCGCTCGCCCTTGCTTGGCGGAGCGACGCGCTGCGGACGCTGGGCGATCGCGGTGGCCGGCTCGGCCTTCATGCTGTGCGGCGCGTCGACTTGTTTCGTGGGCTGTTTCGCGCGGGCCTGCTTTTTTGTCGGCTGCTTGGCTGCGGCGTCGGTCTGCGCGGCGGGATTGGCGGCAGGCGCGGGCTGGGCGGCGGGGACGGAGGTGGGTGCGGCTGTGAGGCCTGGTGAAGACTCGGCTTTGGCGTTTACCGCCTGTTTCGTTTTCGCCTTCGCGTTCGCGGGCGCGGGCGGCGGCGAACCCGGAGCGGGAATGGGACTGTCGAAGCCGGCGTAGTCTGACGGCTTGACGGCTGCGATGTAGCGGTTGTTGCCGAAGGTGCTCGGCTTGTAGGGACCGACGAGCGCGACGTTGAGGTCGGGCTTAATCGCGGTCTCTAGTCCCACGGCCCAGAAGGTCGCGTTTACCATCATGCGGCGGTAGCCGTCATTCAGCAGATTCTCCGGGACGCCGTAGAGCGTCGTGAAGACGCGGCCGATTTTTCCGGAGGCGCTTTTATACGTGCGCGTCCACTCGGAGGGCATCGGTGGCTTGGTGCTGTCGGCGGGCGATTCGCGCGTCATGCCGTTGAGCGGTTGAGCCATGGTGAGGATCTCGCCATCGGTGGGCTTGCCCACGTAACCGCCCTCGTGCGCCCAGATTTCTTTGACGCCGCGCAAAATGGGATGGCTGGCGGCCGAGGCGATGATGTCGATGCGGGTGCCTTGCGTGTGATTCTTGCCGTAGTGGCCGACCCAGGACTGCCCGAGCACCTGGTGCCCGAAGCCGCCGACGTAGTCGTCGCCCTTGTAGTTCCACGAGTATTTTTTGAACTCACCGGTCGCGGGAATCTGAAACGCGTGCGTTGCGGTGCGCAGCCCGATGACCGGACCGCCGCGATCCAGATACGCCGCGACATACTTCATCTGCTCAGCCGGAAAATCCTGAAAGCGCAAAAAGACCACGGCGAGATCGGCGGTGGCGAGCGCTTCGAGACCGGGCGAGTTGGAATTGCCGGGGACGATGGTGCCGGACTTCGCATCGACGTTGAACAACACGGTGCACTTGAAACCCTGATTCTTCGCGAGAATGCGGGCGAGCGCGGGCAGCGTTTCTTCCGAGCGATACTCGTGATCGCCGGAGAGAAAGACGATGTGCTTGCCCTTGCCGGGGCCGGCCGTGCCTTCGTAGACGAGCGAAGGCGCGGCGTGGAACGAGGAGGCCAGCGCGAGGGCGGCGATAAGGACGGAGGTAAATTTTATGAGGATCATGAGGATTGGAGGAAAACGGATCAGGGATTGGGCGACCGAGGCACCACGGCCTGAAGCTCCGAGCTGAGGGTTAAGCCGTCGGCATCGAGGTTGAAAAAGTAGGCGGTGGTGCCGGCGGGCACGGTGGCGGTCGCGGTGACACGCGTGCGGTCTGCGGATGTTTCGATTTTGGCTGGAGATGTTTCCCAGTCGGTGTCGCGCTTGAAAACGAGCATGGCATCGCGCACCGCGCGCGTGAGCTCAAATTCGACGCGGGCAATGCCGTCGTGATTGCTCTGCGTGAGTTCGCGCGCCCACGAGCGACCGGTTTCGACGACGGCTTTCGCGAACGCGTAGGTGTCGGGCGGGTTCCAGCCGGCGGGATGGCTATGCTTCATGTCGAACGGCACGCTCACCATGCGCGGCCCCGCGGCGGCGCGGTAGCTGGCCTGCTGCACATCGAGCGGGAAGTGGGCGTCGCGCGGACCGGTGAGCCAGAGCAACGGCATGGTAGCGCGCGGCAAACGGAGGAGCGGTTCCCAGACCTCGCGGTAGATCGCGTTGTCGCGGAGCGCGCGCACGTAGTTGTCCGCCGCGCGATCAAGCGCGCCGCAGCCGTAGATCGGAATGCCAAAGGCAAAGCGCGCATCGATGCCCACGACGGTCGAGGTGATGATGCCGCCCCACGAGATACCGCAGATGCCGACGCGCGTGGCGTCCACTTCCGGCAGCGAGCGCAGCAGGGAGTTGGCGAGCACGACATCGGCGACGGCGTGAAACATCCACTGGTCGGCCAGCGGTTCGGCGGAGTCGGCGTAGATGCCTTGGCGCGCAGGGCCGGACCAGTCGTGCCGTTGCCACCCTTGGGGATTGGACTCGGTCTTGGTTCCGGACGGGTTCCGGTTGTCGGTCTGCCCCTCGACCGCGATCACGATGGCGGCGAAGCCCTGTGCATTCCACTTCTTCACCCACTCCTTGAAAGCGGTGCCGCCGCCGCCGTGCACCAATACGACCCCGGGGATTTTTTCGGCGCGATTCTCCGGTAATCCGAGCCACGCGAACACGCGCGTAGGTTTTCCCCGATACGGCAGCCCATCAAAAAAAAGGGGCTTCACGTTGCCCTCGGCCACGAAACCGTCGGCGGCATAAACCGCCGGCGCTCGCGTCAACTCAACCAAGGCAAGCAACTGTGCCCGCAGCGCGGTGACGTCGGAGGTCGGGGCCGCCGCCGCACAAGGAGTGGCGTAGACGGTCAGAAGCAGGGCGAGAATGGTCTTCATCGGGGGCAGAATGATCAATCAGTGAGCAAGGGCGGGCATCGCCGCGGGTGTCAGCGGCGCGCGCGTGGTTTCGCGCGAGAGCAGCAAGTAATCGGCGGGCTGGTCGGTCGCCGGCAGATTGTAAGTGACGGTCCAGCGGAGCGTGGCGGGATCGTAGTCGCTCTGCCAAAACGCGCGCGTCGCATCACCTTGCGCGACGGCTTCGCGGCCGGCTGGCGTGACGCGAAATAATTTTCCCGCATCCGGATTCGTTAGTCCCGTCACGCGGATCGGAACCCAGCCCAAGCCGCCCTGCAAAGTGAAGGCCACCTCGCCGGACGCCGTGGCCGGAACCTCCAGGGGCCAGCCGCGCACCGCGCCCCCGGGCCCAACGTTCAGCACCGGGCGATTCATCGCGGCCTCGCGCTGCACGGGCCTCCAGGTGTTCGCGCCTGATGCAAGGGCGGCGGCGAAAGACTTGTCCGGGCCGTAGTAGCGCTCGGCCGCCAGCGGAATGGGCAGGAACTCGAGCAACATTTCCACCGAGTCGCCGGGCTCAAGCGCGGTGACGTCGGGCGGCGGCACGATCTCCGCCGCGAGATGGGGCTTCGCGCCGCGACTGCCCACGGTGGAGAAAAACGGCGCGGCAATTTTTTTGCCGCCGAGCGTGGCGCGCCAATCACGCACGATCAGTCCGCGCGAGGCTTGGCCGATTTGCGCCGAATCGGCGCGCGTCTCGCCGTGGAGCGAGAGCCACGGTTGTTCGCCGCGCGCCTCCCACGCGGGCAGCAGGCGCGCGCCCGACTCCGGCTGCAACCGATGCTCCGCGGCGAGTCCGCCGACATCTCCCCACGCGAGCAGGGGCGCGTCGACCTCGTTGTAGAAGTCAGCTCCGAGCTGGAAAAACGCCAGCCGGGAGAACTCCACGCGGCGCGTCACTTCATAGCGCACGCGCAGATAAACGCGCACGCCATCATCCGTGCGCGGGAGGAAAATTTCCGTGCGGCTCCGGATCGCGTCGTCGTCGGAGACCTCGTCGTAGATCGCGTGGGCGAGGTTGGGCCCGTGGCTGGCGTAGCGGGTGGCGTTGCGCTTGAAGGGCACATAGCGGCCCGCCGGATCGAGGCGCACCATGGTGTCAGCGCCGCCGACGTTGCTCGTCCAGGCCCAGCGCTCGCCCGTCGCCATGCCCTGCTGATACAGCGGACGAAGATCCGTGAGCAGCGCGCGGCGCATGACGCGGCCCGGTTGAAAACAGAACGATTCGCCAAAGGCCCCGAGCGCGAGTTGATCCCAGAATCCGTTGTGGCCCCAACCTACGAGCGACAACTGCGCGAGCGACGCCGTCGGCACGCCGCCCCACCGCGCAAAGGTCGTGCCGTAGCGAAAGCTCACGCGCGAATGGGCCGGGAGGTTGAGCCAGGTGCGGCCGTGCATCCATTGGCCCATGTAGGGCACCGGCGCGCTGGATGGGGCGACGTGCCAGTTCTTGCTGATCTGCACCGGGAGGCCGCTCGGCAGCCCGTGGCTATCGAGCACCATCGGCACGTAGCCGATGATCGACTTCACGGGCGTGTGATCGAAATTGAGTCCGACTCGCTGCGCGACCGCCGAGCGATTCTCGACGGAGACGGCGTAGGATTCCCACGCGTCGAGCATGGACTCGGGATAGTTGCCCTCCTTGGGGGCCGGCCAGTGCGGGGCTTCGAGAAGAATGGTCGGCGCAGACTCCTCGGCGTTCCATCGCACGATCGCCTTGCCGCGAGGATCGGCTGATTCGACGCGCACGAAAATCTCCTCCGCCGTCGGCGTAGTCGCAGTAGTGATGAACAGCGCCGTGTGGTGTTCAACGCGCTGGGGCCAAGTCGCGACGCCGGCCTCATCCGCACCGATGGACTCGGCTTTTGCTTCGAGACGCAGTGACACCCGCGCCGCGATCAACGATTCCTCCGGTTGAACCACGAGGACCAGCGCCAGCCGGTCGGGCCACGCCGATACCTCCAACCGCGCGTCCGCCGCGAGCCGCTGGCCGTCGGCCGTGCGAAACTCGAGATCGTGCAGCGCGAATTTTTGAAAAAACCGGCCGCTCTCGATCACTCGCACGGGAAAGTCCAACGGCGTGGTGGGCTTGCCATAGGTGCTGAGGGCGAGCGGCGCGCGGCCGGTGCTACGATAGGTGACTTCGCCGACGCGAATCTCGAGGTGCAACTCCGCCGCCAGGAGCGGCGCGGCGGCAAGTGTTTCGTGCACGACTGCCGTCTCGTCGACTGGCTCGGCGCGTTGGGAAAAGCCGGTGAGCGTGATTTTCTCCGTGTCGAAATCCGCCGCGAAGTGGCCAGTCGCGAGGCGCAGAAAACGCCGCGCCGACGAGTAGCCGCTCGCCTTCGCATCCAACGCCGTCGCGTTCGTGAGGTAGGGCGGCCCTTCGCGCCAGCTCAGCAAGGTGTGATCGCCGATCCGCGGCATCGTCTCGATAGTCGCCACCTCGCGCGGCGCCGCCACCAAGAGACCGGTGGCCAAGACGAAACATGCGATGACGCCGCGCCGACGCGCCGGCCACCGGCTCCTGATAGACGCGTTCACTGCACGGCCGCGAATCATAGCGTGAAAACTTCCGAGGCGGCGGCAAAGCGACTGCGGACCCGAAGCACCAGGTGAGATTTTGTCTCTATGCGCGCCATGGCGGAGGCACAGCACCGACGAGCGGACCGGATCGCCCGCGAGATTTCGAGGTGACCCGCGCTTTGGCCTGCGTCGGCAGTGGTCCCCAGATTTCGGTGAGGAGCGCGAAGAGCTCGGGCTCGGCCTGCTTGAGATCGCCGGCGACGAAGGGGAAGAAATCATTGGAGCCGAAATAGCTCTCGGTCATCTCGGCGAAAAACTCCTTCGCGTTGTTCAGGCCGTAGTGCTCGCGCATCGCGCCGTAGCTCGTGAGCACGGATTTATATTTACCGCTGTCACGAAATGTTTTCCACGCAGCCATGAGGCGAGGCTCGTCGAAGCTGAGGACTTGGTCGTGGTAGGCGTGCGCAAGTTCGTGCAGCACGACCCACGGCATGCGGTGAACATCAAAGGGAGCGAGGAAGCCTTCGGCCGAGGGAATGTGGACGCACTTCGCGAGCGCTTCGCTGTAGCCCTTCTCCTTTAGCCAGCCCTTGCTTGGGTGATACTGCATCGGGCGAAGCGCGCCGTAGTCGCGGTCGAGCTGGATGGTCACGGCGCGCAACTTCGCGAGCGCCGGTTCGGGCACGACGAACGTGATGGCGACGAGACGGGCGTTGAGCAGTTTCAGGGCGCGCTCGCCGACCGCCGCGCCCGTGCCGGTGAGCAAGCGGTCGTCGATGCGCACGCTCCAACCTTCCACGTTGCGCGTGGTGTGGGCCGTCGGGAGCGCGGGCGTTTCTGCGGCCGAGACGCCGAAGGCCCACGCGGCGGAGACGAGAATGAGGAAAAGACGGTGCATCAGAGGGAAATCAGCCACACGTGCTGCAGCTGGTGCCGCAGGACTTGGCTTTGCGCTCGCCGAGGCGGCGCTCGATCGCGAGCGACGCGGGCGTGGTGGCGAGGCCGCCGAGGGAGGTGCAGCGGTGTTCGCGGGGCATCATGGCGGCGACATTTTTCGCGGCGTCCACGACCTCGTCGAACGGGATGAGCGGATCGAAATCGGCGAGGGCCATGTTCGCGCACGAGACGGCGTTGCTCGCAGCCATCACGTTTTTCCCGAGGCACGGCGCTTCGACGCGATTGGCGATGGGATCGCAGATCAGGCCGAGCATCGACTGAAACGCCAGCGACGAGGCGGCGACGGATTGTTGCAACGTGCCGCCGGCCATCGTGACCAGAGCCCCCGCCGCCATCGCGGCCGCCGAGCCGCCCTCGGCTTGGCAGCCACCGACCTCCGCTGCGAACGTCCAACGCGTGGCGATGAAGACGCCGATGAGGCCGCTCGCGAGCATCGCCTTGGCCATGTCCTCCTCGGACTTGCCCATCGCTTCGGCCATGCCGATGACCGCGCCCGGCAGGGCGGCGCAGGCGCCGGCGGTCGGAGCCGCGACGATCACGCCCATGGAACTCTTCACTTCCATCATCGCCGTCACGTAGAGCACAATGCGGTTCAACGCGCCGCCATCGAGCAGACGTCCGGCGTCGAGCAATTGCTTGAACCGTCCGCTCTGGTGCCCGAGCACGCGATCCTCGTAAGTCGTGCCCGCGAGGCCGCTGGCGATCGAGCGTCGCAAAATGCGGACGATGCCGATCATGCGGTCGATGACCTCGCGCTCGGTGAAATTGCCGCGCGCCATTTCATACTGCGCGCCGAGTTTCCAGAGCGGGGTGTTTTTCGCGCCGTCGTAGGCGAGCATCTCGGCACAGCTCGTGAAAGGCACGCGCCGGCCTTTGCCCGACGGCACAGGCAGCACCGGCGCCAGTCGTTTCACTGACGTCGTCTTCATGCCCGCCGTGGAAACGAAGTGCGCCGCCTTGACCTGGGTAATCCGAAACGTGCCGCAGTCGTGCACGATAACCTCGTCGGCTTCGAACGGAGCGACCGGGCCTTTCGGCTGCCAGATCAACGTCTCGTGGTAGCCGCCGTCCATTTTCATGGGCACGCCGTCGAGGCTGATGACTTCCATCATGCCGCCACCGGTCGAGATGGCGATGAGGGCGTGTTGCTCGCGCGCGTTGCGGAGCGTGAGGCGATACGTGTTGGGATGCGGGTCGCCGACATCGACGGTCTCGATGCGAATCGTGACACCCGCGTTGGCCAGCGCTTGCGGGGAATTCGGCAGGCGTTCGTCGTCGGCCTCCCAGCCAAGCAGGCCACCGAAGAGGCCCATGTCCGAGCCCTGGCTCTCGTGCGTCAACGGCAGCGAGCCCTCGCGATCAAACTCGACGAGGACTTCCGTGATCTCGCCGTCCATCAGATCGCGCGCCAGCCGCCCGATGCGGAGCGCAGCGGCGCAGTGCGAACTCGACGGTCCGCGCATCACGGGGCCGATCACGTCGTTGAAAATGCTGACGGCGTTCATCGGATCGCGAAGCACGAGGCCGGAGAGGCGGGGCGTTTCATCGGCGCGGTTTGTTTTTCTTCGCACCGCGATTCATCAATGCCTCGATCTCGTCGGCTTCGATGGGGATGTCGGCCATGAGATCGATGGGTTCGCCCTCAGTGACGACGACCGTGTTTTCCAGGCGCACGGCGAAACCTTCTTCCGGAAGGTAGATACCGGGTTCGACGGTGAGCACCCAGCCGGGCGCGAAGGGGTGCTTCAACAAGCCGACGTCATGCACGTCGAGGCCGATGGGGTGGCCGACGCCGTGCATGAAATATTTCTTCACGGCCGGTTTATCGGGGTCCTGGCGTTTGATGTCGCGAGGCTTGAGCAGGCCGAGGCGCAGGAGTTCCTCCTCGACGATTTTCTCGGACTCCTTCTGCCAGTCCTTGTGCAGCTTGCCGGGCACGGCGGCCTTCGTGACGGCGCGCAGGCTGCGCAGCACGGCGTCGTAGACTTGGCGTTGGCGCTTGGTGAACCGGCCGCCGACGGGGATCGTGCGCGTGAGATCGGATTGTTAGTTGGCGTAGCACGCGGCCACGTCGAGGAGGAGCAGGTGGCCCTCGCGGCAGGGCTGGTCGTTTTGATTGTAGTGGAGCGTGCAAGCGTTGGCGCCTGAGGCGATGATCGGGTTGTAGGCGAACTGGGCGCGATGCCCGATGAACTCGTGTGACAATTCCGCCTCCACGGCGAATTCCATCACGCCCGGCCGGACCGTGCGCAGGAGGCGGCGAAAGCCTTGCCCCGTGATTCCGCAGGCGCGGCGGATCAGCGCGACCTCCGCCGTGGATTTCACGACGCGTAACGCATGCAGCTGGCGTGCGAGGCGGCGATAGTCGTGGAGCGGGTATTTCGCGCGGACCTGTTGCACGAAGCGGGCGTCGCGGGTCTCGACCTCAATGACGGCGCGGTTGTGCTCGTTGGAGTTCAGATACACGTGCTCCACCTCGCACATCAGCCGATGGAAAATGGCGGGGAATTCGGTGAGCCACTTGATCTCCTTGATGCCGGAGATGGCCTGCCCTTCGTCCTTCGGATGCTTGTGGCCCTCCCAGGTCTTGAGGTGCGCGCTGGGTTCACGGACGAAGAGGATTTCGCGCAGTTTCGGGTCGAGCGCATCCGGTGCGAGCACGAGGATCGTCTCTTCCTGCTCGATGCCGGTGAGGTAGAACAGGTCCGAGTTGGGGATCGGAATCCGCGAGCCGTCCGCGTTCGTCGGCGGGATGTCGTTGGCGTTGACGACGGCAAGCGAGCCGGCGGGCAGCCGCGATTTCAGGCGGGTGCGGTTTTCGACGAACAACGAGGAAGGAATGGCTTCGTGGCGCATGGAAACTTCTCCGAGCGAGGGATGGGGGTGAGTAAGGCGCGCGAATGGCCTCGCGCGAGCTGGTGGTTCAGGGTGCGGTGGCCGGGGTGGAGAGCGCGGCCGTTCGGCCGGCGGCCTTGCTCGCGTCGAGCAGCGCTTTCAGCTCCCGCACTTTCTCCGGGTGCTGGAAGTAGAGATTGGTCGTTTCGCCGGGATCGGTGGCGAGATTGTAGAGCTGGCCTGGTGCCTCGGGGGCGGTGTCGGTCAGAGCAAACGGCTTCAACTCACGCTTATCGTAGTTGTTTCCGCCGGAGCCGCGGTGATCGAGATACTTCCACGGCCCCTGTCGGATCGCGAGCGCGAGGCTGATCGTCTGGTGCAACGTGTAGGGCCGGGCCGGCGTGTTGCGCTCGGATCCGAGCAGCACGGGCAGAAGGTCGAAGCTGTCTTCGGCACTGTTGGCCGGCAACGCCGCGCCCGCGATCGCCGCGCACGTGGCCATGACATCGGTGAGGCAAACGGTCTCGTCGGTCGAGCGGCCCGGCGTGATTTTTCCCGGCCACCGGACGATGAACGGCACGCGGTGTCCGCCCTCCCACTGATCGCGTTTCACCCCGCGCCACGGCCGGGCACCGTCATGACCATGGTCGGCGCGCATGTGGGCGACGCTGGTGGTTTCGGGGCCGTTGTCGCTGGAGAACATCACGAGGGTGTTGTCCGCGAGGCCGAGGCGCTCGAGGGTCTGCAGCAATTCGCCGACGATGAAGTCGAGCTCGTGGATGAAGTCGCCGTGCGGCCCCGCCTTCGTGCTGCCTTGAAATTGCTTGGCCGCAAACGAGGGCAAGTGCACGGCGTGCGTGGAGTGCAGCAGGAAAAACGGTTTGGCCCGGTCGCGCTGCGCGTGTTGCTCGAGAAACTCCTGGCTCTTCTTGAGGAAGACCAAATCCACTTCCTCGAGGTCAAAATCCGGTGCAATCAGGCCCGCGCGGTTGTCGAAGGCATACGGATGCTTGGGCAACTTTGACTTGTCGAGCAGCCGGGTAGGTGGGACCGGGATGCGATCGCCGTCGATGTAGGCGTAAAGATAATCCGTGGCCGGGCAGCACGCGGTGCCGAAGAAGCGGTCGAAGCCGCGATGAATCGGTGCGTCCGGAATGGCGCGCGAGTAGTCGATCCGTTTCACCCCTTCGATGCCGCCCTGCGTGATGCGTTGCCCGCCTGCGTCG
The DNA here is from genome assembly GCA_031379235.1 of Opitutaceae bacterium. Taxonomy (GTDB): domain Bacteria; phylum Verrucomicrobiota; class Verrucomicrobiia; order Opitutales; family Opitutaceae; genus ER46. The sequence continues at coordinate 22,702 of JANNEY010000022.1, read as the reverse complement.
AGAAAACTGAGGCCGACGTGCCACTTGCCGGTCAGCGCGGTCGCGTAGCCCTGCTGGCGGAGCATTTGCGGCAGCGTCAGTTGATCTTCCTTGATCAGACAAGGACCGCCCACGCCTTCGAAGACACTCCGATAGTTGATCCGAAACGCCATGCGGCCGGTCAGGAGACTGTAGCGGCTCGGCGTGCAAACCGTGGAGGGAGAATGCGCATCGGTGAAACGCAACCCCTCGCGGGCCAGCCGATCGAGGTGCGGCGTGGCGACCTTGGATTCGGCGTTGTAGCAGCGGACATCGCCGTAGCCGAGATCGTCGGCGAGAATGAAAACAATGTTGGGTTGGGGGGACAGGCGCGGCGCGTTGGCGGCTGGCAGCGCGGGCGCGCTCATCATGGCCGCGATAAAAGTGAATGCGAATTTCATGGTGCCGGGAGCGACGGAATCACTTGCCGGACGGAGTGACGAATCCTTCACGCTGAGTTTCCCTCGCAGCTTCGATCGAAATACTGGAAGCGATGCGAGAGGTTTGGGCCGCCGTCACCCTGGAAAACAAGATTCACTTGGGTTGGCTCACTTCTTCACCGTGGGCCCGTTGAACCAGATCGCGTTGGGTGCTTCCGAACGCGCCGCGACGATGTCCGGCCAACCGTCGCCATCGAGGTCGCCGAGCGCCAAACCGTAAACGGTGCCCTGCCCGTCGCCCCAGGAAGCTTCGGCGAAGCGGAATTTTCCGGCGCTGCTTTGATTGAAGAAAACGGTGCCGCGCGCCTCCTGCCGGCCGACGACAAGGTCGAGCTTTCCGTCGCGATTCAAATCCATCACGCCGATCGAGTAGGGTGCGCCGGATTTGTCGCCGAGTGGAACCGGTTCCGCGAACGCACGCCGGCCTTGGCCGCGATAGACAAACATGCCGGTCTTCGCGTCACCGACCACGAGATCGATGATACCGTCGCCATCGATGTCGGCCGCGACCGCGGCGCGGGCGTTGGCCACTTTGGGACCGACGGGTGCGGGCGCAGCGGAAAATTTCCCCGTCCCGTCATTCCAGAAAATCAGGCTTTGGCCGCCGTCCCGATGGGGCACCAGCAAATCGATTTTTCCGTCTCCGTCCAAATCCGCCGCGACGATGATCGTTGCGGATTGAGTCGGCAGCGGAATTTCCGTCGGAAACCCGCCCTTCCCGTCGTTGAGGCAAACAAAACACGGCACCGGCTTGGCGGGGTTACTGGAGCGATTGGCCACGATGATGTCGGGGCGCCCGTCGCCATTGAGATCGGCCACGGTGATGTAACGGGTGGACCATTCGGGCTGGCCGAAGGTGCCGGCGGCTCGGAATTTTCCGTGTCCGTCGTTCAGGTAGATTACTTTCTTGTCCGGGCGATCGTTGCTCACGACCAGATCGAGCGAGCCGTCGCCGTCGAGATCGGCCAGCGCGGCGGAGTAGGTCCGGTCCGCCTCGGCGGGAAGTTTCGCGGTGGTGAAATTTCCTTTCCCGTCGTTGCGCAGAATCAGGTTGTCGAGCGGCCAGTGGCGTCCTTTCGCGAGGATGATGTCGAGGTCGCCGTCGCGATCGATGTCGCCGAGGCTCACGCTGGCGGAGGTCTCGCCCTTGGTTTCCAAGAGCTGCACGCGCTCGAAGGTGCGCACCTCCGCCGACCAGGCCGGACCCGCCGTGACGAGGAACAGGACCATGGCAACGGACGGAAAACAGGGCGGACGAACCGAGCTGATAAACGGGAAGTGGGCGGGGAGTGTCATGGTGGTTCTTATCTGGTTGGCACGTGCTGAAGGTAGGGGCGCGCCTCGTGCGCGCCCGTGGGCGTGGACGAGCCACGCCCCTACGCTGCGCTCAGAAACTTTTCTTCACGCTCATGTAAACGAAGCGCTGGATCGGATCGCTGAGGGGGCTGTAAAAGAGGCCGGCGATCCCCGTGCTGGCGATGCCCGTGAAATAAAACGGCACGTCGCGATCGAACACGTTACTCGCGCCGATCGTGATCGTGGTGCGATCCAGCCAACGACCGACTCCGGTCCGTCCACCGCCGGAGGGAAAGCGGTAACTCGCCTGCACGTCGAACTCCGACGCACTCGCCACGCGACCGCCCGTGACGAGATCTACGGCGGGCGACTGGGTGATGCGGTAGGAGTCGAGGTAGCGCCACGTGACGCCCGCCGTGAGCGCCTGCCGGGTCCAGAACACGCGAGCGTTGCCGCGGCGCTTCAGCGGGGCGTTGGCTGTCCGATAGGGCCAGCCGACGTCGTCGCGCGAGGGCTGCCCGATGAGCAATTGGGTTTTGTAAGAATCCGTGAAAGTCCCGACTGCGCTCACGTCGAAACGGTTTTCGCCGAGCAAAAATTTGTAGCTCGCGTTAATGTCCATGCCCTCGGTCAGCAGTTCGGTGGAGTTGATCGGCGTGGTGTCGAGGAAGGTGATCACGCCGGGCAGGCCGGCGGCGGTGTCGGTGGCGGTCGGGGCGGCCCGCGTGATCCGGCCGGCGGGGAGCAGCGCTTCGTTCGCCAGCAGGGTCGCCGTGGTCACGTTGACGATGCGATCCTGCTTCTTGATACTGTAGAAATCCGCGCTGATGCGCAAGCCAGTGAGCCAGCGCGGCTGGAAGACCACGCCGTAAGTGAAACTCCGGGACGTTTCGGGGGTCAGGTTGGGGTTGCCGCCACTGATGACGTTGGCGACCGCATAGGCTTGGTTGCGGCGCGGATCGGTGATGGTCAGCGGAATTTCGCTGACCAACGTGGCCCCGATGCTGCCCACGGATGGCGGCGTGAAGCCCTCGCCGTAGCTCGCGCGGAAGGTCAGACCGGTGATCGGCTCAAAGCGCAGGCCCGTCGCGGACGTCGTGCTGCCGTAAGATCCTTTGCGGAGGGCGGCGGTGGCGGCTCCGGCGACTTCCCCGGTCTGGTGCTCATAACGGAGCGAGCCCGTGATCTCCAGGCGCTTCACGAACGGCTGGGCGCGTTTCGCGTCGATCAGCGGCGCGGTCGCCGCGACATAGGTGGCGTAGGTCTCGCGCGTGATATCGGGCGTGTTGACAGCGGTAGGCGGGCTGTTGGTGCCGACCACAATGTCGCCGTTGAGACCGTTGAAAGCCGAGTCGGTGCGCCACTGGACCCCGCCCGAGAGCTGCGGCTCGACCAGCGGCAGAAACTTGATGAGGCCCGCGACGCGCAGAGCGCTCGACCACATACCGGTGCTGGCGCCCTGAACATTGATGCGGCTGATCTCGGCCACGAGGGCGGGATCGTTGGCGAGGCCGCTGGCGGGCCCGATGAAGGGATTGTAGAATTTGCCGACGAATCCCGGCAAGGTGCCGGCGAGGGCCTGGGTCACGCGCGCCGCCACGACCGTATTCAACCGGCGGCTCTGGGTGGAGTGGCCATAGGAAACGTCGCCGTTCCAGCGCCAGTCGCCGGGGAGCCGGCCCTTCAACGAACTCAGCACATTCCAGGTTTGGGTTTTGGTGTTGCGCGGGGTGTTGGCGGTGTCGTGCAGGCGCGTTGTAATCAGCACCGGCACGCCGGCGGCGCCGAGCGCCGCAGTGCCAAAGGGATTGAACGGGTTGGCGGCCGGAACCGAGGTTTGGAGAAACTCGCCGTCGAAAACAAACGCCGTGTTTTCGGCCAGATTAACCTGGAGCGTCGCCTCCGTCTCCTTCGTGAAGCGGTGCGTCAACTCGGTCATGAGGGCGCGAATGCCCTGCTCCTGCCGCGTCCAGTTCTGGCCGCCGCCACCGCGCGCGCCCCAGCCTTCCGTGGCGTTGTTGTCGAGCTGGGGGATGAGTTGCGCTGCCGTCAGGACGCCGTTCGACGTGCGCGGGACGGACGCATAGGGCACGTTGAGGATCGGCAGGTTCGTGGTGGCGCCCGTCGCGCGCTGGATGTTGAGGTTCGAGCCGACGGTGGGAAACGCCAGCCCGGTGAAGAGCGAGGGATTGCGCTCCAGCACGCGCGTCCGCATGCGGGCGTAAAATCCCCCCTCGTTATTCGACATGCCGTTGTTGTGAGAAAAATTCGCCGACATCATCAACTGGGTCCGGCCTTGATTGAACACCAGGCCGCCCGCGAGCGAAAGCCCCACCCGGGCGACATCGCCCGCGCTGGTGCGATTGCCATAAGTGGTGGAAACCTCGAAGCCGCGGTAGTCGCTGCGCAGAATGATATTCACCACGCCGCCGGTGGCGTTGGCGCCGTAGATCGCACCCGCCGAGCTGGGCAGGAACTCGATGCGTTCGACGGCCGAGAGCGGGATGGTATTGAGGTCGGCTTGCCCGGACGCGGTGGACGACGCTGACCCGCTGGGCAGGCGCCGGCCGTTGACGAGGACGAGCGTATCGGCGGCGCCGAGACCACGGGAATTGATCACGCTCACGTTCGCGTTGGTGTTGCCGATGCCACTCGGTGAGACGGCGTTGGCGGTGTTCTGCGGCAACTGCGTGATGAAGTCCTGCATCGAAATCGCGCCGCTGCGATCGATGAGTTCGCGGTCGACGACCACGTAGGGCGTGATGTCGTTCTCCGTGCGGGGCTGATCCACGTTACGGGTTTCGAAGCGGTCGCCCTTGATCTCAAATTTATCGAGGGCGATCGCGGACTGAGCGGCGGCGGGAGTGGCCGGAGCGGAGGTTGCCGCAGAGGTGGACTGGGCTTGGGCCGAGGTCATCCCTCCGACGAGGACGGAGAAAATCGCGGCGAGGAAACGGGATGGAGTGAGCATGGTGTTGGTGGTCTGGCCAGAGGGGACGCCGAGTGCGGATGCGAGCTATCCGACCGCGATCAATGAATTGAGCGTGCGGAAATAAAGCTGCCCCTCCGAGATGGCGGGGGTGGCCATCGCGGGTTCCTCGAGGCGATTGACGGCGAGCTTCCGATACTCCGGGCCGGCGGCGATCACATGCACCTCGCCCTCCTCGCTGGTGCAGTAAATCTTGCCGTCTCCGGCCACCGGCGACGCCGAAAAGCCGGCGGCGGCGGGCACCACGCGCTCTTGATAGTGCGCCTTGCCGTCCCGGGCGTCCATGCACTTCAAGATGCCGGCGTTCGAGCCGCAGTAGAGCAGGTCGCGGTAAACGAGCGGCGTCTGGATGTAGATGCCGCTCTTCTGATCGGACCACGCGATGAACGGGCTCGAGGTCTCTCCGGCCGCCGGCGTGATGTCGCCCTTCGCGCCGGGGCGAATCGCCCACACGGGCGCGGAGCCGCCGTGGCCGTTCGCCACGTAAATCAAGCCATGCGCGGAAAAAGGTGTGGGGATCGGGTTGTCGCCGCCGGTCTTCAGCCGCCAGAGCTCTGCGCCGGTGGTGAAGTCGTAGCCCGCCACGTAGGGCCAGCCGTTCGCGACGACCTGCGTGCGCCCGCCCTCGGCGTGCACGTAGGGTGTCGCCCAGCAGCGATCGCACACGCCCTTGCGCGGCGTGCGCCAGAGCTCTGCGCCGTCGGAGAGGCGGAACGCCGCGAGGTAGGGATTGTCGGGCGCGTCGCACTGGAGGATGATGCGATCACCGTGCAACGTTGGGGAACTCGCGTAGCCCCAGCCCACGTCGTATTTGCTCACGTTGATCACGCCGAGGTCCTTCTTCCAGCGGCGCTCGCCGTCGAGGCTGTAACAGTGCAACCCCTCGGAACCGAAGCACGCGACGAGCACTTTGCCATCGGTCGAGAGGGTGGTGTTGGCCTGCGTCGCCTTCAGGTGGCGCTGCGTGCGGGGCACGGCCTGATGCGCCGTCTGCTCCCACCGCACCTTGCCCGTGCGCTTATCGAAACAAATGATCTTCCACGCTTGCTCGGCGGTTTCCTCCGCGGCGGTGCGGTCGCCGTAGAGGCCGAGCTTGATCGGTGCCTTCCCGGTGGAGTTCACCGCCGTCGCGACGAAGATCCGGTCGCCCCAGACCACCGGGCTCGAGTGGCCGAGGCCCTCAACCGGAGTCTTCCACTTCACCTTCCACTCGGTCGGCAGCGGCGCCGAATCGCCGACGCCGCTCGCCAATGGGCCGCGAAACGCCGGCCAGTTCGACGTCGCCGCCGCGAGGGTGCGGTGCGCGGCGAGCAGCAGCGGCAGCGCGACGAAGCTGCGGCGCGTCAGCGACGACCCGAGCGATGGTTCAGCGAGAGCAAGGGTCGAGCGTGGGGCGGGAGAGTTCATAAGATGGGGAGTGATAATGCGGACGTCTCGGAGCGTGCCTTCCGTGGCGGTTAAGTGGGGCAACTTGCGCTGGTGGAATTCAAGCGACGGCCTGACGGTGCGCAACAAAGCATGATGAGAAATAGCACTCCGCCTGCCAGAATGCCTGCTATTTGGTTACCAGGGAATCCTACGCTTCAGAAACCGCACGTGGCGCTGAGGACAAAATTCCGGGGGCGTCGGTTTCTCGGAGCCGCGAAGGGGAGGATCATTTTCCGGAGGGCGCGACGAATTCCTCGCGGCTGAGTTTTCCGTCGCCGTTTTGGTCGAAGTTCTTGAAGCGCTGCTCGAGGTTCGGTGCGTCTTTCATTCCGGCGACGTATTCCTCGAGCGTGAGGACGCCGTCGTGGTTGGTGTCCATGCGGGCGAAGGCGGCGGCGCGGTCGACCGGGGCTTTTTTAGCGGGGGCGTTCGACGTGGCTGGCGGCGTGGGCGTGGTGGGTGCGGCGGCGCGGTCGGCGGCGCTGATGCACGACGGATCGATCGTGGTGGGCAACGTGGCTTTCCACGCGAGCGCGAGCTGGGTGAGGCGGGCGACGACTTCCGGGTGATCCCTTGCGACGTCGACCGCTTCTGCCCGGTCGGTGGTGAGGCGGTGCAGCGCGACGCGCTTGGCGTCGTCGGTCAGGAGCAGTTTCCAATCGCCGTCGCGCACGGCGAGGCGCGGCCACCAATGGGGTTCGGCCGCCTTGCCGGTCCAGGCCCAGAAGATGGGTCGCGTGCGTGCGACGGGTTGGCCGTTGAACGCGGTGAGGAGGTTCTCCCCATCGCCGCGATAGTCGGGCGGGAGCGCGATGTCGGCGGCGGCGCAGAGCGTGGGCAGCAGATCGACGGCGGTGAAAGCGGTCGTGTGGTTGATCGCGCCGGCGGGAGTGTGGCCGGGCCACCGGACGAGGAAGGGCACGCGCACGCCGCCTTCGAAGAGGCTGCGTTTCTCGCCACGCAGACCGCCGCTGGAGCCGACGCTGTAGTAGCCGCCGTAACCGTTGGCGTCCGCGTCGTTGTCGCGGGACGTGAGCTGCGTCTTCGCGGCGGTGGTCTCGGGGCCGTTGTCGCTGGAGAAAAGCACGATCGTGTTTTGTGCGACTCCGGCGGCTTCGAGGGCATCGAGCACGCGGCCGACCGCGTTGTCGCCATCGGTTATGACGGCAGCGTAGACGCGTTTCTGTTCGTCGAGGTGTTTCCATTTTTCCAACGACGCTTTCGTGGGCACGTGCGGCAGGTGGCTCTCGTGGAGCCAGACGTTGAGGAAGAACGGGCGGTCTTTGTTCGCGGCGATAAATTTCACCGCGTTGTCCGGGGTGGCGTGGAGACCAGCGGAGGCCGTTTCGGCGCCGCCGTTGAAGACGGCAAACTCATCGAAGCCATAAGCAGTGGGCGCGGGCGCGCCGTGCGTGTTGCGATTGGTGAGGTGCCATTTGCCGAAATGGGCGGTGCGGTAGCCAGCCTGCTGGAAAAACCGCGCGACGCTGGGCGCGCGGGCGTCGAGCCAGTCGGGCATGTTGCGGGCGAGATTTTGCGCAGGCGCGGCGAAGTGTTGATGAATGCCGAAGCGCGAGGGGAACATGCCCGTCATCGCGGCCGCGCGGCTCGGCGAGCAGACAGGATTGAGGACGTTAAACTGGTGAAAATCGGTGCCCTCGCGCGCGAGGCGGTCGAGGTGCGGGGTTTGCAACCACGGGTGACCGTGCGAGGAGAGATCGCCCCAGCCCCAGTCGTCGGCGAAGATGAAGACGACGTTGGGGCGCGGGGCCGGAGCCGCGGGCGCGGCGGTGGCAATGCCGGAGAGGGAGAGAAGGAGAGAGAGGGAGAGGGGGAGAAAAAGACGTTTCATGGCGAGGGGGCGGCGGCTTTCTTTCTGCCCTTCGCTTTCCCCTCCGGTGCCGCCGCTTCGTCCTGCTGGCCAAACTTCGCGCGCTGGTCGCGCTGGTGTCGATCGGTGCGGGTGAATGTGCCTTCCCGCACCGGCTCGTGTGCCTTCTCCGCGAGCGCGGTGAGCTTGGCGAGCATGCCTGGATTCGTTTTCGCGATATCCTTTGATTCGCTCGGGTCGGCGGCGAGGTCGTAGAGCTCCCAGGCCGCGTTGCCCTTGGGCCGAACGGCCCGCCAAGGGCCCTGGCGGATCGCGGTCCATTGGTTGATTTCCCAATAAAGATACTCGTGCTGCGGCTGCGCGCGCCCTGCCGCTTTCTCGCCGACCAGTTCGGGCAGAATGCTGATGCCATCAACGTCTGCGGGCGCCTTGGCTCCCGTGACTTCGGCCACCGTCGGGAGAATGTCCGGGAAATAGCCGAGATGCTCGCTCACACGGCCCGGCGCGATTTTGCCCGGCCAGCGCGCGATGAAGGGGACGCGCAATCCGCCCTCGTAGAGCGTGCCCTTCTTGCCGCGATACTCGACGCCCGTTTGCGGTTGCTTGTTGGCGCTGTGAATGCCGCGCGGATGCTCGGCGGAGGTGAAGTAATCCGCGCCACCATTGTCGCCACTGAAGAAGACGAGCGTGTTGTCGTCGAGGCCGAGCTCCTTGAGCAGCGCGAGAACTTCGCCGACGTGGCGGTCCATCATCGTGACCATCGCGGCGTAACGCCGCGCGGGCTCGGGCCACGGCTTGTCCTTGTAAAGCGCCCACGCGGAGTCGCTGTCAGGAATGTCGAAATTTCCGTGCGGCGGCGTGTAGGGCAGGTAGGCGAAGAAGGGCTTGTCCTTGTTAGCGCGGATGAATTTCACCGCTGCCTCGTGGATGACGTAGTGCGAGTAGGTCTTGCCGCCGCTGCCGCCACGGTTGCCCGCGAGCGGCACTTCCTCGCTGTTGCGGATGAGGTAGGGTGGGAAATAGGTGTGCGCGTGGACTTGGTCGTAGTAGCCGAGGAATTCATCGAACCCGTGCTGCTCCGGAACGCCCGTCGAGTCGCGCCCGCCGCAGCCCCACTTGCCGTAGCCGCCGGTCGCGTAGCCCAGCGGCTTGAGGATCGAGGCGATGGTCGTCTCGTCCGCGCGCAGCGGCGTGCCGCCGCCATTCGAGCGCACGGACGTGTGCCCGCTGTGTTTGCCGGTGAGAAAGGCGCACCGCGTGGGCGCACACACGGAGGAACCGGCGAAGAGATTGCGAAACACGACGCCCTCCTTCGCCATGCGGTCGAGGTTCGGCGTCTGGATCGTCATCCCACCCATGAACCCCGGCTCATAGTAGCCAAGCTCGTCGGCCATGATGTAGATGACGTTGGGCTTCGCGGCCTCCGCGCGGTGGAACCCGGCGAGCAGCAGGACGAGGATGGAGAGGGTGTGTTTCATGGGTGGCAAAAAAGTGGAGTGGAAAGGCGCGCGGGTCACGTGGCTTTCCTCGGCCCATGCTATTTCGAGCGTTCCGCGGAAAAGACTTCGCCGCGGGGATGCGCGGGCAGCGTGGCTTGCCAAGCGCCGAGTTTCTGGCGGAGTTGAGTGACCACGTCGGGCTGCGATGGGCTGAGGTCCGATTTTTCCATGGGATCCTGCTGGAGATCGTAGAGCTCAACGTGGTCCTGTTTCCGGCTGACGAGAAGTTTCCAGTGGGCATCCACGACGACGTGGGCGGCCCAGTGATCCGGCGCGTCTTTGCGCGGCGGCCAGTTCGCGTCAATCCGCCAGAAGAGCGGTTTGCTGCGCGATGGGGCGGCGCGGCCCTTGAGCGTGGCTACCTGGCTGACGCCGTCGGGCACGTAGGACGGCGGCGGTTGGGCACCGGCGATCTCGCAGAACGTCGGCAACAGATCCACGGCGGAGATGAGCGAAGTGTGGTCGACCTTGCCTGCCGCGATCTGGCCGGGCCAGCGGGCGATGAACGGCACGTTGATGCCGCCCTCGAACAAGGCGGCCTTGTAGCCTTTCCGACCGGCCGTGATGCCCTTGGACGCAGCGATACCCCAGCCTGCGCCGGTGGCGGTATCGTAGGACAAATCGAGTTTCGCTCCTGCCGCGCCGCGGGCGGGTCCATTGTCGGAACTGAAAATCACCAGCGTGTTCTCCGTCAGTTTCAACCGGTCCAAGGCGGCGAGCACCTGGCCAATGCGGTCGTCCGCATGGGCAAGCACGGAAGCGTAGATCTGGTCCTCCCGGTTTTTCAGCTCGCGAAAGCGCCACTCGTATTTGGGCACCGTGTGAAAGGGCGTATGCGGCTCGTGCATCCACAGATTGATGAAGAAGGGCTTCCTCGCCGCCGCGCTCTTCTCGATGAAGGCAATCGCCCGGGCCGCGTCCTCATGCACGGGTATCTGCTCCCCGGCGCAGTTGAACGCCCCGTATTCGTCGTAGCCGTAAACTATCGGCAGGGGCGAATCCGGGATCATATCATTCGCAAGATGCCATTTGCCGAAGTGGGCCGTCGCATAGCCGGCGGACTGCAGCATCCGGGGCAGCGTCGGCGTCTTCGGGTCTAGCCAGTCCGGCATGTTACGCTGGGCGTTGTTTTTTACCCACGCGAAGTGGCCGTCGATATTGTAGCGCGCCGGGAAGTGCCCCGTCAGCACCGCGGTCCGGCTCGGCGAACACACGCCGCTCGCGACCGTGAACCGGTGGAAGTCTGTCCCCTCCCGGGCCAGCCGATCGATGTTCGGGGTCTTGACGTAGGGATGGCCGTGACACGACAGGTCGCCCCAACCCCAGTCGTCGGCGAAGATGAAGAGGATGTTTGGCTGCGAGGCGGGCGCGGCGACGGCGGTTGTGACCGCCGTGAGCAGAAGGAGAAGGCATCGAGCAAAGCGGTAGAGGTGCATGGGACGGGTTGCAGGGCGTTGAGCCGCACTCGAAGTTTTTGAGGGCGGGGCAGAGACCCCGCCCTGCTTTGAAATCAGAATTCAAACGTCGCCGTGAGGACGTAGTTTCGCGGGCGACGGAGTTCCCAGAGGACAGGGACAATGGCGTTGGTCGTGCCGTAGACGGCGTTGGTATCGTAGTCGGAGCGCACGAGGCGCGGCGTCTGCCAGTTGGGCAGGTTCTGGATGTTGAGCTGCGTGCGGAGATTCACGTTGTTGAAGATGCGGCGCTGATAAGAAACCATCGCGCCGAGGTCCCAGAATTCTTTACCGAGGAGTGGACGCGCGACGTCGATGCGGCCGTTGGGCACGCCGGCGGTGTCGGCGAGACGCTGGTAACCGATCGTGTTTTCGCTGCGCCAGCGGAAATTTCCGCCGACCGTCCAGCCTTTGAGCCGGCCTTCGTTGAACACGCGCGTGACGAGACCGTTGAACGCATATTTGCCGTTGCGCGCGGTGGTGACGCCGTTGAGTGCCACGTCGTCGAGGTAGCTTTTCTCCTGGGCGGCGGTCTGTTGCTCGATGAAGAGCGCGTCGGCGGCGGCCTGGGCCTTCGCCGTGGCATTGGCGGGATTGAGATTGAAAATCGAGGAGGCCTGGCCGGCTTCGATCTTGCGGAGCTCGCTCGCGAATTTTTTCCAGGTGCCGAGGCCTTGGAATTTCGAGTCGGTGTAGAGATAGGCGCCGACGGCCTCGAGGTGGGTGCCGAGTTTGTTGGTGTTGACGCTGCCGGAGAGCGAGACGCGCCAGTTGCGCGAAGGGTTGTAGACGAGATTCATCTCGTAGCCCTCGGCGACGTAGCTCCACGTGTCCGACGTATTGCCGGTGTCGACGGGATAGCCGCCGGCTTCGGCCAAGTCGCTGAAATACGGGTCGCCCGGAACTTTGTAGTTGGTGCGCAGCCGCCCGAGAATGTTGCGGGTGCCGCCGACGCTGGCGTTGGCATTGCGCGCCTGATTGTCGGCCGACGTCGTGAATTGGTTCACGCCGAGGGCCAGCCGGCCTTGGAGAAACGAAAAACGCACACCGTAGTCCACGGTTTTGCCGAGGGAATTGGGCGCGGCGCGGCCCAACGGATCGACCCAGGAGGCGTTGGGCACCGGCAGAAAATTGCTCGACTGATTGTAGGTGAGCGAGAGCCACGGCAGCACGTGATAGACGCCGCCGTAGGTGCGGGATTGGCCGTCGGCCACGATCGAGGGCTGGGCGTTGTAGGGGACGTCCCGCGCGAGTGCGAACGTCTGCTTCAACGGATCGGTGGCGGAGCCGGGGATGGCAGGATTGGCGACGTTGCGCGTAGTGGGCACGCCGTAGCTCTTGGTGTCGTCCGCGCGGTAGCCGGCGACGGTGACCAGACGGCCGTCGAACCACCGCGCCTGCCACCCGAGGGAAAAGGCCTTGGAGGTGAATTTGCTTTTGAGCGGATTGAGAAAAGAGATGCGACTGAGATTGAGCGGGGCGGATTCGTTGGCTGTCGCACCGAGCAATTTTCCGTAGCTGTTGAGCTGCGCGAGATGGTTCAGCACCTGCACGGAGTCGGGCAGCACGGGCACGTTTCCGTTCACGAAATAGGCCCGGGTCTGCAGTCCGTTGCCGGCATTGACCGCATCGCCGGACCAGCCGCCGGCCGCCGGCAGGCCGACGGTGGCGAGGTTAAATACGCGCGTGAGATCCTGGTCCGCGTCGGAGCGCGTGGTTTGGTAGAGCCCGGCGAAATTGTGTTTGCCGAACCAGCGGTGGCGCTTCGTCAAATCCAGTTCGTAGGAAAGCGTGGCGCGATATTCGGCCGAACGGTTCTTGATCGGGCGAAACTGCATCTGGGCGTTGTCGGCGTAGGGGACGAGATAGCCGGGGTTGGACGAGCCGTCGGGCAGGTAGCGGTTCGGATCGATCGTGACGGTCGTGAAAAAATTCGGTGCCTGCGACTGGTTGTAGAGCGCCAGATTGCCACCCAGTTCGAGGAAGAGTCCTTCGGCGAGTTTCTGCTCGAGCATGAGCTGGCTCCAGCGTCCGTGTTGCGCGGACGAGGGATCGTTCCAGGTGCCGCCGTTGAGATTGGTGCTCTTGCTCAGTCCGAACAGGGCCCAGGGATTGGCGGATTGGTAGTTGGCACTCGAGACACCGCCAAACGTGGCCGCCGAAAGCTGGCCCTGATAGCGGGTGTTGATCATCGGATTCGGGAGATTCAGCCCGACGGTGTAGACCTGGGTGTTGCCGGCGATCTGGGCCAGCACGAGGTTTGGATCGAAGTCGTTGCGGGAGTCGACGAGGCCATCCGGATCCACGACGCCGCGGGCGACCGGGATGGGTTTTCCAGTGGCGTCGAGATAGGGGCGCGTAGCGGTCCACGTCTGCCCGGCCGGCACGAAATCAATCGTCGGTTTGCCTGCCGCCGCCCAGCGCAAGGCGCCGCCATCAAAGCCCCAGACCAAACTCGAGGCGTTGGTGCCGAGCGAGTAGCTCTCGTGATTGAGCGTGAGCTTCGTGTTCGCCCAAGGTTTGGCCGACACGCTAAGGGTGAGGCGCTCCTGGTTTTTGCCCTCATATTTGCGGAACTCGCGCGCCTCGTCGTGCAGCAGGTTGAGGCGGAAACCCAACTTGTCCTTGATGAGCGGCTGATTGTGGTCGACCGCGAGGCGCAGCGAACCGTTGGAGTCAGCCTGCGTCTGCACCTCCGTTTTCCGTCGCTGCAACTGGGCGCGCTTGGTGGAGGTGACGGCCGTGCCCTGGGGATTGCCGACGCCGATCAGGAGAGCGTTCGGTCCGAGCGACAGCGTGATGCGCTCGAGGTTGTAGTTGTCGGTGGGTTCGAGGGCGGCGAAGAAATCGTGGGAGATCGATTGGTTGCCGGCATTGGTGTTGAAGCCGCGAATGGAATAAGACTGCCCGGTGCCGAAGCGCATCTGGGTGCCGCCCGCGCGATTGGCGTCGGTGTTGTCACCTTCGGTCGAGTCGACACTGGGCGTGTAGAGGAGTGCTTGCTCGAAGGAGTTGACGCCGAGGTCGCGGAGAAATTCCGGCGTGAGGATCGTGAGCGAGGCGCCGACGTCGCGCAGGCTGGTGCGCATGCGCGTGCCGGCAAGGGTCTCAGTGGCGGCGTAGCCGTTGTCCTTGTCGGACGAGACTTCGAAGGGAGTGAGGACGACAGCGCCGGAAGCGGTGGACGTGGCGGGAGGAGTCGGGACGGTTTGAGCAACGCTCGATGTGGCGACCAACGTGAGGCAACCAGCAAGGACAGTGAGGCGGGGCAGTGGGTTCATGGGGGGCTTACGGGGTAGGTGGGTGAAGTTGACGGAAAGAGGCGCGAGGAAACGGCAGACCCGAAGTCTTGAACGTAGTCAGAGTGGGGGAGCGGCGAAGCGGGCGAAAGACTTTATTAAGTTACATGTAACGCAAACACGTTATCATGGCAAAAGCCAGCAACCTAATGGACATTCTTGTCCGCGAGTAACTCGATTACGGGGTCGTTTTTGCCGACGGGGCGGTGGAGCCGCGCACGATCAGTTCCGGCGGGACCAAGACTGTGGTGTTTCGGCGGGCCGACGTAGGTTGCCCGAGCCGACGGAGAACAAGTCGGGCGGCCTCGCGGCCCACTGCTTCGGGATGCTGCGCGAGAGTCGAAAGGCCGGGGTTCAGCAGCCCGGCGAAAACGAGATCGGCGAAACCGAGCACCGACAGATCGTGCGGTATCCGCAGGCCCAGTCGATGCGCTGCGGCGTAGAGCGTCGCCGCTCCCCAATCGCTGACGGCAAACACGGCGGTCGGTCGCGCCGCGCGGTCCAGCAAGGTGAGCGCGTCGGCCTCGCTGGGGTGGAAACCCGCTGCGACGACTTGGCACTTGGTCCCGTCTTTGAAAGACGCGATGGTGTCCTCGAACGCTTGGCGCCGGAGCCGGGCCGAACTCACTTCCGTCGGACCGGCGAGATGGCCCAGTCGCCGATGGCCCAAGCTGTGCAGATACTCCGCGGCGAGACGCCCGCCCAGCGCGTCGTCGGTGCCGACGAAATCGCAGAATGATCCGGCGAGGCGGCGATCGACCGAGACGAGTGGGACGCCCCGCTCGTGAATCTCGCGGTAGTAGACGCGCGTGGCGTCATCGTTCACCGGGCGCAGCACGAACGCATCGACGCGCCGGTCGAGGAAGGCGTGCACCAAGCGGAGTTCTTCCGCATGGGCTGCGGGGCCGCTGTCGTGGGGATTCGAGCCGAGCAGCACACTATAGCCGGCGGCCGCCAACTCGTCGTGGGCACCCTGCGCCACTCGGGAGTAGTAGGGCCCGTGCACCGGGAGCAGCAGCCCGATGGTCAGGGAGCGGCCGGTGTGGACTGCCCGCGCCATGCGATTCGGCCGGTAGCGTTTGGACTCGGCGATCGCGACCACGCGGGCGCGGGTTTCCTCGGAAAAACGCCCACGATTGCCGAGCACCCGCGACACCGTCATGCGCGACACGCCTGCCTCGCGTGCGATGTCGTCGAGACTGACGTGGGTGCGGTTCGGTCGGGCGACCGCCGGAGTCCTTTTCTTTTTGGTCGGCTTTCCTCGGGTCGGCATCGGCGGCTGAACTAATGCGGCGGGGTGGTGGATGTCACGCTGGCAAATATTTCCCGGACACATGGGCTGGAAAGCCCATGCCACGTGGCACGGGCTTTCCAGCCCGTGGATTTGGGGCCATGTCCGGCAGACGGCGGTGCGTGCGATTGGCTGCCTCAAAATGATTTCGCTCGTCACGCGGCCCGGGATGGCGGTGCATCCGGGGATGTCCGAAAGCCCATGGATTTTGAAAGCCCATCCCGTCGTGCGATGGTTTTTCGTGGGCGTGATCTTTTTGGGCATCGGGCTGAGTCTGCTGAAATTGTTCGTCGGCGTCCTCGGGTGGCCGTTCTGGGCCGCGTCTCTCGTGCAGGCGGAAATGTGCACGCTGCTGCGTTTCCTCGCGAACGACCGTTGGGTATTTAGCCAAGGCCGGCCGACGTGGGCTCGCCTGTGGAAATATCACGTGGCGAACGCTGGCGGATTCGCCCTGTGGTGGACGACGGCAAATGCCCTGCAGCGAATCGACGTGCCATATCTGTGGGCTGCGACGCTGGCCGTCGTCCTCTCCACGCTGCTCAGTCTGGCGACGAATTTCCTGTGGGTGTGGCGGCGCGCGGGGCGAAATGAGACTGGAAAAGCGGTCGACGGATGAACCCGCATGCACGGGCGCGCGCTCCGTCTACGGCTGCAGGACCTGTTTCCCGGCGAGCAAACGTTCGCGCAGGAGAGGGTAAGCGACGGCTTGCACGCTGGTGTTTTTGTCGAGCGCCACGCCGGCGGCCGTGGCCGCGCTTTGTCCGAGCGCCATGAAGACAGGCTCCATGCGAATCGAGCCGTGGGCGACGTGGGTCGCAGACACGCAAACGGGCGAGAGGAGATTCTCGCACTCGCCTTGGCGTGGGATGATCGAGCGATAGGAAATGCCGTAGGGCTTGGGCGGAACGCGCCAGATGACGCCGTCGCTGATGGCGAAGCCTCTTTCGGTGACGAAGTGCTGCACCACGTGAGAGTCCATGCCGAAGGAGCCGAGGCCGACCGGATCGGGGGCGCTGCGTTTTCCTTCGCAGTCGTGCTGGGTCATCACGTAGTCGGTCACCATGCGGCGCGCTTCGCGGATGTAGATCATCCATGGCCAGCCGCCGTTGTCGGTGAATTCGTCTTTGGACAAACCGTAGGCGCTGACCTTTTGGCGGATGGCAGCGGGGACGCGCGGATTATTGGAGAGGGTCCAGAGGAAACCGCGGATGTAGGTCTCGTGTTCTTTTTCGATTTCGCGGCGCCGCGCGTAGCTGGCTTCCGGGTAGTCCCAGTTGGCGCCGGGGAGATCGGAGCCGACGGCGTGCATGTTGTTCCAATCGACCTTCGAGCCTTGGCCGGCGAGAGGCTCGACCAACGCAGGCAGTCGATCATCGCCGGCGTCGAAATTCCGGAGCAGCAACTCGTGATCGATTTCATGGTAACCGGCGGGTTTCTCGAGCGGGATGCGGAGCGCGGGGTCGGTCGTCAGGCAGACGCGGTAGTTGTAGCCTTGGATCTTTCGGTCGCCCTGGCCGTTGGCGAGACCCTCGATGCGGAAAACATATGGCAGCAGCCCGCTGCTGGGATCGCCCGGCTTCACATAGGGGTCCACGTCTTTGATGAAGTGATCCTTGTCGCGCTGCGTGTAGTGGACGCGCGGCTTGGTATCGCCGCGCCGCACGCCGGCCATGTCCTCGCCGTATTGGCTCTCAGCTTCGCGACCCACGGTGTAAGTCACGCCGGCGGCGGCCAGGAGATCACCGACGTAGGTGGCGTCGATGAACATGCTGCCGCGATAAGTTTTTCCGCTGAGCGTGGTGATCGCAGCGATGCGTTTGCCTGCCATCTTCACGCCTTTTCCGGGAGTGCGGTCGAGCTGCTCGTTGAACACGACCGTCACGCCGGCGTCGGCGATCATTTTCTCGAATACGCGCTTGCCCACGTGGGGCTCGAAGCTGCGGATGTATTTCTCGCCGTAGGCCGCGGCGATGGCGTCGTAGAACTCCGAGGCGATGCCGCCGAACGTATTGCGTCGGCCGAGAAAATCGCTGGCGCCGAGTCCGCTGGCGCTCATGCCGCCGGGGAAGCCCGTGGGATTCACGAGAATGACGGAGCGGCCCTCGCGCTTTACCGCGATGGCGGCGGTGACGGCGGCGGAGGAGTCGCCGTAGACGACGACGTCGTAAACGGGCGCGGCGGCCTGCGCGGACAAGCGCAGACTCAGCAGCAAGGTAGCGAGGAGCGTGAAGGTGCGTTTCATCTGTTGGCTAATATGTCCGGCTGTCGTGCCTTAGATTTTTGTCATCGCGAGGTGCGCGAAGCGCGCCGCGGCGATCCAGCTGGATGGCTTCGTCGCTTCGCTCCTGCTAATGAACTCACACGGTTTGTCATTGCGAGCCCGGCTTGGCGGGCGCGGCATTCCAGCTGAAATTTCAGATGGATGGCCACGTCGCTGCGCTCCTCGCCATGACAAACAAAGTTCGTTGCCTCGGGCACCCAAGGCGCTGCGCCCTGGTTCAGTTCTCGCCATGACAATCCAAAGATTAACAGACGTTGGTTTAAGAGCTAACCGGATTTTCAACCGGCTTGGGTTCCCCGATGAACTCATCAGAAACTCACCGTGGTGGTGACGCCCAGCTTGCGCGGGTTGTTGAGCCATTGCGCGTAGCGAAGCGTGCCGTTGGTGGAGCGGACGAGGTAGACGACTTCATTGGCGTCCATCAAATTGGTCACGTTGATCTGCAGGGAAGTGCGAATTTTCCCCACCGGCTTGAAGCGGTAGACGGCGAACAGATCCTGCAGGAGGCGGTCCGGAAAGTAATACATCTTCCGTTTGCTCGCGTCGGCGACGTCGGTGAACATGTAGCCGCGCTGATTATCCTTCAGACTGGTGCTGAGACCGACGACGAGACCGCGGAGCAGGCCTTCGTGGAACTGGTAGCGGTTGATCAGGCTGTAGCTCCGCTCGGCGTAGCCGATGGTTTTTTCGCCGGCGCGGCGGACGATCAGGGTGCCGCCGGAGGGCGAGACGAAGCCGAGTTGGTGGTCGCTGAGCGGGAGTCCGGTGACGGCCGTGCCGACGCCCGGGGTGAGGAGGCCGAGCAATTGGGCGTTGAGGATCTGGCCGGACTCGATGTCGAGCTGCGCGACGTAAGGGCTGTTCGGATCCTTCATCATCGCGAGGGAAAGCGGAATCCGGGCCGAGGCGGGATCGCGTGGGTCGGAGGGCACGAGCAGAGGCGTGACGGCTCCGCCCGCCGTGGCGCGGACGCCGACGACCGTCTGGCCCCCGACAGTGGTGGTGTTGAACTGGTCGTTGTAGAATTGCGGCAGGTCGACGTTGGTGCGCTCGCTGCCATTGGCGGTGGCGAGGTTCACGCGGATTTCCCAGCCCCGGGTCGGACGTGAGGAGAGCGAGAGGTTGTAGCCGTCGGACGTTTTGCTGAACGTGTAGGAAGGTCCGCCGTTGCGACCGTTGATGCCGTCGGGATCCACGTCATTGCGATTGCCGATCGTGGCCGTGAAATTCTGGGCCTCGGACTGGTAGTAATTGAAATTTCCGGAGACGCGGTCCTGCCACAGACCGAACTTCAAGCCGATGTCTTTGCTCACGCCTTTGCCGGGTGGAAGCGGCTGGTTGTAGATGTCGCGCGTGGTGTCGAAGTTGATCTTGGCGTTGGTGGCGTAGTTGAACGAGACGCGCACGCCCTTCAGCGGGGTGTCGACGACCCCGCCGGTCGTCAGGCTGTCGTAGGTGATGGGACCGCGCTTGAGGCCAACGTTGGTGCGGAGGCCGCTCGCCTCCTCGGACCGGTAGCCGACCATGGTGTCGATGCGACCCTTCCACCATTCGCTGAACAGGCTGAAACCCTGGCTGCGCTCATTGACGTCCTCGTGGCTGTAGCCATTGACGGTGCTCTGGCCGGTCGCCGCGTTGATCGGGCCGGAAAGGCCGAGAGGGTTGCCCGCGGTCGGAGGGACGGCGTTGGCATAGATCAGCGGTTGCGAGACGTAGGTCTTGCCGTTGGGATGGACGAGCGAGGAGAAGGGCCATTTCTGGCCGCCCACGATCTGGGTGGGATTGACGGGGACCCAGACCGCCGGGATGCGGATGCGGCCGGAGTCGGCCACACTGATCAGCGCCGGGTTCACGGGCGCTTTGCCGGACGCGTCCGCCTCATAAAATGCCCATTGATCCTGGTTCGTCCAGGACTGCATGTCCTGAAAAAACGCGCTGGCCGTATGTGATCCCCACCGGCGGAGGTCTTTTCCGTAGACCACGGCAGCGCGGTAGCCGCGAGCTCCGGTATGAAAGGGGTTCAACACCGGGAAGGGGAAGTTGAACGCCCACTTCGTGCCGACCTGCCCTGTCGCCGGGTCAGTGTAGAGATTACCGGCGGCACCCGGGGCGAAGATCGTGTTGTTCGTCGGGGTCAGCGCGTTGTTGACGCGCGCGTCGTGGCCGTAGCGCACCTGCACCGCGAGACCCTCGGCCAGCTTCGCTTCGGCGACGACGGATTTGCTGACGTTCTTAAAGTTAAAAGCCTGGTAGGGGCCGAAGAGAGTATCGGCCTTCGTCAGATCGATGAGTCCGTCGGTCAGCGCGAGCACGTTGGGGAAGGCCGCCAGGTAGCGCGTGCTCTGGTTGTCCACCCGCTCGCCGGTGGGCAGCAACTGGGTGAGCGGCGCGCGCACAATGCCCGAGTTGGGATAGGCGGTGTCGCGGACCAAGTGGCGCCACTCGCCGCGGATCTCGAGATTTTTCCAGGGCCGAATCGTCGTCGCGAGAGTCAGGCCTTCGTTCAACTGGCGGTTGGCCGGGCGAAAATATTTCGTGTCGCCGTGGACCGCGTTGATGCGGAAGCCCCAATACTTGAAGCCGGCGCCGGCATCGAAGGTGTAGCGGCGCGTGCCTTCGGAGTCTCCGCCGGCGGTGAGCGAGCCACGCAGCGGGCGACCCAGGGTGGCACGCTTCGAGTTGGTGGTGATCACACCACCGGCATCGCCGGAGCCGAAGAGCAGCGAGTTGGAGCCGCCGAGCGCGTCGACCCGCTCGACATCGAACGAGTCCATCAACGCCGTGTCGGCCCGCAGGAAGCCGTCGCGCCGGGGATTGTTAATGGTGAGCCCGCGCATGGTCATGCTCTTCGGGTCCTGCCGGTCGCCGTCCAGATCGCCGCGCACTTCCTCGTTGCCGCCAGCGATAATAGCGGAGCCGAGACCGCCGAGCTGGGAGAGCATCTGGGTCATGTCGACGACGGCCATCTCGTCCATGAGCTGCCGGTTAAATATCTTGGCGTCGAGGGCGGTCTTGCCGAGTGCGACGCTGGTGCCGGTGATGGAATTGGTGTTCGTGGCTTGGTAGGTGTCGGAGGCGTCTTCCTTGACCTCGAAGGCGGTGAGGAGGATGGCCTCGGTCGCCGCCTTCGGCAACGTGGAGGTCGAGGCTGGGGGCGGGAGGGCGCGAAGGGGCGCGACGGGAGCCGCGCGGCCAATGGCGAGAGCGGAGGAGCCGGGGTCGCGCACGAGTTGGAGCTCGGTGCCCGCGAGCATTCGCGTGACGGCTTCCTCGACGGTGAACTCGCCTCGGACGGCCGCGACACGGACGCCCTGCACGACGGCGGCAGGAAACATGATTTCACGGCCGGCTTGTTGCGCGGCGAGGCGAAGCGCGGTCGCGGCGTCGCCGCCGGGAATGTCGAAGCGTTGTGGCGCTGAGGCGGCGGCGAGGGTGTGGCCGAGGATCAGGGCGGCGAAGACGGAGAGGCAGAGCCAGCGCGAGGGGCGGGGTAGGTGGGGCATAAGTCGGGTCGTGGTCAGTGCAAGACGGCCGACTGAGCCGAACACACTAGGGAGAAATCGTGCGGCGGAGCGAAATCGTTTGGCTGCGCCGCTCGGCACGGACGCCAGCGGTGGCTTCGAGGAGACGAACGAAACCCTCGGCATTGTCGGAGCGGAAGGAGGCGGTTACGGGCAGACTGGTTAACGCGGGATCGGCGAGGGACAGTTGGAGCGTATTGTAGCGGTTGAATTCGGCGACGACTTCCGCCAACGGTGCGGCGGAAAACTCGAGGAGGCGCGGCTGCCACGCGAGCGTGCGAGCGATTTCCTCAGCGCTGATGGCGACCGGAACAATGGAGGAGGCTGGTGCGCCGGGCTCGAAGTGAGCAGCGAGGGGCACGACGACTTTTTCACCGACACCGAGAGTTGGGTTGGAAGCAGTCGCCGGTGACGCGGCGGCGACTTGCACGCGGCCTTCGGTCACGAGGACCTCGACGGCCGCAGCTCCGAGCCGGACGTTGAAAGCGGTGCCGACTGCACGCGTCTCGACGCCAGCGGCGCTGACGATGAACGGGCGGGCGGGATTCTTCGCGACCGTGAAGTGCGCCTCGCCGCTCAGGAGCCGCACACGGCGCTCGGCGGCGGTGTAGGAAACGGAGACGGAGGCACCGCGGTTGAGTTCGACGACGGACCCGTCGTCGAGGAGGCGTTTTTCGTAGCCGGTGGCGACTACGGGCGTCGCGGACACGGTGGCCGCAGGCGGCTGGGTTTCTCGATTGAGGAAAAAAACGAGGGCCACGCACGCCGCAGCGGCGAGCGCGACGGGACCGAGCCAGCGCAAAGGACTACGCGCAGCGCGGCGCGGCGGCGCGAGCAGAGCGGGGTTGGGTTCGGGGGCGTGCTCCGGGCGCCAGTCGGCGAGGAGGTCGAGTTCGCGCCACGTAGCTTGCTGGCGCGCGAGGGCGTCGCCGTGGCGCGGATCGGCGGCGAGCCATTGGAGATAGTCGTCCTGCTCGGCAGGTGTGAGACCGCGGTCGCGCCGGATCAGCCAGTCGGCGGCTTGTTCGTCGGGCGTGGGATGGCTCATCGGAGTCCCTCCTCGCGGCGGTCCCGGGCGAACGCCTCGGTGCATTTGCGCACACCAATCGTGAGCTGCGCCGAGACGGTGCACTCGGAAATGCCGAGGCGCGCGGCGATGTCTTTCTGGGACAGTCCGTAGACCTTGCGCAAGGTCATGACCTCGCGGCAGCGTTCGGGCAGGGACTGGATGGCGAGGGTCAAGCGTTCGAGTTTTTCGTGGCGGTCGACGGTCTCGGGAATGCCGTCGCTCTCATCCAAGACGTCCAAGGACTCAAAAGGCACTAAGGTATCTTCGCCGGAAACGTGACGGTGGC
>JANNEY010000018.1:0-12728 GCA_031379235.1 Opitutaceae bacterium | reverse complement strand
CAAACCGCGCCGATATCACGAATGTCGGCCATCCCGGTCGTGCCACTCTACATTTCCATGCTCTACAAAGTGATGAAAGCGCACGGCCTGCACGAGGGCTGCATCGAGCAAATCCAGCGTCTCTTTGCCACGCAGATGTATAACGGTAAGAAGCCCACGATTGACGAATCCGGCCGTGTCCGCGTCGATGACTGGGAGATGCGCCCCGAGATCCAGGCCGCCGTCGCGCAGATCTGGCCGCAGGTCACCACCGAGAATCTCGCCGCTCTGTCCGACATCGCCGGCTACCGCACCGAGTTCCTCAAACTCTTTGGCTTCGGCCTGCCCGGTGTGAACTATGAAGCGGAGACCGAGCCGCATGTCCCCATGATCTGACGAGCATGGGAAATCCCAAACGCCAAAGGTCCAAACTCCAAAAGGAACTGTGCCCAATGGCGTGCGGTTTTTGAGGGCTGGGATTTCTTTGGTGTTTGGAATTTGGCGTTTGGATTTTTGAACCTGCAACATGCGCGCCGTCATCCAACGCGTCTCCTCCGCCCGCGTCACCGTCAGCGGCGAGGTGACCGGCGAAATCGGCGCGGGGCTGCTCGTGCTGCTCGGCGTGGCGCAAACCGACACCGAGGCCGATGCACAGTGGCTCGCGGAAAAAATCTGCGTGCTCCGGATTTTCGCCGACGCCGACGGCAAAATGAACTTGTCCGTGCGCGATTTGCCGCCCTCGCGCCTCGCACCTGATGCCTCGGGCCTTTTGGTCGTCAGCCAATTCACGCTCTTCGCCAGCACGCGCAAAGGCACGCGCCCGTCGTTCAACGACGCCGCCAAGCCCGATCTCGCAATTCCGCTCTACGAGGCGTTCAACCGTTTCGCATCCGCCGCGCTCGGCCGCCCGGTTGCGACCGGACGTTTCGCCGCCATGATGGACGTCGCCCTCGTGAACGACGGCCCGGTCACGATCATGATCGACTCGAAGGTGCGCGATTAACGCCGCCCTTCCGTCTAACCTGCTTCGCGAGAAGCGAGCCGATTTGCTCCCTCGTTGTCATTGCGAGGAGCGGCGCGACGAAGCAATCCAGCTGAAATTTCAGATGGATTGCCGCGCCCGCCAAGCTGGGCTCGCAATGACAAATCAAACGTCCCCCTCGGACTCGACGAATTCGACTTTCCGCACCGCCATTGTTTTCCTCCCGTCATGCCACCCCGCCTCGCGTGCCTGCTCCGCGCCTCTCTTTCGCTCCTCCTCTTGGTCTCGGCCGCGTTCGCCGCCGACGAAGCCGCCAGCCTGAAACACTTCCGCGACCTAGCCGAGACGCGCAACTACACGCTGGGCCGGCCGGTGTCGCCGCGGATCACGCCCGACGGCAAGCACGCCATCTTTCTACGGTCAGGCCCCCGTGAGCCGACCCTCAAACTCTACGAGTTCGATCTCGCGACCCAGCGGGAGCGCGAGTTGCTCACCCCCGCGCAATTGCTCGGCGGTGCGGAGGAGAAACTAAGCGCCGAGGAAAAGGCCCGGCGCGAACGGCAGCGGCAGAGCGCCAAGGGATTCACCACGTTTCAGATGTCGCGCGACGGCATGCGCCTGCTCGTCACGCTCTCGGGCAAACTCTACGTCGTGGCACGCGCCGATTTGAAGATCACCGAGCTGCCCGGCTCCGGCTGGATCGATCCCCAATTTTCACCGGACGGGAAATTTGTCGCCGCCGCCGGCGCCGACCGCGAACTGCACGTGATCGATCTTGGCGCTGCGACGCCGACGGCGCGCGCCATCACGAGCGGCGCGACGGAAACGCTCTCGCACGGCACGGCGGAGTTTGTCGCGCAGGAGGAGATGAGCCGTCCCCACGGATTCTGGTGGGCGCCCGATTCGCAGACCTTGCTCGTGCAGGAGACCGATGAATCGCAGGTCGAGGTCCGCTGGGTGGCCGACCCGCTGCACCCAGAAAAGACCCCCACGAAATTCTTCTACCCGCGCGCCGGCACGCCCAACGCCATCGTGCGCCTGCACCTCGTGCCGCGCACCGGCGGCAAGCCGCTCGCCGTCCAGTGGGACAACAAGGCCTTCCCCTACCTCGCCCACGCCACGTGGCGGAACAACGCCCCGCCCTGCATCCTCGTCCAAAACCGCGAGCAGACCGAACAACGCCTCCTTGCCCTCGATCCCGCGACCGGCGCGACCCGCGAACTACTGCGCGAAACCGACGCCGCGTGGCTCAACCTCGACGACAACGCCGCCGGCTCCTCCGGCAGCCAGCGCCCGCCGTTTTGGTTCAAGGACGGATCGCACTTCATCTGGACGAGCGAACGCAGTGGCGCATGGCAGGTCCAATTGCATGCCGCATCGGGGAAATTTGTGCGGATGCTGACGCCGGGCTATGAGCGGATCCTCTTCGAGAATGCTCGCGGCGGCACGGATCATGATTTCGCAGCCTTCTGGTTCTACCGTGGACTCATCGGTGTGGATGAGGAGAACCGCCAGTTGCTCGTCCGCGGCGGGCCCGATTCTCGCGAGAGCCACGTGTGGGCCTATCCGCTCCCCGGCGAGGGCCAGCCAAAACAACTCAGCGCCGGACGCGGCCTGCACTCCGCGACTCTGAATCCGGAGGCGCAGCTGCTGATTCGCACGACCGACTTGTTCGACGGAACGTGGAGGAGCGAGGTTGTCTCCGTTCTAACCGGGCAAGTCGTCGCCAACCTTCCCTCTGTCGCTGAGCCCATTCCACGTCTTCCCACGACAGAACTTACCCAAACTCCAGGCGATATTATCGACCCTTCCCTCGACGCCGCCATCACCCGCCCGCGCACTTTCGATCCCGCAAAAAAATATCCCGTCATCCTCTCGGTTTACGCCGGCCCCACGAGCAAGATGGTCACGGCCAACATCCGCGGTTTCCTCACCGACCAATGGATGGCCGACCAAGGCTACGTCGTCGTTCGCCTTGACGGCCGAGGCACGCCCGGACGCGGACGCGCATGGGAACGCGCCATCAAGGGCAACTTCATCGACATCGCCCTCGCTGATCAGATCGCGGGGTTGCAGGCGCTCGCGGCGAAATATCCCGAGCTCGACCTCACGCGCGTGGGGGTGAGCGGGTGGTCGTTTGGCGGGTATTTTGCGGCGATGGCGGCGATTCGGCGGCCGGATATCTTCAAGGCCGCCGTTGTCGGCGCGCCGGTCATCACTTGGGAAAACTACGACACGCACTACACGGAGCGCTACCTGGGCCTGCCGCAAAACGCGCCCGAGGCCTACCGCGTCAGCAACGTCACGACCTACGCCGCCCAAGCCTCGCGCCCTCTGCTGCTCATCCACGGGCTCACCGACGACAACGTCTATTTCCAGCACACGCTCCAGCTCGCCGATGCGCTCTACATGGCGGGCAAACCTTACGAGTTGCTCCCTATGCTCGGCACGCACATGGTCAGTGACCCCGTGGTGAAGCTCCGCCAGCAGACCCGCATCATGGATTTTCTGAACCGCGAACTCCGGCCCGACCTGCAGCCCTGAAATCCGACCGACCATGAAAGTGAAAAATCGAGTAGCGGGTTTGGGCGGCTCGATTGTCACGGTCGGTAACGGTGAATTCCAGTCTCTCCCCTTCCCTCAGTTGTCCGGCCGACACCTTGGCCGTCGATGCGCGGCCGCCCATGCCTGAAACGCCGACCCCGCGCCGCGATCTAGCCACGGTCTACCGCGAGACGGTGGCTCCGCTGCGGCGCTATCTCTCGCGCCTGCTGGGCAATCCCACTGAAGCCCAGGACGTGGCGCACGACGCCTACCTGCGCGTGTTCCCCGAAGGCAGCGACTCCACGGCCCACCAACCCGAGGCCGTGCTCTACACCACCGCCCGCCGGCTCGCGATTAACCGGCTCAAACGGCGCAGCATTTCCCCCATCGATGCCGAAGGCGCGGCGTTTGCCAGCGCGGCCTCGGCCTCGCCAGGGGTCGCCCAACAAGTGATGGCCCGTCAGGAATTGCAGTTGCTCGAGACCGCCATCGCCGCGCTGCCCGCGGGCTGCCGCACCGTGCTGCTGTTGCGCAAGGTCGAACTCCTTTCCCACCACGAAATCGCCCAGCGGCTCGGCATCGCCGTCAGCACCGTGGAAAAACAACACGCCCGCGCGCTGCGCCTCCTCCGCGCCGCCCTGCCAGCCGAAACGATGGCCGCGGTCACCCGCGCGCCCGCCGCGCACCAAGGAATTCAATGAAATCTCTCTCCTCCGCCCGCCACTCCGCCGCCGAAGAACAGGCGTCGCTCTGGGCCGCCCGCCTCGACGGCGATACCCTCGACCGCGCCCAACGCACCGCGCTTGACGCGTGGCTCGCCGAAAATCCCGCGCACCGCACGCTGCTTTCCCACTACTGCCAGCTCTCCGCCGATTTGGAGGAGCAAGTGCCGGCGCTCGTCGCCTCCGGCCGGATGCCGCTGCCGGCACCGCGCGCGACTGCGCGACGCGTCTTGACCTTTCCGCGCTTCGCGGGCGTCGCGCTCGCGGCCGCCGCGGCGCTCGCGGTGGCCTTTATTACGCTTCGGCCCCGCCAGGCCGTGGAGAATTTCGCCACGGCCGTCGCGCAGCGTCAGACGCACACGCTCGCCGACGGCACCCGCATCGAACTCAACGCGCGCACGAGCCTGCGTTTCGAAGAAACCGCCACTGAGCGCCGGGTGCGGCTCGCCGGCGGGGAGGCGCTCTTCGCCGTTGCCAAGGATCCGGCCAAACCTTTCATCGTCGAAACGCCCGCGGGTTCCGTGCGCGTAACCGGCACGACGTTCAGCGTCCGCAACGACACCGCGGGCGCCGTCTCACTCGAGGTGCTCGTCGTCGAAGGCTCCGTGCAAGTGCGCCCCAGTGATCCCACGGGCAAGCACACCGGTGAACCTTATTCACTTAAGGCCGGCGACCGGCTCTTGGCCGGCATGCACGGTGTCGACGTGCGCGCCCTGCCGGCGGCCGCGATTGAAAACGCCCTCGCGTGGCGCACGGGTCAGGCGATCTTTGAGGATGTGCCGCTCAGTGAAGCCGCGGCGTGCTTCGCCCGCTACCACGGCCGGCGCATCGAGGTCGCACCAGCGATTGCCGGACTGCGGGTCGGTGGGCTCTACGGGCTCGAGGATCTCCGGGCGTTTACCGCGGCGCTGGAGACGGCGTTTCCCGTCAAGGTCAGCGAAGATCTGAGTGGCACAGTCGCCATTAACCCGCGCGGCGCGCGTTAAAACCAATTCATGCACCCCGACGCCACTCGTGCCGAGGTAGGGCGGGTCTGTGTCCCACCCTCGCATCTCTCCTCGTGGGCGAGGGCGGGTCACAAACCCGCGCTGCTTCAAGCCGCATGAGGCTCCCCTTTTCTTTTGTGTCCACCGTGCGCCTCGCGCTCGTCTTGCTCCGGCTGCTGGCCGCCCTCACGGGCGCCGCAGTGCTGCCTGCCGCGCCGGCGGAGCGCGCGGTGGACTTCAATCTGCCGGCGCAGCCCGCCTCACAGGCGCTGCTCGCGTTTTCCAAGCTCACGAAAATCGAGGTGTTGTTTTCTTTCGACGCGCTGCGCGCCGTGCAATCCGCGCCGGTGATGGGCCGCTTCGATCCGACAGATGCGTTGACGCGCCTGCTCCACGGCACGGGCTTTGCGGCGCGGCCCAATGGCCGCGATCGTTTCGTCGTCGGTCCCGCCGCAGCGCCGACGGGCGCAATCCGCGGTCGCCTACTCGCCCCTGATGGCACTGCGATCGCGGGGGCGCGGCTGGTGCTCGCGACCACGCGGCTCGCGGCGGTCAGCGGACCAGACGGAGAATTCGAGTTTCGCAGCGTCGCACCGGGTGGCTATCGCCTCGTCGCGAACGCCGAGGGCTTTCGTTCGCTGGATATTCCGGGCGTTATGGTGGCCGCAGATGAAATCCAACGCCTCGCGCCCCAGCGCCTCCAGCCCTCGACCGATCCCTCCCCACTCGCGCCGTTCCTCGTGCGCGATCGCGCCACACGCGAAAATCCCTTCGACCGCAGCGAAACCCGCACCGGCCCCCGCGGCCCCGGCGATCACTTGGATCTGACCCGCACGGAAAATGACGCGATTCCCTACACCATCTACAACCGCGACCAGATCGCGCGCAGCGGCGTCGTAAATCTTAACGAGTTTCTCCAACGCGAGGTGCTCGATAGCGACGCCGCCACGCGGCCACCCGAGCAGGATGGCGGCGCCCCCGCTTTTCTCGCCGGCAGCACCAACGTGAATCTCCGCGGTTTCGGCTCCGACCAGACCATCGTCCTCGTCAACGGCCGCCGCCTGCCCGAGTCGCTCACCAGTGGTTCGCCGAGCCAGACGCCCGACGTGAATTTCATTCCACTCAGCCTAGTGCAGCAGATCGAGGTGCTGCCGCTCTCCGCCGCCGCCCTCTACAGCGGCAACGCCGTCGGCGGCATCGTCAACATCGTGCTCCGCCCGGCGGTCGATTCCGACTCCACCGAGGTGTCGCTCACCTACACCAACGCGCTCGCGCGCTACGACGCCGCCCAAGCCTCCGCCTCCATCATGCACAGCCGCTCGCTGCTCGGCGGCGCGCTGCGCGTGCGATTTAACGCCAGCACGACCAGCACCACGCCGCCCAACGAGGCCGAACTCGGCTATCGCCAGCAGCGGGCGCGGCCCTTCCTCCCGCTCACGTCTTCCCTCTACCGCGCCACACCCAACATCCGCGGCGTAGCCGTGCGCGCGGAAAACGCCGGACCCAACGATCCACCGCCGGTGCAACCGCCACTTTTCGGCCCGGGCAGCGCCACGGTCACTTCGGTCGCCCCCGGGGCCAACGGCCTCGGCGGGCTCGCGGCGTTTCGGAGCCGCGAGGGCGTGCGCAACTGGGATCTGTTTCGCGCACCGGCGGGCATCGCTTCGTCGCCTGACAGCCTCAATTATCCCTACGGCCGCGAGCAGGATCGCTCCGCCTATTTCGCCTCGGTCGTCTACGATGTCACGCCGTGGCTGCAACTCGGGCTCGACAGCATGTATACGCGCACCGTGATCCATCGCGGCTACGACGTCATCGCCGCCGATCTGCGGATGCGCGCCGAGGCGCCAAACAATCCCTTTCGCCAGGAAATCACGCTCTCGCTCCTCGAAGCCGCGCCGCGCCTCGGCGAACACTACAGCGAGGCGCGCTTGGAGTTCGGTTCGGGCGTGCTGAGCGCGTTGTTCAAACTGCCGCGCGGCTGGACGGCGCTCATCGACGGGCAATATGGCCGTAATCTTTCCAAATACCGCGGTCTTTCCGGGGCCGATTCCACGCGCTGGGAAAAATTGATCGACGAGGGCCGCTACAACCCGCTGCACGACCCGCAGGTTTTCGCGCCGCCGCAGGAATTCTACGACCACGTGCTGATCTTTCGCGGCGGTCAGGGCCGCTTCGTCACCGTCGGCGACTACTCCACGATCGATGCCTCCGTGCGTATCGGCCACCGCGCGCTCGCTCTACCGACGGGCATCGCCTCGGTGAACTTCGGCGCCGACTACCGCCACAATTCCCTCGCACGCCACCTCGACGAACGCCGATTCGCCGACGGCTCGCTCGCCGCCGATCCGATCCGCTACCTCGGTCGCGCAATCGAGCGTTACAGTATCTTTGGCGAAGTGCAGGCCCCGCTCCTCCCCGCCAAGTGGCTGCCCCGCGGTCTGAAGAGTATGGAGACGGATTTCGCGGTGCGCTACATCGCCTCGCGGCTCGGCGACGAATCCAACATCGCCCCCACGTTCGCGCTCAAGGCGCAGTTTTTGGGCGGCCTCTCCTTCCGCGGCAGCGTGAGCATCTCGAGCCGTTATCCCACGCCCCAACTCAGCCGCGTGACCCTCAGCGGACCCAACTCGCGCCCCACGACTGCCGGCATCGACTTCCGCGAAGCCTACGATCCGGCGAAAAAGCAGAGCTACAACGTGCAGGAGGAAGCGTTCATCAACCCCTACCTGCTTCCCGAAGACGCGCTCACCCAAACCGCGGGCCTGGTGTGGCGGCACGGTCGCGAACACCGGGTGCGCGTCGCCCTCGATTTCGTCGAGACCCGCAAGGTCAACGAACTCGTCACGCTCGACGTGCAGACGATTCTGAATCTAGAGCGCGCATTTCCCGAGCGCGTCATCCGCCGCACCGTGGCTGACGCCGGCGGCGCCGCGGGCTCGGTGAAATCGGTCATCACTGGCGCGATCAATTCTTCCTGGCGGCGCTCCAACAACTGGAACGCGTCACTCGATTACGCGTGGACCAAGTTTCTCGGCGGCACGTTTGAGGCCTACGCCCGCCTGCTCTACTACACGCGCTACGATCATCTGCTGCTGCCCGGGGCCAATGTCGTGGACGAACTCTCGCACCCCGAGGGCGGTGCCCTAAACCTACTGCGCTACCGCGTGAAATTCGGCGCCGGTTGGTCAGCCAAGACCTGGGGCTTCGGCCTCGACGGTCATTATTTTCACTCCCGTGTGCTGCCTGAGCTGCAATGGGAAGACCAACACCGCGATCGGGTGCAGCCGTATTGGCAGTGCGATGCCTTCGTGCAGGGCTCGCTCTCCGGCCTCGCAAAGTGGCTCCCGCGTGGCCTTCGCGCGCAGCTGCGGGTGAACAATGTCTTCGGCGAGAATTTTCCCAGCTACATTCACGATCCGTCGGGGGCTGGTGTGCAGACCTACGGCGATTGGCGTCGCCGCACGTATTCCCTGTCGCTGACCACGGCGTTCTGAGCGGCGTGAGTAGATTTTTCGCGCGGGCAGTAGCGGGTTAGGGCCGCTCGATTGTCGTCACGGGAAAATCCCGTGCATACCGCCGACCAACCCACGCCTGAGGACGATCCGGTTTTACGCGAAGCGCTCAAGCGCTGCTCGCCCGCCACCTACTATGCCGCCTGCAAATTCCGCGCCACGGGCTCGGCCGTGGATCTGCAGCAAGTCGTCCTCGGCGTGGTCGAGCGTTTCGTCGAGCGCGACCGGCGCGCCAAGCTTCAGACGGGCGACGACTCGCTCCGCCTGCGCGAAGATCTCGGGCTCGATTCGCTCACGATGATGGAGGTGGTGATGCTGGTCGAAGAAGTGCTCCCCATCTGTATCTCGAACGAAGAGCTCACGCATTTGCAGACACTGGGCGACACCCGGCGATTCATCACCGCGAAGCACACCGGACATGAGCTGCCGAGATCGGCTCCGCCCGCCCGCCCGCCCGCCACACGCTGGCAGCCAGGCGCGTTGGAAAGCACGTTGCGTGGACTCGATGCCCAAGCCCCGCTTCCGCCCGCTGCTTGAGTGGAATCCAATGCTGCAAACGATGTCGCCGCCGCACGAAAAGTGGAAAAAATCTACGGCGATCGCGCGTGGATTTGGGGAACTATGCGCACCACACGTCGCCAATTTGGGAAAATTCCCCCGTTGGCGGCTGGCGCGTTTTTTACGTTCCGCTAACGCTATCCGTTGCTGCCAACGGGACTACACATGTTCTCACTCGGTGGCACGATGCCTGCGAAACACCCCGAAATCATGCAAGCGCCCTACCTCGAGACTTTCAACCCCGTCGATCTTTTCAGCCGTGAACGGCGGAAGCAGCGCATGCTGCAGTTCCTCGAGGCCTTCGAGCGCCGCTCCTGGCCGGGTGCCCACGAGGCCAATTTCATCGTGCCCGTCTCCCGCGCCGATCTGCGCGAGACGGTTGGTGGTGAGCGCAGTTCTGCGCGCCGCTGACGCCTCCTTTGCCGCGACGACCACCGGAGCTATCTCCGGTTCGTCGCTCCGCAGAAAACCCAAACCGCTTCGGCGCCTCGCGCCGGGCGGTTTTTCTTTTGCCCGCAGCGCCGGGGCTGAGTTTGTCCCGTGTTCATGCGCTGGAAGACTCATCCGCACTCGGCCCGCTCACACGTCCCGGAGTTTCGCTGGCCTATCCCTCGCCGCCACTCTTCCGTGTCTCGACCCCGCCCCCTCCCCATGAAACGCCTCGTTCCCCTCTTCGTCTTGGCCGCATTCGCACTCGCGCTCGCCTCGAACCTGCACGCCCAGTCCTATACGTTCACCAACGCGTTCAGCACCTACGCCCCCGGTGGCGTCGCGGTGGACCCAGCGGGAAATGTTTTCGTCACGAGCACCAATTATAACTCGGTGACGAAATTCGCCCCCAACGGCACGAGCACGTTGATAGCAGGCTCGACAAACAGTTCGGGCAGTGTCGATGGAACGGGCACAAGCGCGCGGTTCAATTTTCCCCGTGGGATTGCACTCGATTCGGCGGGCAATCTCTACGTCGCGGACGCCAACAACCACACGATTCGTAAGGTCACGCCCGCCGGCGTCGTCTCCACGCTCGCCGGTTTGGCGGGCTATTCCGGCACCAGCGACGGCACGGGCAGTGCGGCGCGTTTCTCTTCGCCCCAAGGCGTGGCCGTGGACAGCGGCGGGAACGTTTTCGTTACGGAAGCAAACTCCGCCACGATTCGCAAGATCACGCCCGCCGGAGCCACAACCACACTTGCCGGTTCCGCCGGTGTGAGCGGCACGGCCGATGGCACCGGCACTGACGCACGCTTTTTATCGCCTCAGGGCATTGCCATCGACGGCGCCGGGACGCTCTATGTTTCAGACCGGAGCGGACACACGATTCGCAAAATATCCCCGGCTGGCCTAGTCACCACTCTCGCCGGATTTCCCGGTAACGCCGGGGTGGCCGACGGCATCGGCCGTGCTGCCCAATTCAACGTTCCAATGGCCCTCACCGTTGACAGCGTCGGCAACATTTTTATTTGCGACACGGCCAATTTCATCGTGCGCAAGCTCACTCCTGCGGGCGCGGTCACCACGCTCGGCGGGTTCGCGGGCGTTGATGGCAGCAATACGGGGATTGCCAGCACCGCACGCTTCTATTCGCCACAAACCATCACGGTAGACGCCGCCGGCACCCTCTACATCGCGGACTACTACTTCATCAAGCTCGGCGTGCCTTCGAGCCAGGTCGCGTTTTCAGTGCACCCCCTGAGCGCCTCCGTCGCCGCCGGCGCCGCGTTCTCGCTGACTTCCACCGCCACCGGCGCGGCACCCATTTCATTTCAGTGGTCGAAGAACGGCACGCCCATCGCCGGCGCAACGTCGGCCACGCTCACATTCGCCAGCGTTCAGGCTTCCGACGCCGCGACCTATGCGGTCGTCGCGACCAACGCCGTCGGCACTGCCGTCAGCTCGAACGCCGTGCTCATCGTCCTGCCCGCGCTCGCCAACAACAATTTTGCCGACGCCCAGATTCTCACCGGCGACACCGGCAGTGTCAGCGGCCGCAACACCGGCGCCACCGGCGAACCTGGCGAGCCGACTCACGTCACCGCAAACGCCACCGCCTCGTCGGTCTGGTATCGCTGGACGGCGAGTCAGTCGGGCACGGCAGTCTTTAACGTCTCGGGTTTTGGCACCACCGGCATAGGGGTCTACACTGGCTCCACACTCGCCAGCCTCACACCCGTGGCGCGCGGCAGCGGCTCACGCCTGACGTTCGCCGCCGTCGCCGGCACCACCTACTCGGTCGCGGTCGGCGGATTCGGCACTAACGACCGCGGCAATTTCACCCTCTCGTGGGTCACGATTCCCAACGACAATTTCGCCAACGCCCAAATCATCACGGGCAACTCCGGCGTCGTCAGCGGTCGCAACGACGGCGCGACGACGGAGATCGACGAGCCTGCCGCGCCCTTTCGCGTGGGCTCCTCCGTCTGGTATCGCTGGACGCCAACCCAGTCGGGCACCGCACTCTTCGATGTGCCCAACGGTTTCGATGCCGTGGTCTTCACCGGCAGCTCCTTCACATCTCTCGTGAGCGTGTCACCGTGGGCCTCCACGTCGCTCACCACCGCCGGCACCATCACGCTACGTCGTATCTTCAACGTCGAGGCCGGCGTAACTTACACCATCACGGTGGGCACACGGAATTTCTCCACCGGTGTCTTCACCGCCAGTTGGCAAATCACGGCCAGTCCAGTCGTCATCGAAGGCTTGAACAACCGCACCATCGCCCCTGGCTCCAGTGTTTTGCTGGGAGTCAGTTTCGTCTCGTCCACTCCTCCCACGTTCCAGTGGTTCCGCAACGGCGCCGCCATCCCCGGTGCGACCGGGGCCAATCTCTCCATCGCCAACGTCCAGTCCGGCGATGCCGGCACGTATTCCGTCCGCATTGGCAATAGTAGCGCGGTCACTGTTCAAACCACCGTCGCCACCCTCACCGTCCTAATCCCGCCCGCCAACGACAACTTCGCGAGCGCCGCCACCGTCTCCGGTCTCACCGGCTCCGTCACCGGCTCGAATGTCAACGCCACTGGCGAAACCGCCGAGCCCGCGCATTGGAATCTCTCCGGCAGCGCCTCCTCCGTCTGGTATCGCTGGACCGCCCCCGCCACCGGTCTCGCGAGCATCGACACCGTCGGCTCTAATTTCGACACCGTCCTCGCCATCTACACCGGCACTTCGCTCGCGTCGCTCAGCCGTCTCACGCAGGACGACGACCGCGGCGGCAACCGCACCAGCCTCGTCACGTTTTCCGCCGCCGCCGGCACCACGTATTTCATCGCCGTCGGCGGCAGCACCACCGGCGCTCGCGGCCATCTCACCCTCAACTGGCAGCTCAGCGCCACGCTCGCCATCACGACGCAGCCCATCGCGCAGACCATCGCTGCAGGCGGCTCGGCCACGCTCAGCGTTGCCGCCTCCGCGAGCACCGCGACGTTTCAGTGGTTCCGCAACG
>JANNEY010000017.1:0-4369 GCA_031379235.1 Opitutaceae bacterium | reverse complement strand
CGTTGCGGAACCACTGAAACGTCGCGGTGCTCGCGGAGGCGGCAACGCTGAGCGTGGCCGAGCCGCCTGCAGCGATGGTCTGCGCGATGGGCTGCGTCGTGATGGCGAGCGTGGCGCTGAGCTGCCAGTTGAGGGTGAGATTGCCGCGAGCGCCGGTGGTGCTGCCGCCGACGGCGATTTACTTTGGAGCATCGCGGCCGGCAACGGCCAGATGGTCTCCGTCGGCAGCCTCGGGGTAATTCTCAGCTCCTCCGACAACGGCGTCACGTGGATCAACCGCACCTCGGGCACCACGGGCTGGCTCGTCGCGGTCACCTACGGCGGCGGCCAGTTCGTCATCGTCGGCGAGGGCGGCACGATTCTCACCTCGCCCGACGGCGCGCTGTGGACCTCCGCCACCGGCAAGGCCACGACCGAGCGGCTGAACAACATCCTCTACGCCGACGGCAAATACGTCGCCGTCGGCGAAAAGGGCACCGCTGTCACCTCCGTCGATGGCAACACGTGGACGCTGCGCTCCACTCCCGTGAATTCGTGGCTCCATGGCCTCACCTACAACGCCGGCATCCGGCACTTCGCCGCGTGCGGCGACGCCGGCGTGTTTCTCTACTCGGCCGACGCCGTGACCTGGAACCGCCTGCCCGTCCCCGGCTACACCGGCGCGCTGCAACACACCGTCGCCGTCGACAGCTACTCGCACTTCGTCGCCGTCGGCGAACAGGGCAAGGCGATCTCCGTGCGCCAAAATCAGCTCGTGCTCAAGGACGGCGAGTCGCTCACGACGTGGACGGCCGAGGCCAATGCCACCAACACCACCTCGCACCTCATCGGCCTCGTGCAAGGCGCCGGCGCGCTCTTCGCCACCAGCGACGACGGCCAGGTCATCACCGCCGCCAACGATCGCGGCCCGTGGTTCTCGCTGCCCTCCGGTGCCAGCGGCTACCTGCTCGCGGGCCTCTACGCCAACAACCGGCTCTTCATCGTCGGCCAAAAGGAAAACATCATCCAGTCCGAGCCCATCTACGCGACGCGCCTCATCAACATCTCCACGCGCGGCCAGGTCGGCACCGGCGGCAACGTCATGATCAGCGGGTTCATCGTCACCGGCACCACCGCGAAAAAAGTCCTTGTGCGCGCCGCCGGGCCCGCGCTCGCCGGCTTCGGTCTCACGGGCCAGCTCGCCGCCCCCGTGCTCATGCTCTTCAACAGCGCCGGCCAGCCCATCGCGATCAACTCCGGCTGGAACAACGCCACCAACCGCGCCGACATCGTCACGACGGCCGCTGGCGTCGGCGCGTTTCCCTTCGCCGCCGCGAGCCTCGACTCCGCCATTCTCACCACGCTCGATCCCGGCAACTACACTGCGCAGATCGCCGGCTCCGGTGGCACGACCGGCCTCGCCATCGTCGAAGCCTACGACGTCGACCCGCTCTCCGTTGAAACGTCGCGCGCGGTCAATGTCTCCACTCGCGGCTTCGTCGGCACCGGCGCCAACAAGATGATCGCCGGCTTCGTGATCAACGGCTCCGCTTCGCGCCGCGTCCTCATCCGCGCCGTCGGACCCGGCCTCGCGGCCTTCGGCGTGCCCGGCACGCTCGCCGAGCCGCAGCTCGAACTCTACACCAGCCGCGGCCTCCTCCAAACCACCGCCGGCGCGTGGGGCCTGCAGCCCAACGCCGACGAAATCCGCGGCGCCGCCCAAGTCTCCGGTGCCTTCGCACTCACCGACGGCAGCAAAGATTCCGCGATGGTCGTCACGCTTCTGCCCGGTGCCTGGACCGTGCAGGTCGGCGGTGCCAACGGCGCGGTGGGCGTCGCCATCGTCGAGGCTTACGTCCTGCCGTAGGTGGAGCGTGTTGCCCCCAACGCGCTTTCAGGAGCCGCGCCTGCAAACCCAAACCAGCGCGTTGAGGTCAACGCGCTCCACCTCAATCTACAAACCGCCCGGCCCTCAACCTCTGCCCCTCAGGTGAAAATAATTTTTGTCACTCTCACTCTCTTCTTCGCGTTCTCGATTGGTTTTCTGCGCGCGCAGGATAACTGGTTACCCCGCACGTCCGGCACGACCGCCAACCTCTGGGGCATCGCCTACGGTAACAGCCAATGGGTCGCCGTCGGCGATCCTGGCGCCATCCTCACATCGCCAGACGGCGCCACATGGACCAAACGCGACTCCGGTTTTCCCACGCGCTGGCTCGTGAGCGTCGCCTACGCCAACGGTCTCTTCGTCGTCACCGGCGGCACACCACCCAACACCGAGCGGCTCGGCATCATCCTGACTTCGTCCGATGGCGTCACGTGGACGCCACGCGTCAACAACGCCACGCGCATCAACAACGTCACCTTCGGCAACGGCACGTGGGTGGCCGTCGATGATCTGGGCGGGCGCTGGACGTCGCTCGACGGTATCTCATGGAGCTTCGGCTCCACGGCGCGCACCGGTTACTTGCGCGGACTGGCCTATGGCGCGCCGGCTTTCGCGACCACCGGCCTCAACGGCATCCAGTCCTCCTACGATGGCATCAGTTGGATCAATCGTGTCCCCGGCGCCGGACAGATCGAGGGGCTCGCCTACGGACGCGGGCGTTTCGTCGCTGTCGGCACGCTCGGCGTCGCGGGCGTCACCTACGCCTCGCGCGATGGCGTCACGTGGACGCAGCAGCCCACCACCACCGATCTCTCGGCGCGCTCCATCGCATTTTTCAACAACCAATTCATCCTCACCGGCACGGCCACCGCGGCCAGCGGCGGGCTCGCCACCTCGTTCGACGGAGTGGGCTGGACGCCGCGCCCCACCGGCGTCCCCATCAACACGATTCTCCTCGGCGTCGCCGCCGGTCCCGACTCCGCCATCGCGGTCGGCACCGAGGGCGTGATCTTGCAATCGCCCGCCGCGCTCGCCGCCCCGACCGTCGCCACGCAGCCGTCGCCGGTGCTCGAGGCGATTGGCGGCAACGTTGCCTTCACCGGGGCCGCGCGCGGTTCGCTCCCGCACGCCGACCCGTGGCGCAAGGATGGCCTCAGCCTCGAGGGCGCAACGACCGACACCCTCTTCCTCTCCGCCGTCCAGATCGCGAACTCAGGCACCTACTCGTGCGTCGTCACCAACGCCGCCGGCGCCGCCGTGAGCGCCGACGCCGCGCTCAACGTCGTGACGACCTTCCCCGCCGCCGAACCCGTCGACACGACGTTCACGCTTGGTCCCTCGCTCAGCACGACGCCGCGCGTCGCCGCGGCGCAGCCCGACGGGAAACTCCTCCTCGGTGGAAATTTCCTCCTGCTCAACCAAGGCGTCGCCCAATTCGGCCTCGCGCGTCTCAACGTCGACGGCTCGCTCGACACCGCCTTCAAGCCCGGCGCGATCGATCCAAACGGCGCGATCTTCGCGCTCGCGGTGCAGTCGGACGGAAAAATTCTCGTGGGCGGTGTGTTCACCTCCATCAACGGTGTCGCACGCTCCAATCTCATGCGCCTGAATCCCGACGGCTCGCTCGACTCGTCGTTTGTGCCGAGCCCCGCGCCGTTCGAGGTCACCCAAGTAGCACCGACCCGCGATGGTGCCGTGCTAGCAACGAGCGCCGGCATCCTGCTCCGCTACCTCGTCGATGGCGCACGCGACGCGACATTCGCGACCGGCGTCGCATTGCAACGATTCGATCAGCAGGCCGATGGCAAGATTGTGATCATCACATTCACCACTGCCACCTCCCCGCGCACGATCGCACGCCTCAATGTCAATGGCACCGCAGATGCCACATTCACCCGCATCGGCCTCGATGCGTCGCCCAATGCGGTTGGGGCCCTGCGCGTCCTCGCCGACGACCGCATCATGGTCGCCATCACCGGGATTGGCTACACGGTGCAACGCTACTCCCCCGCTGGTCTTTTCGATGCTGCCTTCACTATCACGCCCACCCCCCTTAATCTCACGCTGCTCGCCGGTTTCACCCCCGACGGGCGGACGTGGCTCTCCGGTTCCTTCACCAACCTCAACGGTGTGGGGCGCAATCACCTCGCACGGCTTAACCCCGACGGGTCCGTTGATGCTACCTACAACCCGGGAGCCGGTCTTCAAAGCGCGACCGGCAACACTTTTCTCCCATCCGCCCTGCTCCCGCTAGACAATGGCGCCGCGGTGATTCTCGGCAACTTCACCCGCATCAACACGACGGCACGCTCGCAAGTCGCCCGCCTCAGCGCCGTCTCCGTCGGCGGCGCCAACGCCCCCGCCATCGTCAACTTCGCGCCACTCTACCGCGAGGTCCCCGCCGGCGCGCCGCTCACGCTGCCCGTCTCCGCCTCCGGCTCGGCGCAGCTCACGTATTCCTACACGTTACCCAATGCCGCCGGTGAAGCCGCCACCGCTGGC
>JANNEY010000651.1:0-7937 GCA_031379235.1 Opitutaceae bacterium | reverse complement strand
ACTGGCACCGACTACGCGCCTGATCGGATCAATGACGCCGCGCGAAAATTCCTCCGCGACAACAAGGACCGCCCGTTCTTCCTCTACTACCCGACCACCGTGCCGCACCTGGCGCTGCAAGTGCCCGGGGATTCCCTGGCGGAATACAAGGACGCCTTTCCCGAGGAGCCCTACACGGGCAACCGCGGCTATCTCCCGCATCGCACCCCGCGCGCGGCCTACGCTGCGATGGTGACGCGCCTCGATCGCGAGATCGGAAAACTGCTGGCGCTGGTCGACGAGTTGGGCCTGCGCGAAAAAACCATTGTCGTCTTCACCAGCGACAACGGTCCGCTCTACGACCGCCTCGGCGGCACCGACGCGGAATTCTTCAACAGCGCCGGCGGCCTGCGCGGCTTCAAAGGCGGCTATTATGAAGGCGGTTTTCGCGTGCCGTGTCTCGTGCGCTGGACCGGAAAAATCGCGCCCGGCACCACGAGCGGGCGGGTCACGGGTTTCGAGGATTGGATGCCGACGCTGCTCGAACTGATCGGGGCCAAGGCCGCCACGCCCGCAGAAATCGACGGCATCAGTTTCGCGCCGACTTTGCTCGGGCACACGCAACCCGCGCGACCGTTTCTCTATCGCGAGTCGCAGGGCTACGGCGGCCAGCAATGCGTGCGGGTCGGCGACTGGAAGGCGTTTCGCACGAATCTGAATCCCGCGCCCAACGCCGCGAAGAAAAAGCTGCCGACGCAGCCCGGCGCGATCGAACTCTACGATCTGAAAAACGATCCGGGCGAAACCAAGAACGTCGCCGCGCAAAATCCCGAGATCGTCGCGCAGCTCGCGGCGATCATGAGCGAACAACATGTGCCGTCGAAGCTCTGGCCCATCCGGGCGCTGGACAACTGATCGGAAGACGGATGCCCGCTGACGATGGCGGGGGGGGGGCGAGCCGCGGAAAATCGAGTGCTGGCGTGACGGGCGGCGACGAGGTTATTTTGTTTTCGTCGCGGTCTCCTCAGCGAGGTAAAACCGGCTCAGTCCGTGATCGTTTCGTTTTCGAGTTCGACGTTGATCGCGGTTGCGAGGGTGTGGGCGCCGCCACCGGTGAAAAGGCCTTTCACGGGGCTGACGTCGGAAAAATCGCGGCCGCGCGCGACGACGATATGGCCGGTGTTCACAAAGCAATTGTTGGTCGGATCGTAGTCGATCCAGTCGGAGCCGGGGATGTAGACGGAGACCCAGGCGTGGGAGGCATCGGCGCCGCGCAGGCGGGCTTTGCCCGGCGGCGGTGTCGTCAGCAGGTAACCGCTCACGTAGGCCGCGGGGAGCCCGTGCTGCCGCACGCAGCTGATGAAGAGATGAGCGAAATCCTGACAGACGCCGCGGCGATGTTCGAGCACGGCGGCCAGCGGGGTTGAGACCGTCGTGGCCTTCGGGTCGAAGGTGAAGAGCTTCCCGAAACGCGCCCCGAGGGCGGTGAGCCATTCGAACGCGGGCGGGTCGCCGGCGTCGAGGCCCGCGGCGAGCGCGCGGGCGCCGGGCACGAGCGGGACGTGCGCCGATGCGTGCAGAAATTGTTCGAGGGAGAAATAGGCGCCGTTCGCGATGACGGCGGCGACCTCGGTGCGGGCGGTGGAAAGCGGTGGCGTGGAGCCGGGCGCCGGGAGCGTGGGCTCCGTGCGCCGCACGAGACTGCGACTCGTGATCGCGAGATCGGTATGGGGCTCGCGCAGGGTGAACAAGTGGTGCTTGTTGCCGAAAACATCGGGCCGCGTAGTGAGGTCGGCCGGCTGGGGGCGGATCTCAAGCTCGAAGGCTTCGCAGCGCTGGGCACTTTCCTGCCGTGGTTGGAGATGCAGGGATTGCCACGCGGCGGTGGCCGAAGAGTTGTGGCGGTAGCGAGTGTGGTGCGTGACGCGGTAGAGGGACATGGTGGGCGCCGCGTTACTTCGGGGCTTCCGTGTGAATGAAGTAAACCTGCGTGAGCAGATCGCTGAATTCGGCAAGCGTGGCAGAGGCTTCGTTGAGAAACGCGGCGGTGGGCCCGGGCATGGCGGCAAGCACTTGGGCGTCGAGGCCCCGGAGGTGACTCAGCAGCCGGAGGGCGGTGGCGCCGATTGTGGCGCCATCGCGCGACGCGAGATCTTCGGGGAGAGCGAGCAGATGTTCGTTGAGGCGGTTGGCGATCCAGCGGAGTCCACGGGGATTTTCCGCGGCGGCGTAGAGCCACGTGAGCACCGAGGAAGGTTGGAAGGCTCCGTGGTAGGTCGTGCGGTAACTGAAAAGCGAGTCGGCGAAATGCAGGAGCGTTTGCAGGCGAAACTCGGTGGGGGCGCCGCGGCCG
The DNA here is from genome assembly GCA_031379235.1 of Opitutaceae bacterium. Classification (GTDB taxonomy): domain Bacteria; phylum Verrucomicrobiota; class Verrucomicrobiia; order Opitutales; family Opitutaceae; genus ER46. The sequence continues at coordinate 5,605 of JANNEY010000651.1, read as the reverse complement.
AGCAGGTGGCGCGTGAGGTGGATGAGTTGCTGCCCGCGCTCGAGGTGTCGACCCAGCGTGAGAAAACGCCACGCGATGTCATGGGCGAGCGTTTCGTTGGCGATGGTTTCGAGGGCCGTGAGATGGGGCGCGAGATCACCGGGCGCGGGTGGCTCGTCGGCCGCGAGCGCGGCGCGGAGATGGCGCAGGCTGCGCCAAGCCTCCGGCGGGAAACGCACTTTGGCCTGCTCCAGATTGCGGATGAGGCTGGCGAGGTTGCTGGAGAGACTGGCGGGGAGCGACGGATCGTCGCTCGCTTCGCGGAGCAGGGTTTCGAGTTGTTCGAGCGAAGCCTTGCGCGGAACCGTCGCACCCTGCGTATCGAGGAGCAGGCGGATGGCGGACTCGGCCACGGTAGGATCCAGCGCGGCGATTTCGTCCCGGAGGACGGGGCCGATTTTTTCGCGGAGCCGGGTGAGGTTGGCGGTGCGCTCGAGGTAGCGGCCCAGCCAGTAGAGGTTGTCGGCGAGGCGGCTCGGCGTGTCGTTGGGCCGGTGCACGATGTCGACGAGCGCGGTGACGGGCGGCGGCGGGGTGGGCGGGCCGGCGTGAAGGATCCACGTGTCCTTGGTGACGCCGCCGTGTTGGAGGGTAACGATGGCGTCGTCCCCGGCGGGATGGAAGCGCGTGAGGCCGCCGGGCATGATGCGGTAGTCGCCATCCTCCCAAGTGACGAACGCGCGAAAAATATACGGCGCGGGGCGGAGGGCGCCGTTGATCCAGGCGGGCGTGGAGCCGAGGTGGACGCGCTCCTGCCCACAGAAAGCCCACGGGCGCGCCCGAATGTCGGCGGCGAGCGCGGCCCGCTGGGCTTCCGTGAGAAAGGAGCTGAAGCGCGTGGTGGAGAGTGCGGTTTCGCGGAACGTCGGCTTCACGACGAGCGTATCGAGATTTTCGAGGACGTAGTCGCAGGCGTCGTCGTGGCCGCACCACCAGGTGGCGACACTCGGCACGGCGAGTTTTTCGCCGAGCACTTCACGGCAGAGCGGTTCGAGAAACGCGAGGAACGCGGTCGCCTCGAGGGCACCGCAGCCGAGTTGGTTGGCAAGAGCGACCCGCTGGCTGTGCGCGGTGTGGACGAGGCCGGGGACGCCGAGGAGGGAGTGGCCGTGGAGCTCAAGCGGATCGCAAAACGCGGAGTCGACGCGGCGGATGATGGTATCGACGCGGCGCAGGCCGCCGACCGTGCGCAAAAAAACCTGACGGTCGCGCGTGGTCAGATCGGCGCCCTCGACGAGCGGATAGCCGAGGTAACGCGCGAGGTAGGCGTGTTCGAAGTAGGCCTCGTTGGCGGGACCGGGCGAAAGGAAAACTACGCGCGGCTCCTCGCCGCGGGCCACGGGAGCGAGTTGTTCGACGGAGACACGGAAACCGCGGAGGAATTCGTAGAGGCGTTCGACGGGGGCGCTGTGAAACACCTGCGGCAGCGCCTGGCGGGTGAGGATGCGATTCTGCAGCGAGTAGCCGAGGCCGGACGGTGCATCAAGGCGGTCGCGGAGCACCCACCACTTGCCGTCGGGCGAGCGCGCGAGATCGACGGCGTAGGTGTGGAGCATCACATCACCCGGGCGGCCGAGACCCACACAGGGACGGAGGAACTGTGGATTCGCCATCACCAGCGTCGCCGGCACCGAGGCGCTGCGGAGGAGTTTTTGCGGACCGTAGAAATCGCGGAGGAGTTCGTTGAGGAGATGTGCGCGCTGGCGGAGGCCGGTGGTGAGCGTGCTCCAATCGTCGGCGGCGATGAGCAGTGGCACGACGTCGAGCGGCCACGGCTGGGCGTCGGAACGCTCGCCGGCATAGACGTTCATGCTCACGTCCTGCTCGACGATGGAGCGCTGGCAGGCGGCGTGGGCGGCGCGGAGCGTGGCGGGAGCGTTGGTGCCGAGCAGGCGGAAAAACTCGGCCCAATGCGGTCGCACCGTGCCGTCGGCGGCGCGACATTCGTCAAACCGGCCCGCCGTCGGAATGTAGCCGGGGAACGGATCGGCGACAGACGCGGAGGCGGTTGACGGTGGGACGGCGGACATCGGAGTGAGGTTCGCGGAACGGCCGGGCCTGGGCAAGTGCAACGACTGAATCCGGGTGAACGTGAGCGCAGTCAGGTCGAGCGCTTTACGCACGGGCAACTTTATAACGGATCGCGGAGATCGAGCGAGTGTGGCGGTGAGCGAGAGTGACTTCGCGCTGGGATTACAGGGCATGTGGCCGGGCGTATCGCTTTAATGGCACGGGCAGAACCTTTGCGCGGGGAATCGCAGGCCTCGATTTTTAATTGCGATTTGGGCGCCTGTGCCGGTGGGCGAAATAGATTGTCGAAACGGCAGCTGCGACGAAGCACTGAAACCTCAATCGCTGGGACCGGCCGCGAGGAATTCGGAAACTCGGGGTAATCGGTGGGAGATGTAGACACAGCGCAAAAACGGCTCATGCTTTTTCCTCTCCGCCCCATGGTTAACTTTCTGAAGAAAAACCCATCGCTGTCTGCCGCTTGGAATTCGCTGCTGGTTGTTGTGGTCGGGCTCGCGGTGACGCCGCCTGATCTTAACGCGGCTCCGGCCGCACCGGCGAAACTCAGCTACAACGACCACATCCAGCCGATTCTCGCGGAGAATTGTTTTTCGTGTCACGGCCCCGACTCGGCGTCGCGCAAGGCGAAGCTCCGACTCGACCACTTCGAGCACGCGACGGCGAAGCGCGACGACTTGCCGGCCGTTTCGCCGGGCAAACCGAAAGAGAGCGCGCTGGTTGAGCGCATCAGATCCAAGGACCCCGAGGAGATCATGCCGCCGCCGGATTCGCACAAGCAGCTGAAGCCCGAGGAAATCGCGCTGCTTGAGCGGTGGATTGCCGAGGGAGCGGAATATCAACCGCACTGGTCGCTCATCGCGCCGACCCGTTCGCCGGTGCCGAAAATCGAGAATCGAAAATTAAAAATTGAGAACCCCATCGACGCGTTTGTCCTCGCGCGGCTCGAAAAGGAAAAACTCTCGCCCGCGCTGCCGGAGGCGCCCGCGCGTTTGTTACGCCGCGTTGCGCTCGATCTCACCGGTCTGCCGCCGACTCCGGAACAGATCGCGGCCTTTGGGCGTGACCCTTCACCGGCTGCCTACGGCCGCGCGGTCGATCGGCTGCTCGCGAGTGATGCGAGCGCGGAGCACTTCGCCCGGCAGTGGTTGGACGCGATTCGTTACGCCGACACGCATGGCATCCACATCGACGCGTTTCGTTCGATCTGGCCGTATCGCGACTGGGTCGTCGGTGCCTACCGCCGCAACCTGCCGTTTGATCAATTCACGATCGAGCAGATGGCGGGTGATCTGTTACCCAGCGCCACGCTCGATCAGAAAATCGCCTCGGGCTACAACCGCTGCCTGCCAACCACGAGCGAAGGCGGCGCGATTGCCGAGGAATACGAGGCCATCTACGCGAAGGATCGTGTGGACACCATGAGCACGGTCTGGCTCGGCCTCACGACCGGTTGTGCCGCCTGTCACGACCACAAGTTCGATCCGATTGCGCAACGCGACTTCTATTCATTGGCCGCGTTTTTCCGCAACAACACGATGCCCGCGATGGACGGCAACATCGCCGAAACCCGCCCAACCGTGTTCGCGCCGGCGGCGGCGGACCGCGCGCGGTGGGACGCATTGCAAACTGAGATCGAGTCGTCGCGGGCGGCGTTGAAGGCCCGCGGGAAGGAAGCCGATGCCGATTTCGCGGCGTGGCTGGCGTCCGCTACGTCGCTGGCCGCCCCGCCGAAAGACTACGATGTGCTCTTGCATCGCCCGCTCGTCGGGCCGGCCGCGGACGATGCGGTCGCCGGGCCCTACGGCGTGGCGACGCGGATCGATGAGCGCAGCGTGGAGCTGGGCGCCGGTATTCCGCTGCGGCGCGAGCAGTCGGACAGCGTCGGCTTACTGGTGCGCATCGATGGCACGCCGAGCGGCCCGCTGGTCTCGGCCCTCGACGGCGGTGAGCGGGGCGCCGGTTGGGAAGTGTTTCTCGACAAGGGAAAAATCGGCGTGCGCCTGCGTGGCGTGCGGTCGGATTTTGCGCCGAGCGGGACGGCGGCCGCTGCGCTCGCGCCCGGCGAGTGGCATCACGTGTTGTTCACGTTTGATTCCGGCGCGTGGTCGAACCGTTCGGTCGATGTCTTTGTCGACGGCAAGGTCGCGACCAACGCCGGCAACATCAACCACGTGCCCGGCGACCTCCTGCCGACCGTGCCGCTCACGCTCGGTTCGCGGCCGGATGCGTCGCTGGCCGGTGGTGGTGTCTGGGTGCAGGACGTGCGGCACTATCGCCGTGGATTCGTCATTGGGCAGGCGAAGACGACGGCGACCGTGGTCGACGCTTACGCGGCGCTCCAAGTGGAGTCGGCGACCCGGACACCGGCGCAGACGAAACTCCTGCGCGAACATTTTCTCTCGGCCGCGGATGCCCCGTCACTGAAGGTTGGCGCCGCACTTGATCGTCAACTCGCGGAAGAGGCGGCGCTGCGGCAGCGCGGCGGTATCTCGCTCGTGATGGAGGAGAAAAAGGACAGCGAGCCCTTCGCCCATATTCTGAACCGCGGTGAATATACGCAGAAGGGGGATAAAGTTCCCGCCGCCGTGCCCGGCGCCCTTCCGCCGCTGACGGCCGATGCGCCGCGCAATCGGCTCGGCCTCGGGCGCTGGTTGGTTGATGCCGCGAATCCGCTCACGGCGCGCGTCACGGTCAACCGCGCGTGGCAGCATTTGTTCGGCACCGGGCTCGTCGAAAGTGCGGGCGATTTCGGGGTCACGGGGTCACGGCCATCGCATCCGGAATTGCTCGATTGGCTCGCGGTGGAATTTCGCGAGAGCGGTTGGGACTATCGCCGCATCGTCAAGTTGATGGTGACGAGCGCGACCTATCGCCAGTCTGCCGCGGCGTCGCCCGTCTTGCAGGAGCGCGATCCCGCGAATCGTCTGCTCGCGCGCGGTCCGCGCCACCGGCTCGACGCCGAGCAGCTCCGCGATCAGGCGTTGGCGGTGTCGGGGATGCTTGTCGCCAAGCTCGGCGGGCGCCCCGTGCGGCCCTATCAACCCGAGGGCATCTGGGAAGATGTCGCGATGAAGGAGTCGACGACGCGCTTCTATCGCGAGGACACGGGTGAGAATCTCTACCGTCGCTCCCTCTATACCGTGTGGAAACGCACCGCGCCGGCACCGGCGATGGATATCCTCAACGCTCCGAGCCGCGAAGTCTCGTGCGTGCGCCGCGACCGCACGAACACGCCATTGCAGGCGCTCGTCACGCTCAACGAGCCGCTCTTCGTCGAAGCCTCGCGCGAACTCGCCGCCCGCGCGGTGCGGGATACGCGCGCGTTCGACGCACGGCTCGATGCGATTTCGCTGCGGCTGCTCGGGCGTAGGTTCGACAAGTCCGAACGCGCGGTGGTCCGCCGCACCTATGACGCCGCTCTCGGCACTTACCAAAAAAACCCTGCCGCCGCCCGCCAACTTCTCGGCGTCGGCGCTTCGACCGCTGATCCCAAACTCCCCGCGCCCGAGCTCGCCGCTTGGACGCTCGTCGCGAG
>JANNEY010000329.1:0-3350 GCA_031379235.1 Opitutaceae bacterium | reverse complement strand
ACTTCTGCCGCTACCGCGTGCCCGGCCCGCCCATCTCCGCGATCACCGTGAACGTCCTGCCGCAGGGCGGCGAATTTGTCGCCGCGCAGATCTACTCGGATTTTCTCGTCGGCTACCGCATCCCCGAGCGCGGCCGCGTCGGCGAACCCTCGTGGCTCGACCGCGCGCTGCCCGGCGTCGAAATCCAGTTCGGCATCGACAACGTCCTGAAGAAGGTGCCGCCCTACGACTACTTCTCGCAATATAACTACAGCTCCCGCGGCAACCCCCGCCTCCGCGACTTCCGGCTCTCGGTGAAGAAGCCGCTGTAGCCAGTCGTGGACGAGGCGTCCCGCCTCAGCGATTCCGTTTTTCCAACTCGGGCAACTGCCGCTTGTATTCGACCGGATCCCAGACCAGCCCCCAATTTTTCACGTAGTCGGCGAGCGGCTCCAGCCCGACCTCGGCGCGGCGCGCATCGACGCCGTCGGGATCATCAAGGGGGAGGACGTAGGCCTTGCCGGTGTCAGGCTCGATTGATACCTGGCTGCCGTAAATCTGGCGGCGGCCCTCACCGAGCGCGACGCGATCCACGAGCAGGGCGAGGCTGCTCCCCTCCGCTTTCTTCGCCTGCACGGCCGCGCGCATCATCGGCAGGTATTTCTGCTGCGTCTTCAAATCCGCGTGCTGGATGACGAGAAACAGCGCGCTTCCACCGTCGCTCCCGACGATGTCTGGCCCGAGCCAGCCGCGCGTGTCGAGGATCGCCGTCACCTTCGCGAGATTCTCCGCGTCCTTCGCATTAATCGTTTTCCAGAGTTCCTTCATCTCGGCCGAATCGCGGCCGGATTTCTTTTCCACGTCGCCGATTTGCATCCGGTATTTCTGATCCTCGGCGAGCACGGCGCGGAGCTGCGCGCGCAGGGGTTTGTCGATCTTCGCGTCGAGCGCCTTCCGGCCCGCCTTCATCGTCGCCACGATCCCGGCCCAGCGCGGCAACTCATGGAGCGATGCCAAGTCGGGATTGCCCTGCAAACTCTGCGGATTCACCCAGCCCGCCGCCGCTGCCTTTTCGAGCCAGTCGCACGCCAGCTCCGGCTGGCCCGCTAGCGCGGCCGAGCACGCGCCGACGTAGAAATCCTGCCCGCGAATGCCCGCACCCGGAAGAGTGAACGCCCGCTCGAACGCCGCGACCGCGAGCGCGTGCTCCTTGGCTGTGCGGTGCGCGGAGGCCTCGGCCATGAGGCTGTGATAAGTTTGCGCGCGGGCCGGCGACAGGGCGGACAGCGCCGCCAAAACGAGGAGGAGTATTCGCATCGGTATCGAGGATGAGGCGGGACGCACTTACATGGGCGGCAGAGATCCCGAGATCGATGTTTTGCTGTGAGGCATCGTGGGACGCCTCGTTCTACTTCCAGCCGATGGTGCGCCCCTTGTTCTGCTCTTCGAGCCACGCCATGAGCGGCGCGTAGTAGTCGAGCATGGCGCGCGTCGAAAATTCCTCGCCGGTGGTTTCCTTGAGCAAGCGGCGCCAGTCGGTCGTGGCACCCTTTTCCATGATGCTGCGGAGGAATTTTCCGACCTCCGCGTTGCCGGCATAGTTGCAGGACTGCGGGGGCTGGCGGAGGATTTTTCGCGCGATGTGGTCGTGGAGCTGGTGCTTGAAGACCTGCGCGAAGGCGTAGTTGTAGTAGTAGGCGGGGTTGTCGTTGATGTGGGTCTTCGTCGCGGGATCGCAGAGATCGTCGCCGCGCGGCGCGGGCGGCTCGACGCCTTGGAATTCGCGGACGTAGTGCCACCACCGTTTGTTCCACTCGGTGGCGGGGAGATTTTTCGCGAATACGTCGGCCTCCCAGTGCGTCATCACGCCCGACGACCAGTAGATGAACGGGATGCCGCCATCGAGGGCGTTGTTGAGGAGGAAGGCGGTCGCGTCGGCCTTGAAGTCGGCCGGCAGCAGGCCGACGTGCTTCAGGTAGGGCACCTGCGCGGAGGCGAACCCGGTGAGTTCGCCAAAGCCCTCGTGGAAACCGGGGTTGGCGCCGTCGCGCAGGAGCGGCGGCACGTCGGGCCGCGTGTAGCCCATGAAATAATACACGTGGCCGAGCTCGTGGTGCGCGGTATTGAACCACCACGGGTTGGGTTCGACGGACATGAGCGAGCGGATGTCGCGGTCGAGATCGAGGTGCCACGCGGAGGCGTGCGTGTTTTTCTTCCGCGGGTCGCCGGCGGCGACGGGATAGAGGTCGGACTTGGGCCAGAACGAGGCGGGCATCGCGGGGAAGCCGAGGCTCGTGTAGAAACTCTCTGCGGTTTTCACGATCCACTCGGGCGTGCGGTCTTTGAAAAAGGGTTTGAGATCGGCGCCGGCAGAGAGGCCGGCCCATTCCTGCGACCAGCGGTTGCTGATCCAGTGGGCGGGGATGAGATTGGGGACGGGCTGTTTGAATTTCTCGGCGAGGCGGTGCTTCGTCCACGTGTGGAGCTGGAGGTAGAGCGGGCGCAGGACGCGCATGAACTCGGCGTTCATCCGCAGCATCTCGTCAGTCGTCATGCCGTAGCGCGCGACCTGGAGGGAAAAATAATCCGAGTAACCCATCTCCTGCGCGACGCCGTTGCGCAGGTCGCGGAGTTTCACGAGGCCGTCCTTTAGCGCCTTGCCAGATTCCTTCGACGCCTCCCAGACGGCGCGGCGTTCGGCGAGGTCGGTGGAGGATTGGAGGAGGTTGTCGATTTCGTTGGCGGTGATTTTTTTGCCGGCGTGCTTGAACTCGAAGCTGTTGAGCACCGAATTCTGGGCGGTCTCCGCTTCGATGCGCGCGGCGGTGAGCTTCGGATTGGTCATCGGCGACTCGGACGCGATGAGCAGCAGACGCTCGAGCTGCCGCACGGTGAGTTCGTTGAGGTCGCGGCGGAAGAGCAGCAGCTCCTTGGTTTCCTTGATGAGCGCGGGATTGCCGACGAAGGCCGCGCGGGCCTTGCCGGCGGTCTCGGACGCGGCGTCGTGCGCGGGCGTGACATCGGTGGCGGCCTTCCACTGCGCCTCGGCCTCGACGTAGTAGAGCGCCTGGTAGGAGGCGTTGACGAGGGAGAGGAAACGGTCGGCCCGCTCCTGCACGGCCGAGAGATCGGCGGCGCGGGTGACGCAGGCCGCGGCAAACAGCAGCAAGAGGGTGAAGCGATGCATGGGCTGTTGATAGTTCAGCCCGGGCGATCACCAACCCAAAACCGTCGCCAGTCCGTTGACCCGCGGCAACGGATCTCGCACGCTCGCCAAATGCCACCCCTCCCCTCTTTCGCCGCCGCCGTGCTTGCGCTGGCCGCCGTGCCGCCGCAGATTTGCGCCCAAGTGGATCGCACCGCCGGACGCC
>JANNEY010000641.1:0-12740 GCA_031379235.1 Opitutaceae bacterium | reverse complement strand
AATCGACCACGCCCTCGCGCGGGTAGCCGGTTTCGTTCGCGAGCCCCATCTGCACCTGGATCGGGCCGTCGCGGGCGCTGTCACGCTTCCCCTCCCGGGCGAGCTTGATGTATTTGAGGATCGAGCGCTCATCGGCGTCCGCATAACAATACAACGGGTCGAGCGAGACGATGGTCGTCAGCAAGGTGGCCCCGCCCGCACCGCCTACCACGAGGTTGCCCTCGGTGACCAACGCGCGCCCGATCCGCCCGGCAATGGGCGCATGCACTCGGGTGAAATCGAGATTGAGACGCGCGGCGTCTGCCGCCGCTTTGGCGGAGCGCACCGACGACTGCGCGGCCGCGTAAATCTTGGCCTTGGTATCGAAGTCCTCCTCGGAAATCGCCTTGCTGGCGATGAGGCGTTGGGCGCGATCAAAATCGCTCTTCGCCAGATCGGCCTGGCTCACGGCGCGCTGATAGTCGGCGTCGGCGCGATCGAACTCCGCCTGATAGGGCCGTGGATCGATCTCGAATAGGAGGTCGTTTTTGCGGATGACCGAACCCTCCTTAAAATGAATCTTGCCGAGGTAGCCGCTCACGCGGGCCCTGAGGTCCACTGACTCGACGGCTTCGAGCCGGCCGGTGTATTCGTCCCACTCGACAACCTCACGGACCAACGGTTGCACGAACGAGACGACAGGCGCGGGTCGCGCGCCCCGGGCAGCCTTCTCGCCACAACCGAAGAACAACAATCCAGCCGGCAACAGGGCGAGGCTGGTCAAAAAACGTAGTTTCATAAAACGGGGGCGACGGTTAGCGGGAAAGAGCGAAGCCAAACCGAACCGTGGAACTGCGTTTGTCGTAGTTTAGCAGGCTCTCGCCGTAGCCCGTCCAATACTGGACCAACAGGTAGGTCGCGAAATTGCCGGTGAGAAACTCCGTCGGATAGCTGACGTCGAATTGCGCGCTGCCCTTGTCGAAATCCTCCCCGACGCGTCCCGTCACCGACACGGACAGGCGGTTGTTCTTCCCGAAGATCGCGCGGAGTTCGCTGTAGCCACGGTATTTCTTGATGTCGCCGTTTTCGGACGAGGAACCCAGATAGCCGAAAAATTTTGGCCGAAGAATCAGCCGCCAGCCGTCGAGGTCGCCGAAGGCAAACGTCGGACGGAAGCTGACGATGTTCAGGCTGCGCGAGACCGCGCCCGCGCGGCCGTTGGACTCGTGCTGGACGCCGACCGAGTAGCCGAGCCAGTGGAAGCCGCGGTGTTTGCCCGTGTCGGCTGCGAGCGACTCGTAGAGCACCTCCGGCATGTAGCTCGAATCGTAGAACGGGCTGGAGTCGGAAGTAATGTCCCAGAGGGAGCGCTGGGTGTAGGCGACGTGCAGGCCGCGCAACGCCGGCAAGCGGCGGGCCAGCGGGCCGTCGTCGTTTAGAATGCGATACTTCAGGCTCAGCTGGAACTTGGCGGCGGGCTTGTCGCCACCGAACACGAAATACATCGGCTCGTGGCCGCTGAAATGGTCGGCGTAGTAGCGCTTCAGCCGGCTCGCCGCGGGCAGCGCCGGCACCGCCCCCATCGCCTCGCCGCCGGCCGGACCCGCGGCGGCGCCCTCCGCCGTGCCGATCTCCAGCACGGCCCGCGCGCGCGCCGGCTGACTGATCTCCAGCACGAGCTGCCCCGTGGCTTCGAGCGGCAGAGCGAAGACCAGCGGGAGGCGGACAAATCCGCCGGCCGGCACCGAAATATCGCCCTTCGCGCCCTGCAGCGTGACCAGCCAGATTTGGCCGTCCCGCACGAGGCGTCCGTCGAATTCAGTGGGCAGCGCGTAAGCGACTGCCTGGCTTTCGGAGTTGAAGACAACGAGCTCGACGCGGGCCGTGCCGCCACGGGCAAGGGGCGAGCTTGGCGCGATCAGCGTCACCAGCGCCGCGTGCGCCGAGCCGGCCAGTTGCAGGAGGACGAGGCCGAGCGCTATCCGGGCCACGATGCGCGAGCGGAGTGAATGGACGGGCAGATCATCCTGCGTGCGCCAGGCAAGCGTGCTCATGGCCGGCCCGCATTGGCGGCGAGTCCATTGCGAGTTTGTTCCTTGGCCCGGCTTGCCCGCAGGCGCAGCACCTGCCAGGCGGTCCCGCCCAGAAAAACCAGAAACACGACACCGATCACTTTCTGCAATGCCGGGTCCTCGGGGCTAGTGAACAGCGGCTTCGAGCGGGGCAGCCGCGTCCCGGTCTCAGTCAGGCCGGGAATCATGTGGAAAAAGAAGGTCGCCGAGTAGCTCACGGTCTCGACGTAGGCCGAGAGGCGGCCGAACCACGCCGTCTTCGCCGCCACGGCCGCGACGCCGAGCACCAACAGCGTGACGATGCCCAATGCATGCGGCGCACCGAAACCCCCGTGCTGGAAAATCGGGAAGCCAGTCAGGCAGGTGAGCACCGTCGTGATGATGTAGGTCTTGCCGATCGCGTTCGTGGGTAAAATCGCTTGGTCGCGAATGAACGCGAAAATCCCCGCGCCGACCGCCACCAGGCTAATCGCGGTGTGGATGGTTCCGAAGGAGGTCAGGCCGAGTAGGGCGAGGTTCATAGTCGTGTGAGTTGAGGCGAGGAGAGCGGGAAACGCAGACGTCGGTTCACGTCTTGAGGAAAGCGAGGAGGTCGGCGTTCAGCCGATCCTTGCTGGTGTCGCCGAGGCTGTGCGTGCCGCCGGGATAGATCTTGAGCGTGGAGTGCTTCACCAACTTGGACGAGAGCAGCGCCGAGGCCCCGATGGGCACGATTTGGTCGTCATCGCCGTGGATGATGAGCGTGGGCACGTCGAATTTCTTGAGGTCTTCGGTGAAGTCCGTTTCGGAAAAAGCCTTGATGCAGTCGTAGCCATTTTTGTGGCCGCACATCATCCCCTGCAGCCACCACGACTGGATCAGGCCCTGCGAAATTTTCGCGCCGGGGCGGTTGAAACCGAAGAACGGGCCGCTCGCCACATCGAGGAAGAACTGCGCGCGGTCCGCCAGGTAGGCCTTGCGGAATCCGTCGAACACCTCGACCGGCAGCCCGCCAGGATTGGCCGGCGTCTTGATCATGATCGGTGGCACCGCTCCCATCAGGACCGCTTTGGCGACGCGCTTGGTGCCGTAACGCCCGATGTAGCGCGCAACTTCGCCGCCACCGGTTGAGTGACCGATCATGGTCACACCCTTCGCATCTAGGGCAGTGAAGAGATCGTTCAGATCGGAAGCGTAGGTATCCATGTCGTTGCCGTGCCACGGCTGGCTTGATCGCCCGTGTCCGCGCCGGTCGTGCGCGATGCAGCGGTAGCCGTTCGATGCGAGGTGAAACATCTGCGCCTCCCAAGCATCCGAGGAGAGAGGCCAGCCGTGACTGAAGCTGACAACCGGGCCGGAGCCCCAGTCTTTGTAGTAAATTGTGGTGCCGTCTTTGGTGGTGATCGTGTTCATGGCTTTTTTCAGGTTGGAGTGGGTTGAGATGGTCGTGGGACTTTCCGAGTTCGACTGGGCCAAAACGGAACGAGTCACCGGCGCGGCGATGGCGAGCAGCGTCCCTTGGATGAGAAACTGGCGGCGCGTAGCGTCGCCCGGTGAGGTGCTAGGCGAACTTTCGGCTTTCATGATGAAAGCGCGGCCGCGGGTTGGCGGATTTTGCTTTCGGCCCAGGTGAGCGCGTAGTCGGCGACCTCCTGCCAGCCTCGCTCGGCGATGATGTAGTGGCTGCGGCCCGGGAACTCCTTGTATTCGGTGACGCACGGCGACACCTGGTGCTTGCGGAAAATCTTTCGGCTGAGGGCGGCCGGCATAATCACGTCTTTTCCGCCACCAATCACGAGCAGCGGCGCGCGGTTCGGATTGCGGTAATTGACTGTCGTGGTCGCACCGGGAGTGAAGTTTGCCAGCGCCGCCTGGTAGATCGAGCGGCCGGGCGCAGGAATCGCCTGCGTGGCATAGGCCTCGCGTGCTTCGGACTCCGAGAGCGTGTTGCAGAACACCCGCCAGAATTGCTCGAACGTGAACAGAAACGTGCCGCGCAGCGTGCGCGGATTCAGCAGTGCCGGCGTCAGCGCGAGAATCGTCGACAGGGGCAGCACCAGGATGCCCTTGGGCGGGACCGAATCGATCGCCACGCCGGCCGCGCCGAGTCCCTGATCGACCAAGAGCTGCGTGATGGCGCCCCCGTAGGAATGGCCCATGATGATCGGCGGCTCGGGGAGCGCACGGATGATCTTGGTGTAGTGCGCGACTACTTCACCTGCCCCAATGCCGTTGAAGCTGGAGGGATCGCGCCGCATATCCGCGACGCTGCCCCGAATGCCCGGCCACGCGGGAGTTAGCACTTGATGGCCGAGCTTTTCATAAAAGCGACGGAACGGATCCCAGCTTGAGGGGGTGACCCAGAGGCCGTGAACGAGGACGATAGTGCGTGTGGTTTTCATGGTCGTGAGTGGCCGGTTCAGCGAAGGCCGCCGGTGAGATAGAGTGTTTCGCCGGTCATCCAGCCGGAGTCATCCGAGCAGAGAAAGACCACCCCGGGGGCAATGTCCGAGGGCTGGCCGAGCCGGCCCAGTGGAGTCATGGCCGCAATTCTGTCGCTGTGCTTCATGCCTCCGGCCGAGTGCAGCCCTTCGGTCTCCACGAGGCCTGGATTGACGGAGTTGACGCGGATTTTTCGAAGCGCGAGTTCCTTGGCGAATGTGCGCGTGAGGCCATCGACCGCGGACTTCGTGGCGTTATAGACCCCATTGCCCGGCAGCGAAAGTGTGCTCACCACGGAACTGGTGTTGACGATGCTGCCGCCCTCCGGCCCGAAGTGTTTGATCGCCTCCTGCATCGTCAGGATCAAGCCGAGGACGTTGAGGTTGAAATGCCGGTGAAACAGCTCCTCGGTGATGTCGGGCAGCGCGGCGGACTGATAGAGCCCCGCGTTGTTCACGAGAATATCGAGCCGGCCAAAGGCGCTCTTGGTCGCGGCAAAAAGCCGTGCTATGTCGGCCTGCTTCGTGACGTCGGCCTGGACCGCCACGGCCTTTTTGCCTCCGGCGAGAATCGAATCGACCACGCGTTCGGCATCCGCGCGCGATGAAGCGTAGTTCACCACGACCGAGGCTCCGGCCGCACCCAGCGCCTGCGCAATCGCCGCGCCGATGCCCTTCGAGGCACCAGTCACGACTGCGACTTTGCCCGCGAGTTTCTTCGTGCTCATGGTCCGCGTCGGTTAGTTTTTCGCCTTCACAAATGCGGCGATGAAGGCGACCGATTCCTCGACGAATTGGTGCTGGGGACCGTGACCGGCGTGTGGAAACACGATCAGTCGCGCGGTTGGCATCTCGCGATTGAGCGCGTGCCAGTTTTGCGCCGGGAAGACGATGTCGTGGTCACCATGCACGATGAGGATCGGCAGGCGCGTCCGCTTCAGCATCTCGCGCGAACCGTGGATATCCGCGAAAAACTCTCCGGCGGACTGATGCAACTTCGGCCACACCGGCGCCGGCACGGGAATATCCAGATCCTTAGTGCGCTGCGCGATGCGGTCATGACTTAGTCTCGCGGCCTGCAAACTTGCCTCGGACTTTGGCTCGAAGAACAGGACATATTCGTCGGCGAGGTCGTTGACGGGTTTGTGGGCGTATTCGAAAAAGATCGGATCGATACCGAACTCATTTTTTCCCGCCGGACCCGTGCCGATCAGGACCAGATGACTGATCAGCTCCGGGTGAACAGTGGCCACCGTTTGCGCGGCAAGACCACCGATCGACCAGCCGCCGAGGGCGACTTTGCCCAACTTCAATGCCTCGATCAGATCCTTGGCGTCGTCGGCCATCGCCATGATCGTTGCCGGCGGTTCGCCGGTTGATCGGCCTACACCGCGGAAATCAAACGTGATGACTCGAAAATGCCGCGCCAAGCCGTCGATGAAAGCCGGGTCCCAGGTGTCCAGCGTGCCGCGAAAGCGATTGCACAGCACCAAGGCGGGGCCGCTGCCCACCGAGCGGTAGGCAATCTCTCGCCCCTCCTTCCCTTTGGCCAATCGAGTCGGAGCGGTGGTCGCGGTCTCGGCGCATAGCGCCGCCAAGGTGGAAGCGAGGAACAGCCCTGCGCCGAAGCGCAGGTGGAACGAGGAGGGAAAGTTCGTTTTCATGATTTCATGGCCGGTGTCGGTGGTTTGTTCGAGTTGAGGAAATCGCAGCGAGAACTCAGGTGGTTGCGGCCTGATGCGCCGCGAGTTTCCAGAGTAGCTTGTCGGCTCCTCGCGAAACTTCGGTGAAGACATCCGCGGTAGTCGCATCGCCGGCTGCCGCCGCCGCGTCGATCGCGGCCCGCGTGGAGCGGGCGAAATGAGCCAGCGCGCTACCGAGCGCGCGGACGTGATCCGCGCCGGCGAGCAAGCCGCCGCCATATCCGGGAAGGCGCGAAGTCGCGGCGACAGTTTGCGACGTGCCGTCCGCGAGTCCGCCTAGTTCGACGGTGCGTTCGGCGAGTTCGTCGGACGATTCCGCCAGCGTGCCGGCGACTTCGTCAAAGATGGCGTGCAATGAAACAAACTGCGGCCCTTTGACGTTCCAGTGCGCTTGCTTGGCCTGGAGGGTCAGATCGATCGCGTCGGCCAGTTGTTGGTTCAGCAGCGGGATCAACTGAAGCCGCAGGGCTTCCGGCAGATCGCTTTGGGAGGGCCAGATGGAAGGTGACATGTTCGAAATTGGTCAGAACGCGAAGCAGTCACACGCTACTCCGAAGAAACCGGTGGCGGGGCGATGCACCGGCAGCCGCTCGACGCGAGGTGGAACATCTGGGCCTCCGACGCATCGGCGCTCAGCGCCCAGCGATGGCTGAAGCTGACGACGCGGCCGGTGCCCCAGTCCTTGAAATGGAGTTGCGTGCCGTCCTTGGTGGTAATCGTGCTCATGGCTTTGGGGGCACTCGACCAATTATGTCTCCGGATACAGCGGGCCGCATTGTCGAATCGATATGCCGTGCCTTTAGATACGCGGCTGAACGAGGAACTGAAAACGAACGGCGAACAATTCCACCGTGTTTCAGAGATGAACCGCGTGACCCGCGGCGACCTCGGCGGCCTCGCGCACCGCTTCACTCAAGGTCGGATGGGCGTGGATCGTCCTCTCAATGTCCTCAAGCGTTAGCTCCGCTTCCACGGCGAGGCAAAGTTCGCCGATGATCTCCGTCGCGTCCGGTCCAATGATGTGGGCGCCGAGGATCTCATGCGTCTGCTCGGCGAAGATGAGCTTCACAAAGCCTTCCGTGTCGCCGATTACGCGGGCCTTGCCGCTGGCCATGAAGGGAAACTTGCCGACTTTGAATGAAAGCGCCTGGGCCACGGCCGCGCGCTCGGTGAGGCCGATGCTCGCGACCTGTGGGTGGCAGTAAGTGCAACCCGGAAAAACGGATACTTTTTGCGGGGCGAAGCCGGGCTCAAAAATCCCTCGCACGGCCTGCTCCGCTTCGTAGCTGGCCACGTGCGCCAGACACGGGGGCCCGATGATGTCGCCCGCGGCATAAACGCCGGGTAGCGAGGTCGCGTAGCGGTTGTCGGTCTGAATGTATCCGCGCTCGGATAAGGCCGGCTGCAATACGCCGCCAGGCAGCAAAGGCACGACGCCGATCGCCACAAGCAGGACCTCGGCCGTGAGGATACTTTCCGCGCCGTCAGCATCGGTCACGACCGCGCTGACGCCTTCGGCACCGGCCTGCACCGAAGCCGTCCGGCGGTTGACGAGCACGTCGATGCCCTGCCGCGTGAGTGATTTTTCCAGCGCCTGCGATATCTCGGTATCCTCGACCGGCAGCACGTGGGGCATGGTTTCGACCAACGTGACCTTGGTGCCGTAGGCGTTGAAAAAATAAGCGAATTCCACGCCGATCGCCCCCGCACCGAGAATGACCATGCTCTTCGGCTGGCGTTCGAGAAAGAGCGCCTCTTTCGAGCTGATGATCGTGGTCCCGTTGAACGGGACCCCGGCCAGCGGCCGCGAGACGCAGCCCGTCGCGATGAGGATATTGTCCGCCGCATGGGTTTGCTCCGAGCCACCCGCCGCTACAACCGTAACGTCACCCGGCCGGTCCAGCCGCGCCTCGCCGCGCAACGAGGTGATTTTGTTTTTTCTAAAAAGGTAGTCCACGCCCGACGACCCTTTGTCCACCACGGCGTGTGCCCGGTGGATGATCTTAGCCCAATCGTGGCGGACACCATCGAGCATGAGGCCGAACTCGGCGCCGCGGTGGGCGACGGTCTGATAGAGTTCGGCATTCTTCAGCAGTGCTTTCGCCGGGATGCAGCCCCAGTTATTGCATGTGCCGCCGGGACGCTCGCGGTCAACCACCGCGACACTCCGGCCGAGCTGCGCGGCCTTGATGGCGGCGACGTAGCCGGCCGGACCGGCGCCGATCACGATCAAATCATAGGTCATCGGGAATGGAACCGGAGCGGAATATCATGATCCTCCTTCCATACGCGGAATGGCCCTTGTCTGAAAACGTAGCGCCGACGATTCGGCCGCTCGCTTACTCTCCGTCCATCAGCTGGCCAACCAGCGGAGCATTTTCAATTTGAACGGGGTGTGGGGAAAATATTTCACCCCGGCTTCAAACCAAGTCGGCTTGTCGAGGACGCTCTTGAAATGGGAAAACGCCTGAAACCCGGCTTCCCCGTGGTAGCGTCCCATGCCGCTGCCCCCGACCCCGCCGAAAGGCAGGTGGCCGTTGGAAATGTGCATGATCGCATCGTTGACACAGCCGCCCCCAAACGAGACTTCCCGCAGCACTTTCTCCCGCGTCGCATTATCGTTGGTGAACAGGTAAAGCGAGAGCGGCTTGGGCCGCGCCTTGATCTCAGCGATGGCCGCGTCGAGATCGGTGTAGCAGAGCACGGGCAAAATCGGCCCGAAGATTTCCTCGGACATGATCCGATCGGTAAACTCGACGCCGGCCATCACGGTGGGCGCGATGTAACGCTCGGCGAGGTTGTGTTCCCCGCCGAAGACAACCTTGGCTGGATCGATCAAGCCGAGGATGCGTGTGGTGTTCCTCTCGTTGATGATCTGGACGTAGTTTCCGTTCTCGATGGAAAGGTGAGCCGCCTTGATGGCTTGCTTGGTCTTCTCGATGAACGCCTTTTCCACCGACTTATGCACCAGCACGTAGTCGGGCGCGATGCAGGTCTGCCCCGCATTGAGAAATTTGGCCCACACCAGCCGCTGGATCGAAACATCCAGATCGGCATCCGCTGTCACGATCACCGGGCTCTTTCCGCCCAGCTCCAGCGTCACCGGGGTGAGATGCTTGGCCGCGGCCTGATAGACAATGCGTCCGACCGTCGTGCTGCCCGTGAAAAAAATCTTGTCGAAATGCTGCGCCAGCAGCGCCGTGGTCTCCGGGATTCCGCCCTCGACGACGGTAAAATAGCGGGCGTCGAAATTCTCGCTCACCAACGTGGCCAATAGCCGGCTGGTCGCGGGGCACAGTTCGCTGGGTTTGAGGACGACGGTGTTCCCGGCCGCCATCGACGCCACCACCGGGGCCAGGGAAAGTTGGATCGGATAATTCCACGCCCCGATCACCAGCGTAACGCCCAGGGGCTCGGGAATGATGCGGCTGCTCGCGGGCCAGTTCAGCAGGTTGGTGCGAACCCGTTTTGTCTCGGCCCACCCCGAAACGTTCCGGATGGCGGCCTCCAAATCATCATACACGACTAGACACTCCGTGAGGAACGAATCGAACGCCGACTTCCGATAATCCGAGTGAATGGCGGAGAAAATTGCGGCTTCGTTCGCTTTCAGAACCGAGCGAAGGCGATTGAGCCGTTCGATCCTGAATGCAACGCCCTTCGTGGCATTCGAGTTGAAGAAGGTGCGTTGATCTCGGACGAGTTGTTCCATGTTCATGGGGCGTTGGGATGAAGTGCCGATCGGATCCGGGCGTGGTTGAGTCGGAAATCAGGTCGGGTGCCCGGCGCGGCTGGATTCAATCCCGCAGCCACGGCCCGGTTCACGAGCCTCCGGTCACGACCACGTCGTTCGGGCGGAGCGCCGGCAGCTCGATTTCTTCGATCTCAAAGGGCGCACCCCCGTAACGCACGAAGGCGGCGGCGCTTTTCACGATTCGTCCTGGTTGGGGCGCGGCCCCAGGCTCTCCGCCAAATGAAGCTCAAAATCGCCCGCCTGTTGCAGGCCACGGTGCAACAGTTCCGCGATGCGCGCCTGCGTGGCCGGCAAGGCCGCGACCCCAAAGAACGTTGCCTGACTCGCCACCATGTCGGCCGGCTTGGGCAGGCCGAGACGTTCGTTGATCGTAACTTTGGCGGCGGCGATCGCCGCGCGATCGAAACTGGCGACGCGGCGGGCGAAGCGATCGACAAATGCGTCTAGCTCGGCGTCGGGGATCGAGCGGTTGATCCAACCGTAGCGCTCGGCCGTGTCGGCATCAAAGTCGTCGGCTCCGACAATCGCCTCCAGCGAACGCGCCCGGCCAATCAGCGCCGGCAGTCGCTCCAGTCCGCCGCCGCCGGGAATCAGACCGCAGCCCACCTCGATCTGGGCGAGGATGCCGCGTTCTCGGCTGGCGAAACGGACATCCAGCGCGAGCAGAAACTCACTGCCCACGCCGCGCGCGCGGCCGCGCAGCACTCCCACGGTGACGAACGGCGCGCGTTGCAGCCGCAGCGCCACATCAGGCCACGGCGACAGGCCGGTCGGGCCCGGTTTCAGGCTGAGTTCGCCCGCGCGGACGAGATCGATGTGGGCCATGAAGTAGTCAGGCACCGCACTCTCGAAGACCACGACCTTGACCTGTTTGTCCTGCTCCAGCCGCTCCATGAGCGCCTGCAACTGATCGCTCAGCTCGGGATCGAAAAGATTGAGCGGTGGATTGTCGATCGTGATGCGCCAGTAGGCCGCGGAGATTTGGGTGAGGCGTAGTTTCATAGGAACGATCGATGGGACGGAAAGAACGTGGTGTGGACGGGCGGAATCAAAAAGCGAAGCAGTCGCAGCCCACGCCGAAAAAGCCGCGCGGGTCGGCGCCGAGCGCGCGATCGGCCGGCGCCGCGGCTTGGCCGAGCAAACGGCCGAGCACGCTGGCGGCGTTGAACTCATGCGCGGGACAAGCACAGCCGGCCGGGTGGGGCCGGTGCAGTGGACACGCGCAGCCGGCGGGATGAGCGGTGAGGTTAGCGTTACCGGAGTAGAATTTCGGCGCCCCGTAGCCGCCGAAATGTCTCGCGGGCGACCAGTCGGGCATCACGGGCAGCAGCGGCGGCGCGAGTTCCTCGAACTCATCCGCACCGTGAACGACGGCACCGCCGAGGAGGGTGAGCACAGACGACAAGCGCTTGATCCGCTCCTCCGGGACCGAGAATAAATCTTCCGACAACACCGCGAGATCCGCGAGCTGGCCAACCGCTATCGATCCCTTCTTGCCGCTTTCACTTGAGAACCACGCGCTGCCCACGGTGTAGAGCCGCAGGGCCTCCATGCGGGAAAGGCGGTTTTCCTCGGGATAGAGTTCGAAGCCGCCGACCGTGCGACCGCTGACCAGCCAGTAGATCGAGTCCCATGGATTGTAATTGGCGACCCGCGTGGCGTCGGTGCCGGCTCCGACCGGCACCCCGGCCCGCAGCATCTTCGCGATCGGCGGGGTCTGCGCCACCGCTGCGCGGCCGTAGCGCGCGGCGAAATATTCTCCCTGGAACGCCATCCGATGCTGCACCGCGATCCCGCCGCCGAGCGCGCGCACGCGATCGATGTTGCGCTCGCTGATCGTCTCCGCGTGGTCGAGGAACCAATGCAGGCCGTCGAGCGGGTAGCTGCGGTTCACCTGTTCAAAGACATTCAAGAAGCGCGTGATCGATTCGTCGTAGGTCGCGTGCAGGCGGAACGGCCAGCGGTTGGACGCGAGGAGCGACACGACACCCTCAAGGTCGTGCTCGAGCCGCGACGGCAGGTCGGGCCTCGGCTCGAGGAAGTCCTCGAAATCGGCCGCGCTGAACACGAGCATCTCTCCCGCCCCGTTCAGCCGGAACACATCGTCGCCTTGGCCGGGTTTGGCCATCTGGATCCAGCGCGCGAAGTCGTCTTTCTCCTGCTGCGGTTTCTGGGTGAAGAGATTGTAGGCGACGCGGAGCGTCAGTTCGCCGCGCCGGTGCAGCTCGGTGATGACCGCGTAGTCGTCCGGATAGTTCTGGAAGCCGCCGCCGGCGTCGATGACGCTGGTCAGGCCGAGCCGGTTGAGTTCGCGCATGAACTGGCGCGAGGAATTGTATTGGTATTCGACGGGAAGCTTCGGTCCCTTGGCCAGCGTGGCGTAGAGGATCGTGGCGTTGGGCCGGGCGATCAGGAGGCCGGTGGGGTTGCCCTGCTTGTCGCGCTGAATCTCGCCGCCCGGCGGATTGGGCGTGTTCTTGTCGTAGCCGACGGCCCGCAGCGCCGCCCGGTTAAGCATCGCTTGGCAATACAGGTGGAGGATGAACACCGGGGTATCCGGTGCGGCGGCGTTAATTTCATCGAGCGTCGGCAGGCGCTTTTCCGCGAATTGGAATTCGCTCCAGCCGCCGACAACGCGCACCCACTGTGGAGCAGGCGTGCGGGCCGCCTGTTCACGCAACATGCGTAACGCGTCTGCGAGCGATGGCACGCCATCCCAACGCAGCTCGAGGTTAAAGTTAAGCCCGCCGCGGATAACGTGGAGGTGGGAGTCGTTGAGGCCGGGTATGACGGTGCGGCCGTTGAGGTTGAC
>JANNEY010000634.1:0-2364 GCA_031379235.1 Opitutaceae bacterium | reverse complement strand
GGGGTGGGGGGGGGGGCCCGGCCCGGCGGTTTGGGGGTTTTGTCCCACCCGGGGGGGGCGGGCCCGCCCGCCGCTACGAAGACCATCGCCTGCAAGCAGGCTCCTATCTTTCGCGTTTCGGTGTTCATCGCTTCATCAGCGTCTCATCGAGGTTGAGAAGCACATTAGCCACGGCCGTCCAGGCCGCGAGTTCAGCGGGTGGAATCGTGGCCGGTGGCGGATTCTCGGCGTTGGCAATAAACGCGACCGCCTGATCGGGCGCTTGCCCGTAGCGGGCGAGAGCATCGCTATAAAGCACCACGAGATGTTTCGACTCGGCGGCAGTCGGCGGGCGCGCAAGCACCCGGCGGAAACCATCGCGCACGCGGATTTCGGGCGTGCCGTCGCCCATCGCAATCTGGCACGCGAGGGCCTGGGCGGCCTCCACATAAACCGGATCATTCAGCGTCACGAGTGCCTGGAGCGGCGTGTTGCTGCGGTTGCGGCGCAGCGTGCAGACCTCGCGGTTGGGCGCGTCGAAGGTGACCATCGACGGATAGGGGCTGCTGCGGCGCCACTCCGTATAAAGACCGCGCCGGAGGCGGTCTTCGCCCGCGCTCGTCTTCCAATCGAGCGCCGAGCCGAAAGCCGCGCTCAAGCCGAACGCCGGCTGAAAAGGCCGGGCCGAGGGTCCGTTCAACTTCGCATTCAGCAGGCCGCTCAAGGCGAGCGCCTGATCGCGGATCATCTCGGCGCTGAGCCGGAAGCGTGGACCGCGCGACAGCAGGCGGTTCTCCGGGTCGGCTTCGAGCGCTTCGGGCGTCACCCGCGAACTCTGGCGGTAAGCGGCGGACATCACGAGCGACTTGAGCAATCGTTTCATGTCCCAGCCATTTCCGGATAACTCAGACGCGAGCCAGTCGAGCAGCTCGGGATGCGTCGGCAGCTCCCCTTGCGCGCCGAACTCCTCGGCGGTGCGCACCAGGCCGAGGCCAAAGATGGCCTCCCAATAACGGTTCGCGAGCACCCGGGCTGTAAGCGGATTTTCCGCACTCACCAACCAACGGGCCAGCGCCAGCCGATCCACCGGCACACCGGCGGGTAGCGGCGGAAAGACCGCGGGCACCCCACCCTCGACCTGATCGCCCAGCGCCAGGTAGTTTCCACGCAACTGCACGTGCGTCACCCGCCGCTTCTCGGCCGCGAGTTCGCGCATGATCAGCGATGATTGCTTCGGCTGCTCGGCCATCGACTGCCGCAACGTCACGCCACGGCGTCGTTCGGTTTTCAATTCCGGCGCGACTTCCCGCACAAAGTGATCGAGCAGCAAATCGCCCTGCGCGGCATCACGGTCTTGCATCGGCCGCTCCAGGGCCGCGATCACCGCGGGCGGCGTGCGCAGGCGCTCCACCGCACGGACGTCCGATGTCACCCCGACGCGGAAATGGTTGAGCGTTGCCGACGCAATCTCCGACTGTTGCTCGATCGTGACGACCAAGCGCTCACCGGGCGCAAGCGACAGAGGTTTTTCGAAGGCTACGGTAAGCGCGTGAGACTGGAGCGTAGCCCCTTTGACGCCCCACCCGCGCTTGGTGGAATTGCGCCGACGCGCGCTCTGCGCCCGTGATTCCTGATCCGTGATGACTAGCGACTCATCGTGATCGGCCTGCGCAAAATCCGCCGCGGCGAGCACGAGCTTGAGCTCCACCGGGTCGCCGAGATGGAAGACGTAGCTCGGTTTCGGCGCCGTTTTCGCCGTCTGCTCCCAGACGGGATTGCGTTGTTCGTCGAGCACCACGATGCGCAGCCCAGTCGGCGTCGGCTCCAATCCCGTGCGCGCCCAGACCACAATCCGCTCCAATCGCTGCATCGCCGGCAGTTCGATCTCCCACCACGGGTTGTCGCTGCTTTCGGTGGCGCTCACCGAGCCTTTCGCCGGATCACCGGCGGTGACGCCATCGTGCGCCCTCAGGGCGACGGCGCCTTCGGCGGTCGAGCTTTGCGTGGCGACGCCACGGAGCGCGAGGTTTTGGCCGGCGCTAAAAATCTCCACTTCCGCTAGCGCGAGGGTTTTATTTTTTCCGGGAAGCTCGACGCGCACAAACCGCCCCGCGCGTAGCGGCTCCGCGGGTCGCACCGCCGCCCGCACGCGCGACACGATGAAATTCCCGTTTGCCGCACCACCCGCGCCGCCACCGGGCAACGTCGCCTGCGGCAACGTTTCGAGGCGCAACGCGGCAATCGCTTCGCCGCCGCGGGTTGGCGACACATCGATTCGCGCTGAGTCGTTGATCTATCCCGCCGCGCGAAAAACATAGCCCTCGTCTCCTGACGTTTGGGCCGCATCCGCCATTGATTTGACGGTCGCCGGGTGAGGGAAAGTCC
>JANNEY010000612.1:0-15961 GCA_031379235.1 Opitutaceae bacterium | reverse complement strand
CGGGCCCGCGGCCCGCTCAATGAGGCTGACACGCTCGCCCTCGTCGGCGACATCGACGGCTACATCTGCGGCGACGATCTCATCACGCGCAAGGTGCTCGAAAAGGCGCGGCCGAAACTCAAGGTGCTCTCCAAATACGGCATCGGCGTGGACAAGATCGATGTGAAGTGCTGCACCGAGTTTGGTCTGCCGCTGCTCTTCACGCCGGGCGTCAACCACACCACGGTCGCCGAGCACACGTTTCTCCTCCTACTCGCGCTGGAGAAAAATTTCTTCTTCCACACTGATTCCACGCGCGCCGGCGGCTGGAAGCGCAAGACCGGTCGCGAGCTGCTGGAAAAGACCATCGGGATCATCGGCCTCGGCCGCATCGGCAAGGAAGTCGCCATCCGCGCCCGCGCTTTCGGCATGAACGTGATCGCGTTCGATGTTTATTGGGATGAGAAATTCGCCGCGGCGAACAACGTGAAGCGCGCTGCCACACTCGACGACGTTTACGCCGCTGCCGATTATCTCTCGCTGCACACCAACCTCACCGCCGAGACGCGCGACATGATCAGTGCGAAGAGTTTCCCGAAGATGAAAAAGGGCGTCCTCATCCTCAACTGCGCCCGCGGCGAGATCGTCCACACGTCCGACATGGTTGAGGCGCTGAAATCCGGTCAGGTCGGTGGCTACGGCACCGACGTGCTCGACGAGGAGCCGCCGCGCGCCGACCACCCGCTGCTGAAACTCCCGAACGCGATCGTGACGCCGCACATCGGTTCGCGCACCGCCGAGAGCGTGCAGCGCCAAGCGGTCGCCGCCGTAAAGAACCTCATCCTCGCCATGCACGGCGACAAACCTCTCGCACAAATCAACCCCGAGGTGGCCGTCAAACGCGTGGTCTGATGACCACGCAGTTGAGAGTTGAGAGTTGAGAGACCAAGGCAACTGGTCTCGTAAGCGCTTTCCGTTTTTCCTCTCTCAACCCTCAACCCTCAACTCTCAACTTCATCACCATGTCTGAAATTTTCTACGTCGTCCCCGAGACCCAGCACAACGACCTCATCGCCGCCGCCTATCGCAAGCGCGGCTACTCGTCCGCCGAGGCCACCGCCGGCGCACGCTTCTGCGCCGAGGCCACGCGCCATGGCATCCGCACGCACAACGGCCTCAAGGCGCTCCATCTCGACCATTTCCTCGGTTCCGCCGCCGGCGGTTGCGCCCCCAAGGCCAAGATTGAAAAAATCAAGACGCGCTTCCGCGGCGCACAGGTTTGGAACGCCAACCGGAAACTCGGCCAGGCCACCGGCTACGCCGCCATCGAGGCCGCCATCAAACTCGCCGATAAATACGGCGTCGGCATGGTCTCGGTCGACAACGCCTTTCACTACCTCTGGGGCGGCGGCTACGTGATGGACGCCGCGAAGCGCGGCTACATCGCCTACACCAACTGCACCGCGGCGCTCGCCGAGGTCGTCCCCTTCGGCGGCAAGTTTCCCACCCTCGGCACCAACCCGCACTCGTGGGGTTTCCCGACCACGAGCGCGATCGGTTATCCCATCGTGATCGATTGGGCGACGAGCGTCGTCGCCATGGGCCGCGTGCAGCAGCTCGCACGCGAGGGCAAGCAACTGCCCCCCGGTGCCGCCGTCGACATCAACGGCGCGCCCACGACCGATCCGCAGCAGGCGAAATATCTCCTGCCCTTCGGCGCGCACAAAGGCTACGGCCTCTCGCTCATGAACGAGATCATCGGCGCGTTCATCGGCGGCTCGCTCCCCACCCTGCGCAACCGCTGGGACAAGCTCGGCGACGAAAAGGGCACGTGCACGTTCTTCTTCCAAGTCTGGCACCCCGACGCGATGAGCGCCGGCGCGTTCGCCAAGGGCCGCAACCAGGCTGAAAACGTCAAGGCCGTCCTCGCCGACGTCCTCGGCCACGGCAACGAAGGCTGCATGCTCCCCGGTCAACTCGAGGCCCAAGCCGCCGCCCGCTCCGCGAAAAACGGCGGTCTCCTCTTCTCCGAAGCTGAGGTCAACGCGTTCAACGAAGTTGCCGCCGAGTGCCGCAAGGCCCGCTGGAAACTCAGTGACCTGAAGATCGCCGAGTAAGCCGAACGATCGTCGGTTGTAGATGCCGTAACGTTGCAGTCGCACGGGCCTTCCTTCGCCGGCACGCCACACCGAAGGTGGAGCGACTTGCCCTCAAGGTGCTTGCGGCGGCGCACGCTGAACCAGCGCGTGGAGGTCAACGCGCTCCACCTCGGGCTGCACAAGTCCGCCTCAGAATTTTTCCCACAACCATCCGCCGGCAGTAATACCAATCGCCGTTTGCTTTTGGATTTTTGCAGGGCCGGCATTCGGCACCGAGCCGTCTCGCGCCGAACGTCACAATCGCGACGGCACGCCGACAAGCGGCGGCCCTACGGGCCAAAAGCTACGCGACGTTGGTATTACCTCTCACGCCGAAGCAGCCCGGAGCGGTTTCACCGATCCTGCGGCCACCATGCCATCGTTGGTCGGGGCGAGGCATGCGCCGCGCCCCACGGCAATCCAGCTGGATTACTCCGGTCTCCTCACTTCCCGCCCTCAAACAAGCCCACAAACGCCTTCGGCACCACGGCGGCGGAGCGGCAGTTTTTTTCGATCAGGATTTTGGCCGCCCACTTATTCACCTCGTCGCGCGTGATGGTGTTCATCAGGCCGTCGTGGAGTGCGACGATTTCGTCGGTCTCCTCGGGCCGCTCTTGCGCCCGCATCAGCGTGCTCACGAGGAAACTATTTTCGCGGAACGCCTGCTTGAGCTGACTCCGCAGGATCCCGCGCGCCCCGATGAATTCGCCCTCGCCCACACCCTTGGCGGCGACGTCGGCGCCGATGGCGGCGATGAGCGGAGCAATCCGCGTCGAATCGTTGGGCGCACAGTCAATCTGCGCGCGGAGGAGAGCGAAATCGGCGAAGCCATCGTAGGCGCGAAACTCCGCGGAGGGCGAATAGGCCAGCCCGAGTTTCTCGCGCACTTCACCCCGCACGCGAATCTCCAAAATTTTCGCCAACAGCTCCAGCGCCGCCTGATCGCGGACGTGGATCGGTTCGGTTACAGGCCAGGTGCCGACGACGAGGCCCATGTTCTGCTCACCGACAAACTCAATCCGCATGAAGCCAGGGTCCGCCGTCACCTTCACGGGTTTGGGCGGTTCCGCCGTTGTCTTGGTCAAAGGCCTAGGGCGGAGGGCCCCAAGGGTCTGGCTCATCGTCTTCACGGCGACTTCCTCAGTCACATCGCCGACGATGGTCACCTCAACGTAGCCGCGAGCGAGCGCCGGCTCCATCCACTTGCGCACGTCGAGCACACTCATTGAAACGTAGTCGAGCGGTGAGCCCGACGTAAACCGCGCATCCCCTTTGAACAGATGATCCGTGAGCGCCCGCATGCCGTCGCCCAAGCCGGTGGTGTTCGACAGCCGTCCGAACGCGGCGACCATCCGCTGGTCGCGATGCACGTAGCTGTTGAATTGCGGCGAGTGCAGAAAATCCGCGACAAGTCCGAGAAACGGTTCGAGTTGTTCCACCGCCATCAACCCGCGAAACGCGAACGCATCGCGATCGGCGATGTCGAAACCGAATTCCAAAAAGCGCTCCTCCACGATCGCGCGCATCAGCTCCGGCCGGAAGTGCACCGCCCCACCGGCGAGCAGTGTGTTCAGGCCAAACTCTTTCAGGGCCGGTTTGTTTCCCGGCATTTCCAACAGGCCCGAACCCACCCGCACCACCGCGCGCAGCAGTCCCGGTTCCTGCCGGCCGGCCACGAAGTTCAGCCGGACGTTGTTCCCAAAGCGCAGCAGTTTTGCGCCGAGCGAGGGCAGCTCGCGGCGGTCGGCGACCGCGGTGGGCGTCGCGAATTTCGGCAGTGTAAACGGCGTATCCTTATGCTGCCGCGGCATGACCTGCCCGAATCCCGTGCGCCGCTCCTTCTGCACCTGCTGGATGATCTTCTCCGCGGTCAGCTCTTCCTCGACGCCGCCTGACACGTGGAACGACATCGCCTCCGTCACCCAAAGGCTGCGAAAAATTTTGTGGGCGTCGGCCGCGGTGAATTTTTCCAACCACTCGCGCATCGCCGCATATTGCGACTCGAAGCCTGCGAACACCACGTGAGTCGTCACCGACTCCGTCAGCGACTCGCAAAAAGTCGCCGGGTCCAGCGTCGGCAATTGCTCAAGCATGTGGTTCGCCGTCTTCAGATCACGACGGCGGCGCGTCTCAATATCCTCGCGATCCAAACCGCGGTCCAGCGTCAGACGAATCAACTGATCGATCGAACGCACCCCTTCTCGCCATTCCGGGGCGGGCACCGAGACGGTCGCCGCCGCCACGCCGTGGCCGAGTAATTCCTCATAGCCCGCCTCGGGCCCCGCCCCCGCGACATCCGCCCGCAATCGGTCGCCGAAAACCTCCATCACAAACTGCCGGCGTTGCCGCTCGACGTGCGCCTCGCGCGAGTCGGGCAGAGGCTTCGCCGGCGGTGCGAGCACGGAGGCCACTTCCATCGAAGCCGACCCCACCCCGCTGATGCGAAACACTCCGGCACGCAAACCGCGCGCGTCGAGTTTCCCTTCCTCGCGCACGGGAATCGGCTCTGTGGGACGGACCATGTCGCCAAACAATTCGCGCACCTGCGCCGCCATCGCCGCCGGATCGAAGTCACCCGCCCCGACCAACACCATGAGATCAGGCCGGTAGTTCCGCCGGTAGAAAGCGAGAAACTGCTCGCGCGTAAATTTCCCGATCAGTTCGGCGCTGCCACCCGGCGGGCGGTTGGGAAATTGCAGCCCGCGAAACACGACCGGCATGGACGCCTGCTGCTGCTGGCCGGAGAGATTATTGCGGTTGCGCAGTTCGGCGAGGACGACGCGCCGCTCCTGCTCAATGATGCGGGGCTCGAAGCTGACGCTGTCGCCGAAATCACGGAAGAGGCGGAGGCCTTCGCGCACGAGCGCCGCATCGTTCTCGCGAAAATCGAGCCGAAATGCCGTGTAGTCGAAGGTCGTAACCGCATTCACATCGCTGCCGTATTCGATGCCGAGCCGCTGGAAGAGCGAGGTCATGTCCTCCGCCTTGAAGTTCTTCGACCCGCCAAACACGAGGTGCTCGATGTAGTGCGCGATGCCCAGTTCTTCCGGTCGCTCATCCAGCGAACCCGCGAGCACGATCATTTGCAGCGCGACCCGGCCGGGCACACCGGCGTGCGGGCGCAATGCATAGCGGAAGCCGTTGTCGAGCCGGCCCCACGTCACCTTCGGATCGGGCGCGAGGCTCTTCGGGGTTTCGTGCGCCCATTTGCCGCTGCGCGGGCCGGTCACTTCCGGTGCCCGCGCGGCCCACGCCATGGTTCCGCCGATCATCGCCGCCGCCAGAAAGAAAAGGGTGCGCCTCATATTGACCGCGCGAAACGTGGGCGAACTCCGGCGAAGGGCAACTCTGCGCTCACCGCGCCGGCCGCGCTTCGTCGCTTCCGACTCGATTTTCACCGCGCCTGCTTCATTGGTCGCGATGGATGAAATTGCGCCCCTCCTCTCCCCTGCCGCCGCCCCGCCGATTCGACGTGCAGCGCGGTGAAATGCCGGTTGCGTAGTTCGTAGCGAACCTCCCGTTCGCAATCCAACCCTCCCTCCGATGTTTCGCTTTGTTCCGTGGCGTGGTTTGTTGGCGGGCCTCGCACTCACGTCGGCCGTGTTCGCCGATCTCCGTCTCGTCGCCACCGTGGACGGGGAGCGCATTGAACTAAAGGACATCGGGGTGAACCGTTACCTCGGTGAGGGCGGGCAGGGACGTCGCGCTGTGCCGCTCGACGCCACGCTTTCGATCGAAGGCGACTTGGCGAAACACGCCGCTCTCGTGCGCTGGGTCGCGACTTATTATCTCGTGCATTCACCCGGCCGAGACCGATTGCCCGCAGCCAACCGGCCGTGGTTTGGTTACGTGCGGCTCGTGAATGGCGACCGGTGGAACGGCCCAGCGCTTGACGAGATCTGGCCGAAGCGCCCGGCCGAGCCGATGCTCGCGGTGTTGGCCTGGTGCGCGGGCGGAAAAGTGGTGCATACCGGCGTGCAGCGCTTGCCCGCGGAAGCTCGCGACGAGGCGTTTCGCGTCGACCAGATGTTTCAGCTCTCCGAGGCGGAGGCGGCGGGCTTCGGCATCGTGCTGCTCTGGGCCAAGGGCCGATTTCTCGCCCCCAAACCGTATTTTGGCAACCCGGCCGCCGAAGCTGCCCTGCACGCCATGATGACGGGAGGTCCCGCCGAGTTTGAATCGGCGCTGGCCAAAGTTAAGGGCGCTTTTCTACGCCCCGGCGACACGCTGCTCTGGCAGGCGGCCGACACCGGCAACGATGCCGCCGTGGCGGCATTGCTACGCTCAGGAATAAAGGCCGACAACGTTTTCGATCCGCTGCCGCGCGCCGTCCAAAAAGGCCGCGTGGCTGTGCTCGACCGACTTCTTCAGGGCCGCTCTGTAAAGAACCCGGCCATCGCGCTTCCGCTTCGGTCCGGACACGACGCGGCCGTTCGCCGTTTTCTCGCCCACGCCGCACCGTCGTTTCGTCCGAGCTCCGACATGGTCGAGGCCGCGTTGGAAGGTGGCTTCAGCGATATCGCGCGCGATCTCATCGCCCGGGGTGGCCGGGTCGAGGTTGGCGCGACCTTAAGGTGCGCGCGGCTACTGACGAACCTCATCAAGGATGGCCGTGCTGCAGCCGCCCAAGTGCTGCTCGAACAGAAGGCCGACCCGAACAACGGCATCGACGGAAAGTCACCGCTCTTTCTCGCCGCGCAACTCGGCGAGCATGCCATCGTCGACGCCCTGCTCCGCGCCGGCGCGAAGCCCAATGTCGGCGATGCTGCCGGCACCACACCGTTGATGGTCGCCTGTCAGTCCAACGACCTCGCGTGCGTGACACGGCTGCTCGACCACGGCGCGGATGCCAAAACGCCGCGCAAAGACGGAATGACCGCACTGCACTTCGCCGCACCGCACTCGGCGCCGGAACTCGTGCAACTACTCCTAACGCGCGGTGCGGAAGCTTCGCCAGCTTTGCAGCTGGCCCCTCTTGAGTTCGCTTTGCTAGCGGGCGCGACGCGCACTGCCGAGGTATTGGCGGCCCACGGTGCCCGAGTGGATCTGCGCCAGACCCATGCGCCGCGCGTGCTCGAGGCCGCCGTGCGGCTGGATCGCCTCGAACTCGTGCGCGATGCGCTGGACCGGGGCTGGAACCCCGCAGCCGCCTGGTCGGTTCCATGGGCGGCCGAACTCTACGCAGCTCTGGCCGGCGCCACGCAGGTCCGCGCCGCGCTCGCGGCCCTACGGCCCGCCGGACCCGACTCGGTCACGCCCGTCATCGTGGCGTCGCAGAAGCTGGATGCTCCCCTGCAAACGCTTCGCTCCCCGACGCTCACCGATCCGCGCGAAGGGCGGGCGTCCGGCCCTCCCTCCACAGTCGAGCTTCGGGCGATCGTTGACGAGCAGGGGCGGTTGCAATGCCCGCGCGTGCTTCAAAGCCCGGACGGTCGCTTGAGTTTCCTCGCCCTCCAGACTCTCAGTCAGTGGAAGTTTTCTCCCCCTCAGCAGAACGGAATGGCGGTCTGCACCGAGATCGTGATCCCGATCCCATTTCAGCCTGTGGCCCGCGAGGTCTTCGATCGGTCAGAGGTGGACGCAGCGCCCTGCAGCCTCACGTTTCGAAGTCCGACAACGCCCTTGGTGGTGGAGAAACTCGGCAACGGTGGCTACAGCGCCAGTCCCGCCGCCCTCGAAAACGACGTGCGCCTGCAAGTGGTCGTCACAACCCGAGGCGAGGTGAGATCGCCGCGAGTAATCAACCGCGTGGAAAACTACGAAGGCTCGGCCTCGCTCCGCGCGATTGGCGACTGGGCCTTCACGCCCGGTATGCGCGACGGCAAGCCCGTGGCTACGCAACACGAAGTGGTCATTGAACGGTAGCGATTCACCGCATCCGGTTACTCGGCGGATTAGCCGAAAATCGATGCGGCCAACAGTCGCGGCCAACTTCGCTCTGGCAGCCACGCTTACGCCCCCGCGCCGTGTTTCGTCGCTTCCGGCTGGATTTTCGGCCCGCCCTGCGCCAGTGGTTCCCGCCTATGAAACTTCCCCTCACCCTAGCCGCGGTCCTGCTGTTGGCCGCGAGTGCCGGCGCCGACGAAGGCATGTGGCTCTACTCGGCCGCGCCCCGCGAACAGATCAAAAAGAAATACGGCTTCGATGTCACCGACGCGTGGCTCGAACACGTGATGAAGTCCTCCGTCCGCTTCAACAGCGGCGGCTCCGGCTCCGTCGTCTCGGCCGACGGTCTCGTCATCACCAACCATCACGTCGGCGCCGACGACCTCCAGAAACTCGGGGACGAGAAGAACAATTACCTCCGCGACGGTTTCCACGCCAAGACTCCGGCCGACGAAAAGAAGTGCGTGGATCTCGAACTCAACGTCCTCCAGTCGATCGAGGATGTGACGGCCCGCGTAAATTCCGCGCTGCCGCCCGGCGCCAAGGGTGACGAAGCCGTGAAGGCCCGCCGTAAAATCACGGCGGAGATCGAAAAGGAGTCACTCGACAAGACCGGCCTGCGCAGCGACGTCGTCACGCTCTGGCAGGGCGGCGCCTACCATCTCTACCGTTTCAAGAAATACACCGACGTGCGCCTCGTCTTCGCGCCCGAGCAGCAGGCGGCTTTTTTTGGCGGCGACCCGGACAACTTCGAGTTTCCCCGCTTCAATCTCGATGTGTGTCTCTTCCGTATCTACGAAAACAACCAGCCGGCGAAGATTCAGCATTTCCTCAAGTGGTCGAAGGCCGGCGCCAAGGAGGGCGAGCTCACGTTTGTCTCCGGTCATCCCGGCAGCACGAACCGGCAGTTCACGATGGCGGAACTCGAATTTTTGCGGGACATGCAATATCCCTATGTCGTCCCGCGCCTGAAGCGCCTTGAGGTCGCGCTGAAAAACTGGAGCGACCGCAGCGAGGAAAACGCCCGCCGCGCCAAGGAGGATCTCTTCAGCATCCAAAATTCGCGCAAGGTCTACGACGGCCGCCAGAACGGTCTCTATTCCCCCGCGATCATGGCGCCGAAGGCCGCGCAGGAAAAAGCCTTCAAGCAGGCCGCCGGTGATCGAGCTGACGGAGCGGAAGTTCGGGGAGCATACGACCGCATCAGCGAGGCCGTCGGCGTGCAGGTGAAAATCTACAAGCAATACCGTCAGCTTGAGGGCGGCCATGCGCTCGCGAGCGACTCGTTCGGTTTTGCCCGCAACCTCCTCCGCGCCGGCGACGAACGCCCCAAGCCCAACGGCGAACGCCTCCGGGAATTCGGCGAGGCTCGCAAGGAATCGTTCGAACTCGCGTTGTTTTCCGACAAACCCATCTACCCCAACCTCGAAATTCTGACGCTCGCCGAGGCGCTCACCATCATGGTCGAGACCGCCGGCTTCAACGATCCGCTCGCGCAAAAAATCCTCGGCGGCAAATCGCCGCGCGAGCGCGCCGCCGAACTTATCCACGGCACCAAGGTGCGTGAGGTCGCCTTCCGCAAAAAACTCTACGAGGGCGGGGCCGCGGCCGTCGCTGCCGCCAAGGATCCCTTGATCGAGCTCGCGCGTCTCATCGATGCGCCGGCGCGTGCGCTGCGCAAGGAATGGGAGGCCGCCGATGAAACCAAGAAGCAGGCGCACAGCCTCATCGAAAAGGCGCGCTTCGCCATCGAAGGGCCGACCCGCGCGCCGGACGCGACCTTCACCCTGCGCCTCAGCTATGGCCCGGTGCTCGGCTACGAGGAAGATGGCAAAAAACTTCCCGCCTTCACCGACTATGCCGGCCTCTACGCGCGCAACGCCGAGCACAAAAACAAGGAGCCATTCGATCTACCCCAGCGGTGGTTCGACAAGAAATCCGCGATTAACCTGAAGACGCCGTTCAACTTCGTGAGCACGGCCGACATCATCGGCGGCAACAGCGGCAGCCCCGTCATCGACACCGCCGGCGAATTCGTCGGCATCATCTTCGACGGCAACCTCGCGAGCCTCGTGCTCGACTTCGCCTACGAGGATCGTGTCGCCCGCGCCCTGAGCGTCGATTGCCGCGGCATCATCGAGGCGATGAAGAAAGTCTATGGCGTCGACGCGCTCGTGAACGAGCTCCTCAACGGCAAGCGCTGACGAACCGCTCAGTCGCCAGCATCACGCTCAAAGGCCGGTCAAGTGACCGGCCTTTTTATTTTCAAAGCACTCATGCACAGCGGCCAGTTTCCCCATTCTATCTCGATGAGTTTCCTTGGGAATCATCGGCTCACGCTTCACACGACCGCGCCGTTTTCGCGGCTCTCCCTTTCGGCAAAAAGCTCCTCAAACCTCCACCGGAGGCGCGCCGCCCCCGGCAAATCATAGTGGCCCGGCACAATCCACCGCGCCCCGATCGCACGGGCTTTCTGCATGCTCGGCCACACGAAGCTCGGTGCGCTGGTGAAAATCGCCGGCGAAGCCTGCGTCCGCATCAAAACCCGCGCCCAAAGATCACCGCTGAACAGCAGATCGTGTTTCACCGCATAGAATCCGCAGTGCCCAAGCGTGTGCCCCGGCAAATGCACCACGCGCAGTCCGCCCCAGAACGGCAGCACGTCTCCGTCGGCAATCGGCACATCGATCTTCGCCGGGCGATAGCGCATGACGGCGCGGCCCACCGCTTCCATCACTCCGCACACCCGCGCGAGGCCGCGATAGGGAAACGCGCCATCGAGGTGGGCCTGCTCCAACGCGTGCGCATAGACCGGCGCACCTGACCACGCCTTGAGCTCGGACAAACTGCCGGCGTGATCGAGGTGCCCATGCGTTAGCAAAATCGCCCGCACATCGCGTGGGCCAGCGCCGAGCTGCGCCAGCTTCCGGCGAATGCGGACCCCATCCACGGGCAAACCCGTGTCGAGGATGACGACTCCACTCCGATCATCGACGAGAACATGCGGCACACTCATCAGGCCACGCACCGGAAAGAGGCCCTTTGGCCAACGGGACGTC
The DNA here is from genome assembly GCA_031379235.1 of Opitutaceae bacterium. GTDB lineage: Bacteria > Verrucomicrobiota > Verrucomicrobiia > Opitutales > Opitutaceae > ER46. The sequence goes on along the minus strand of JANNEY010000612.1, from coordinate 4,899 downwards.
GCGCCGCCGAGACACTCCGGTTCGGCGCTCATCCCGCATTTCCTCTCCGATCAGCGGCGCTGTTTCATCGCCTGATCGATTTCGCGCTGCACGACGCGCTTTTTCAAGTCGTCGCGGCGGTCGAACTGCTTCTTGCCGGTCGCGAGCGCGACCTCGACCTTCACCAGCGCCGCTTTGAAATACATCCGCAGCGGCACCAGCGCGCGACCGCCGCCAGTCTCAAGGGCACCGCGGATCTTCTCGATGTGCCGGCGGTGCAGCAGCAGCTTGCGGATGCGTTTGGCGTCGTGGTTGTTGATGTTGCCGAAGGCGTATTGCTCGATGTGGGCGTTGTGCAGCCAGATCTCGCCTTTCTCGACGCGGGCGAAGGCATCGCTGATCTGGGCCTTGCCCGCGCGAATCGACTTCACCTCCGTGCCGCGGAGCTGGATGCCGGCCTCGAATCGCTCGTCGACGGTGTAGTCGCGCAGCGCCTTCGAATTCCGAATCTCGGTAAATCGCACGGCGTCTTTTTTCTGCGCGGCCATGTTGAAAAGTGATGGAAAGGTTTAGGTGCGGGAACGGGCGACAAAAAAGGCGGCCTGTTTCTGCCTAGCAGAACAAGGCCGCCCCAAGTTGCAAACGCCACGTGCGCTCAGCTCGCGAGTTCGTGGCTGATCTTGCCTTCGATGATTTCGCGCAGGGCAGTGTCCTCGGCGGAAAGCTTTTCCAGCGACTCAACCAGCGGGCGGTTGCCACGCTTGAGCTGCTTCACGCGCCGCGACACCACATTGATGAGGATGTTCGGATCGTTAATCGTCTTCAGGGCGTCTCTGATGTAGTCGTCTCTCATGGATGGTCGGGAACTCCGAGTTGAAAATCGGCAAGAGCAACGAGCGCCCCGGAGCCCGTCAATAGCGAATTCCCGGCTTGCGCGACCGCTTGGCCGACCGGACGTTTGCACGATGTTTATCGCGTGGACCACAGTCGGAAATCGAGCCGACGCCGCCCGGCTCGCCGCCGCTTCGGTGGAGCGCGGGTGGGCCGTCTGCGTGCAAATCGACGGCCCGATTGCTTCACTCTATCGTTGGGACGGCAAAATCGAAACCAGCGAGGAATTTCGCCTGATGTTCAAGTGCCTGCCGGAGCGGCTGATGGACCTTGAAGGCTATATCTTGAGCGCGCACCCCTACGGGACGCCGGAGTGGATTGTCGTGCAGGCTGAACGCGTGGGAGAAAAATACTTGTCATGGGCAGGGGCGAACTCTAGCAATCCGCCCCCTTAAAGAGTCGTAATCACCCAATTTCAAAGCCATGTCACAGCACAAAAGCCTCCAAGGCTCCTCCGGTCTCGTCGTCAAACGCAACGTCTTGAAGCGCTTCGAGCGCGTCGATCTGCTCCGGAAACGCGGCCAGTGGAAGGCCGGCGACCGCGTGCAGGGTCTGCGCAAGACCAAGCCCGACGTCTGAGTCAGCCTCTCTTCCCTTTGGGCAGGCAGTTTTGCTGCCTGCCTTTTTTTTGCCCAGCTCCCGCCCGTCGTCCGCCCTACTCATGATCGACCTCATCAAAAAGCTCGTCGATTTCATCCTGCACATCGACGCCCACTTGGCGGAGATCATCAAGGACTACGGCACTTGGACCTACGCGCTGCTGTTCCTGATCATCTTTGCGGAAACCGGGCTGGTGGTGACGCCATTCCTTCCGGGTGACTCGCTCCTGTTTGCCGCCGGGGCGTTCTGCGCGAAACCCGAAACCGGGCTTAACGTCCACCTAATGGCACTGCTGCTCTTTGTCGCGGCAGTCATCGGCGACACGCTCAACTACTGGATCGGCGCGAAGCTCGGGCCGGCGGTTTTCAAGCGCGAGGATTCGATGTTTCTCCGCAAGAGCCACCTAGAGCGCGCGCACGCATTTTTTGAAAAATACGGCGGTCGCGCTATCATCCTCGCCCGCTTCGTGCCCATCGTGCGCACTTTCGTCCCCTTCGTGGCCGGGGTCGGCAAGATGACCTATTCGCGCTTCATCGCCTACAACATCGTTGGTGGTTTTATCTGGATTTATTTTTTCATCTACGCCGGCTTTTGGTTCGGGAACCAGCCGTTTGTGCAGAAGAACTTCAAGCTCGTCATCCTCGCTATCATCTTTCTCTCGGTGCTTCCCATCGTCATCGAATTTTGGCGTGGTTGGCGGGAATCCAAAGCGAAGCAGCCGCAGGCTTGACGCTCGGTGCACGCGGCGGCTTCATCGCCGTGCGTTGTCTCTGCGAGCGTAGCACAATGGATAGTGTAGTGGCCTCCGAAGCCATTGATCCGGGTTCGACTCCCGGCGCTCGCACCACGCTTTGCCCGGCACGGCGCTAAGATTGATTTGAAAAACTGCGTCGTTGCCTCGCGCCACCGCGCTTTCCAACGTCACGGCTTATGTCCGCCGAGCCCAATGCCCGCAACGCGCCCGACGCGCCCCCAAGTGCGCCCAGTGATTTCATCCGCGACATCGTCGCCGGAGACGTCGCCGCGCAGCGCTATGCGCAGATCGTCACGCGGTTTCCACCGGAACCCAACGGCTATCTCCACATCGGCCACGCCAAATCGATCTGCCTGAATTTCGGGATCGCGCGCGAACACGGAGGCCGGTGCAACCTACGGTTCGACGACACCAACCCCGTCAAGGAAGACGTTGAGTATGTCGACTCCATCACCGCCGACGTGCAATGGCTCATCGCCGGCTGGGCCGATCATTGCCTCGGTTTCAAGGCCAAGGGCGCCACGCCCGCCCCTCTCACGAGCGAAGGGAAAGGCGACTTCCACCTCGGTGCTGCGGGTGCGCCGGCTGCCGGCACGGAGCCATTTTTTGCCTCCGACTACTTCGAGCCGCTTTATCACTACGCGCTGGAACTCATCCGCCGCGGCAAGGCCTACGTCTGCGATCTCAGCGCGGAAGACACCGACGCCTACCGCGGCGCGCCCGACAAGCCCGGCCGCAATTCGCCCTTTCGCGATCGGTCGGTCGCCGAAAATCTCAACCTTTTCGCCCGGATGCGGGCGGGTGAGTTTCCCAACGGCGCCCGCAGTCTCCGCGCGAAGATCGACATGGCCGCACCCAACGTCTGGCTGCGCGACCCCCTGCTCTACCGCATCCGCCACGTGCCTCATCACCACGCCGGCGACAAATGGTGCCTCTACCCGCTCTACGATTACGCGCATTGCCTGAGCGACTACATCGAGGGCATCACGCATAGTATCTGCACGCTCGAGTTCGTGGATCATCGGCCGCTCTACGACTGGATTCTCGGCAGCCTCGACCTCCCCCGCGCGCTGCCGCACCAATACGAATTCGCCAAACTCCATCTCGGCTACACGCTCGTCTCGAAGCGCAAGCTGCTGACGCTCGTCACCGAGAAAGTCGTCACCGGCTGGGACGATCCGCGCATGCACACCCTCTCGGGTTTGCGCCGCCGCGGCATCCCCGCCAGTGCAATCCGGACGTTTGTCACGAGTGTCGGCGTCACCAAATTCGACTCGGTCACGGAGATCGCGGTGTTTGAGAATGCCGTGCGCAACGAGCTCAACGAGCTAGCGGTCCGCCGGCTCGCGGTGCTTAAGCCGATCAAGCTCGTCCTCACCAACCTCGCTCCCGGTGAGGTCATCGAATGCGATGCCACCAACGATCCGCAGAACGAGAATCCGACGACCCGCAAGATCGCTTTTACACGCGAGGTGTTTATCGAAAGCGAAGATTTCGCCGAAGTGCCGCCACCGAAATATTTCCGCCTCAAACCCGGCGGCGAAGTCCGGCTCAAATACGCCTGTATCATCAAGTGCGAGGAAGTCGTGAAGGACGCCACCGGTTCCGTCATCGAACTCCGCTGCACTGCCGATCTCACGACCCGCGCTGGCGGGTCAAACGTCGATCGAAAAGTCAAAGGCACGATCCACTGGGTCAGCGCCACACAATGCACCGAAGCCGAGGTGCGTCTCTATGACCGCCTCTTCAACGTAGCCGAACCCGGGTCGCACGAGAATTTCCTCACCGTCGTGAACCCTCATTCTTTGGAAGTCGTAACCGCGAAACTCGAGCTATCGCTGGCGACCGCCAAGCTCGACTATAAATTCCAATTCGAGCGCCTCGGATACTTCGCCCTCGATCCCAAAGACAGCGCGCCGGGTTGCCCGGTGTTCAATCGCACGATTTCGCTCAAGGATACGTGGGTGAAAAAATAGCGCAGCGCGACTTTAGTAGGCTGGTGCCAGTTGTAGTCTGCGAAGCGATTGGGATGGTCGGACAACCATAAGCGCGAGAAACGGTGTCGCTGCGAACGATTAACGAGTAACCGTGAGCGTCGTAGGTTTGCTCGTGGCGGTGCCCGCCACGTTCTGGGCGCTGGCCGGGTAGAGCCGGTCCTGCGGGATCACCACGCGCGCCCCGCCGGGCGGCTGCCACCAGAGTTGGGCCAAGGCGCCGCCTCCGGCTTCAAAATACTCCACCGTGATCGGCACCCTGGTGCCCGCGGTCAGCACGACCGCCGCACTGTAGGCGTCCGTCGGCGCGTGGTAGTTCCAATCATCGATGATCGTCACCCCGTTCAGCTTCAGCCTCATCCCGTCGTCGCCGGTCGTGCTGAACACGTAGCTTCCCGTCACCGGCACCTCCACCTCCCCGCTCCACCGCACCGTAAAATTATCCACCCCCACGCCCGCGAACGGCGACCCGCCGCCCCAGTTGAAGTTCACTGTCCCGTCCGTCCTCGTCCCTACCAGCGTGTCGAACGCGATCCCGTTGTAGTAGTCTCCCCGCAATCCGGTGCCCGTTCCCCCAACCACCACCGCATTTACCGTCACCACCGCCGCGTTGCTCGTCGCGCTGCTCACCACATTCGTCGCCACCAAGGTATAGCTCCCGGCGTCCGCCGTCGTCACGTT
>JANNEY010000579.1:0-5465 GCA_031379235.1 Opitutaceae bacterium | reverse complement strand
CCCGCCGGTTCAGCGCGCTCGTCAAACCTCGGCGGGCAGGGACGCCCGCCGCTACCCACGCGACATCTCCTGCTCGCAGGATTCGGCCTCTGCGTCAGCTTCCCTCCCGATGAAAATCACCGAAATGCACATCACGCCGATCGCGCTCGGCGATCCGCCACTGCTCAACGCCGCGGGGCTGCACGCGCCGTATTGTCTGCGCACCGTGGTCGAGCTGAAGACCGACTCGGGTCTGATCGGGCTCGCCGAGGTGCCCGGCAGTGTCGCCGTCGATCAGGCGCTCGCGGCGGTGCGCGATGTCGTCATCGGCGCGGATCCGCTGAACTGGCACGCGCTGCGCGCCAAGCTCACGTCGCGCTGCGCGCCCGAACTCTCGGTCGCGCGCGGGGACAAGCCGTGGGATGGGCGCACGCGCGTGCAGGTTTACAGCGCGCTCGATGTCGCCTGCCTCGACCTTCAGGGCCGCGCGTTTGGCGTGCCGGTGGCGACGCTGCTCGGCGGCATTGCGCGCGAGCGCGTGCCGTATTCCGCCTACCTCTTCTACAAATACGAGGGCGCGGGCGGCGACCTGGCGTTTGGCACCGACCCGAAGGCGACCGGCTGGGCGGCGGCGCGTCAGAAGGCTGCGCTCGATCCGGCCGGTGTCGTTGCTCAGGCCGAGGCAATGGTGGCCGAGTTCGGTTTCGAATCGATCAAGCTCAAGGGCGGCTGTTTCCCGCCCGAGCAGGAAGTCGCCGCGATGAAGGCCCTCGCGCAGCGTTTCCCCGGCGTGCCCCTGCGGCTCGATCCGAATGCGCTCTGGACCGTGGACACTTCAATCAAATGGGGCCGCGAACTCGAGGGCGTGCTCGAATACCTCGAGGACCCGTGTCGCACGCAGGAGGGCATGGCCGCGGTGCGCAAGGCGTTGAAAACGCCGCTCGCGACCAACATGTGCACGACCTCGTTCGACGATTTGCCCGGCAGCGTGCGCCATGGCTCCGAGGACATCATCTTGACCGACCATCATTTCTGGGGCGGCCTGCGCTCCTCGATGGAACTCGCGGCGCATTGCCGCGCCTTCGGCCGCGGCGTCTCGATGCACTCCAATAACCACGGTGGCATCTCGCTCGCCGCGATGACGCACCTCGGCGCCGCGATGCCAAATCTCAGCTACGCGCTCGACACGCACTACCCGTGGCAGTGGGAAGATTTCATCATCGGCGGCCGGATGAAAATCGAGGGCGGCTGCGTCACCGTCCCCCAAGGCCCCGGCCTCGGCGTCGAACTGGATCGTCCCGCGCTCGCCCGCGCCCATGCGACTTACCAGCGCGTCGGCCTCAAGGAGCGCAACGACGAGATCGAGATGCAGAAAAAGGTCCCCGGCTGGAAATTCGCACAGACGCGGTGGTGAGGAGTCGCATCCATTCGGGACTGGACGGTTTTTGACGGGGCGTATTGATTCCGGACTTCGCCGTTTTCGGCGGCGCCACGGCCCGCGGATCTTCAACGATTCATGCGTCGCTGGCTTCATAGCCCAAGTAAAAGCCTGGAAAACTCATGCCCCAAAAAATACTCACGACCAATTTCACCTTTGCCGCTTCGCGCGAGGAATTCAAGGCGATGGTCAGCCAGCTGGGCCAAGCATTCGCCGATGTGCCCGGATGCGTTTGGAAAATCTGGCTGATTGCGGTGGATAAAAATGAGGCCGGCGCGGTATACCTATTTGCCGATGACGCCGCACTGCAGGCGTTCAAGGCCAGCCCGTTGGTGGCCTCCGTGCTTTCCCATCCTGCGCTCAGCAATTTTGAGCTGCGGGAGCGGGACATCCTTGCGGAGGTGAGTGCGATAACGCGCGCGCCGCTCTAAACGTCCCTGTCTGCCGAAGGGAGGAACCAGCCAGGCGGGAGCGTTGTTTCCCGGCTGCTCTCGCACGGCAGGTAAACTCTAGCCAGTCAGGCCGCCTCTTTTTGGCGGGCAGTGATAGGCCGGCCGATCGGGCCGGAGACTTTGAGGCATGGCCGGCGTGGTAAATTTCGGATTGCGGGTATCAGGCGACTAGCTCCCATCGGAGCGATGACTTCTCTGCCCCGTCGTTTCGCCGGCAAATCTGCGCTCGTCACCGGTGGCGGTTCGGGCATTGGCCGCGCCATCAGTGTGCGGCTCGCGGCCGAGGGCGCGCATGTGACCGTGCTTGAGCGCAGCGCCGCCGACGGCGAGGCCACCGTCGCGGAGATTCGTGCCGCCGGCGGCGCGGCGCGTGGGGTCGCGGCGGATGTTTCCGACACCGAGGCGATGCGCGCGGCGTTCGCCTCGCTCGAAAAACTCGATGTGCTCGTGAACAACGCCGGCATCGCGCACGTGGGCAACGTCGCCACGACCATGCCCGCGGACCTCGACCGCATCTACGCGGTAAACGTAAAGGGCGTTTACCACGGCCTGCATTTCGGTGTGCCGCGCCTGCTGACCTCGGGTGGCGGCGCGATTGTGAATCTGGCTTCTCTCGCATCACGCGTGGGCCTCGCCGATCGGTTTGCCTACGGCATGAGCAAGGGCGCGGTCTACACGATGACGCTCTCGGTCGCGCGCGACTTCGTGGATAAAAAGATTCGTTGCAACTGCGTGTGCCCCGCGCGCGTGCACACGCCGTTTGTCGACGGGTTCATCGCGAAAAACTATCCCGGCAAGGAAAAGGAAATGTTTGCCAAGCTCTCCGCGGCGCAGCCGATCGGCCGCATGGGCGAGCCGCACGAGATCGCGGCGCTGGTGGCGTTTCTCTGCTCGGACGAGGCGTCGTTCATCACGGGTTCGGCCTACGATATCGACGGTGGCGCGACGCTGCTGCGGTGAGGTTCGCGCTTCGCGGGTGGGGCTGGCTCTCTGAGCCGGCCTGGGTTTTAGGGCGATGCGCCGGTTGGAACTCAGGCCGGTTCGGAGAACCGGCCCTACCGACCCGCCTGCTGCAAAAACTGGCGCGACGGCGCGTGAGTCGGATCGATCGCGAGGGCGCGCTGGGCGGCGGCTTGGGCGGCGGCGCGCTCGCCTTTCTGCCAGAGCATCGTCGCGCGGGCGTAGGGATAGTCGGCGACGTTCGCTGCGATTTGCTCGGCCTGCGTCAGCGCGGCGATGGCGTCGGTCGCGCGGTTGGTTTGCGCGAGCAGGAGCCCGAGGTTATACCAGGCGCGGTCGTGGCGCGGGTTGCGGCGGATGGTTTCGCGCAGGGCGAATTCGGCGTCGGGGAGCTTGCGCGCGGCGGCGAAGGCGAGGGCGGCATTGAAGGCGGCGGTCGCTTCGGTGGGGCTGAGCTGGGCGGCGCGCCAGAGGGAGGTGGCGGCTTCGGCGGGTTTGCCGTTTTCGTTGAGCACGATACCGAGCGTGTCGTGAATGCCGGGCGAATTGGCGTCCCATTCCGCGGCCTTGCGCAGATGCGCCTCGGCGGCGGCGGCCTGCCCGCGGTTGAAAAGATCCTGACCGAGCCGCATGCGACCCGACGGCTGATCCGCGGAAACGGCGAGGTAGGCGTCCAGTTCCGTGCGGCTCGCGGACCCGGCGGGTAACTCGGTCGAGAGCGCCCACGCCGCGTCGAGCCGCACGAGGCGCGACGGATCGGCGAGGAGCGGACGAAGCGAGGCCGCCTCGTGCGGGGCGGCAGCGAGCACCTGCGCGGCGGCGGAGCGGACGAGTGGCTCGGGATCGCGGGCCGCGGCGCGCGCAGCCTCGAGCACACGCGGATGCGTGGTGACGTAGTTACGCGAGAGGAGATGCAGCGTCGCCCGCCACGCGGGCACTTCTTCGGTCGCAATGAGCGCGAGAAGTTTCTCCGCCGCCTCGGGGGCTGAGGCTTGCGCGGCTGCGACCACGCGCGTGCGGGTGCGCTGGCGTGAATCCATCTTTGTCCCAAACCAACGATCCGTGGCGGCAATTGCCCAGTCAGTCGTCTGATCGGTATGGCAGCGGTTGCACGCGTTGGGAATGCCGAGCTCCCGCGTGAGCAGCGGATCGGGTTTGAGGAAACCGTGATCGTGGCGCGGGTCGCGCTGCATGTAGGTCGTCGTCGGCATGTGGCACGAGACGCAGAGGTTGCCCTTGCTGCCGGCCGCGTGGTGCGAATGCGCGAGCGGATCGATCGTCGGGGCATTGGCGCGCGGCGCGGGGCCGTGGCATTGCATGCAGAGCGCGTTGTTCTCGACGGGCAGGATGGTTTTGCCGGTGTGCGGATTGTGGCAGTCGAGGCACGTGACGCCGGCCTTGCCCCCCATGCGACTCGTGAGCAGCGAAGTGTAGTTGAAGTCCTCGTCGCGCATCTGCCCGTCGGGGTAAAACACCGCAGCCTCGGTGGGCAGCGTCAGCCGGTAGTGATCGGAGTAGGGCGCGCCGGGGACGAGGCCGCCGGTGAGGAGCTCGTTGCGCGCGTGGCAGGGGGCGCAGGTTTCTTGCGCGCGCTTGCGCTCCGGCGAAGACAACGGCGCGGTGGTCGCGAAGGTGGCCGCGAGCGTCTCAACCGGCTTCTGCGCTTTCGGCTTGGCATGGTCGGGCGTGAGATCGCCGTGGCATTGCGTGCAACCGACACCGTGCTCGCGCCACGTCGTCGCATAAGTGTCGGCCGTGGCGTCGTAGTTTTTTTTGTAGTCGGTCATGTGGCAATGCGCGCACATGGAATTCCAATTCATGCCCCGCCCGCGCCAGTGGCCCCACTCGCCGGGCAGGCGCTTCTCGTCGCCGAAGACATTGAACCATTCCCTTTTCACCGGATCGAACGTGAGCTCGGCGGCTTGATAACGTCCGTCGCCGATCGGCACCACGTATTGGCGCAGCGGCGTGTGGCCGAGCACAAACTCCGCGGTGAAGCTAAACGTGTCCGCTGGCTTTTCGCCGAACTTCTCCACGACGGCGGGGCGTCCGTCCTTCCAATCAAATTGGTAGGCGATCCCATTGACGGTGGGCTTGCTCGCCGGAGTGATCGCGTCGGAGTCCTGCTGCGGAGTCACCACGCGATGGGCCAGCGCGTGGTCGGAGCCGGACCACGCTTTGAAAATCTCCTCATGGCACGCGCGGCAATCCGTTGATTTCAGCGCGGCGGCTGGAGTCGAAGCTGCCGTGGAGGCAACCGTGGGAGTCTTCTTCCCACAACCGATCGCGCCCAGCGCGAAGAGCGCCATGCTGGCAAGTCCGAGAATTACCACTGAAGTGCGCACCGCTGGTTTCATGCGTGACCGAACTGAAAAATCGTGGTGCTGCGCAGCGTCGTGCCGGGCAGGAGGATCACCGAGGGGAAATCGGGCTGATTGGGCGAATCCGGAAAATGCTGCGTCTCGAGGCAAAACCCGTCGCGCCGTTGATAGAAGTGGCCGTCTTTGCCGGCGAAGGAACCGTCGAGGAAATTACCGGTGTAGAACTGCACGCCGGGTTCCGTGGTGTGCACTTCCAGCCAGCGGCCGGACGCGGAATCCTCCACGGTCGCGGCGTGGGCCAGACCGGGACCGCGC
>JANNEY010000571.1:0-7019 GCA_031379235.1 Opitutaceae bacterium | reverse complement strand
GAGGAGGCCGTGCAACTGCTCCAAATCGCCCTCAGCAAAAATGGCTACACCGCCGTCATGCAGGGCCGCACGATCGTCATCTCGTCGAAGGACGACGCGAAAAAGAAAAATCTCCCGATTCGCACGGGCAACAATCCGGAGGAAATCCCGATGACCGCCGAGATGTTCATTCAGATCATCCCCCTGCGGCATCTCGACGCGACGACGGCCGCCCGGGACCTCGGCACCCTGCTCCCCGGCTCCTCCGCGATCACCGCCAACACGGACAGCAATTCCCTGCTCGTCACCGATACCAACATCAACCTGAAGCAAGTCGTCACGCTCGTGAACGCGCTCGACAGCTCGAGCGATACGGTCTCGACGATGAAGATCTTCAAACTGACCAACGCCGATCCTTACGAAATGGCGACGTTACTGACGAATCTCTACGCCGCGCCGGCACAAGGCGCGGGCGGACGCGGCGGACCAACCGGCGGCACCGGCGGCCGCGGCGGCTTTCCGGGTTTCCCCGGCGGCGCCTTCGGCGGCTTTCCTGGCTTCGGTGGCGGCGCCACGGGTGGCGGTGGCGGCACCGGCGGCACGGGTGGCCGCGGCGGTCGCACTGGCGGCGGTGGTGGCACCACGACGACGCGCTCCGTGCCCGTCGTCGCCGTGGCGGATCCCCGCACTTATTCGGTCATCGTGACGGCGGCGAAGGAAGTGATGCCGGACATCGCCGAGATGGTCGCTCAACTCGATTCGAGTTCGGCGCGGAAACAAAAAGTCTTCGTCTACACGATGGAGAACGCGAACGTGAAACAGGTGGAGACGGTGCTGAAAAATCTCTTCCAGAGCAGCACGGGCCGCACCACGACCAACAACCAGCCCGATGCCCTGACCACCCGCGCCACCCAAAACGCGCAGCAAAACACCACGCAAAATCTCCAGCTCGGCACCAACAACGCCGCCGCCGGCGCCCGCACCAATTGAGCGGGCGATCCCTTCACTCCTTGAGCACGAAAAAATTTCCGACCATGAATTTCCGCATCTCCCGACTGCCCCGGCCCGCGCTCGGCACCGCCGCCGCCCTCCTCTTTCTCGCGCTCCCATCCCTCACGCTGGCGCAGACCCAAGGCGCTCGCGGCGGCACCACGACGGGCGGCGGCGGATTTACCGGCGGCGGTGGTGGTGGTGGCGGTTCCACCAGCGGCGCCAACCGCTCGTATCAAAACACCACGATGGTCGGCGACGCCATGATCTCCAGCGACGTCGACACGCGCCGACTCATCGTCGTCACCGACGACGCGACCAACGAAAACATCAAGACCATCATCGCCAACCTCGATAAGCCGAAGCCCCAGGTGCTGATCAACGTCGTCTTCATGCAGGTCACGCACGACAACAGTTTCGATCTCGGAGCGGAGGCCGTCTATAAGGGACCCATCGCGATCAAGACCAACCCCGAGGGCATCGCCACGTCGCGCTTTGGCGTCGCCCAGCAGCTCGCCGATCGGACCGTTTTCGGCGCGTTCTACCAACTCGTCGGTCGCGACGTAAACGCGACCATCCACGCGCTCTCCGGCGTCGCCAAGACCGAGGTGCTGTCCCGTCCCTCGATTCTCACGCGCAGCAACCAGCAGGCGACGATCCTCGTCGGCCAGACGATCCCGCTGCTCGCGAGTTCGACCACCAACACCAACTCAAACGCGATCACGACCACGGTGAATTATCAGGACGTCGGCATCATCCTGAAAGTCACGCCGTTCATCACGTCCAGCGGCCTCGTCGAAATGATCGTCTCGCCGGAGATTTCCTCCCTGAGCGTCACGACCATCAACAGCCAGCCCGTGATCGACAAACGCTCGGCGGACACCGTTGTGGTCACCCAGAGCGATCAGACGATCGTCATCGGCGGACTCATCTCGACGCAGAAGACCGACTCCGAAAGCAAAATCCCGCTCTTGGGTGATATCCCGATCATCGGCGCCGCGTTTCGCCGCAAGACCAACGACAAGGTCAAGACCGAGCTCCTGATCTTCCTCACCCCCCACGTCATCGCCACGCCCGACGAACTCGGCAAGGTGAGCGACAGCGAACGCAATCGCCTTGAGATGACGAATCAGACCTTCCAGCAGGCCGATCTGAACCGGTTCATTTCGCCGCAGAAGAATTGAAGCTTGGATCGGGCGCGGTTCTGGCGCGATAACCACGCCCGCCACCATGGGCCCGTTCACCGCCAATCGTCGCCTTGCGATCGCCGCGCTCTTCGTTGCGGCGGTGCTGGGGGTGTGCGGTTGGCAGGCGCAGGAGCACGTGCGCTTCGAGCGCGCCGCCGCGCAGGCCCTGATCAATCGCGGGCGCGACATCACCTCGACGCTCGGCGTCGTCGTGCGTTCGCAACGCCGTTTCGGCGGAATCGTCTCCAAAGACCGCCTCGAGGCCACGCTCCTGGATCTGGTGCGTCCCGGCGAACTTGAGGCCATCGCGATCCTGGGTGCGACCGGCGAGACGATCGCGAGTGCGGGGCCCCACGTGGAGCTCACGCCCGAAATGTTGCGCGAACGCGGGGTATTCTGGCGCGACAGCACGCTGACCCTGATGAACGTAATGGACCTCGGTCCCGCCGCAACGGAAGACGCCACCCGGCCGCCGCCGGCGATCGTCGTCAGCGACCCGCGGGCGTTTCGCCCTCCGACCAATCGGCGGCCACCCGAAGGCACTGCGCCCAAGACGGGTGAAGCGGCGGTCGCGACGCCGTCACCGCGTTCGCTGTTTGGCCGCCCCTCCTGGATGAGCCGCGAGGAATACGACTCCGTGATCCAAAAGCAGGGCGTGCACAGTCTCGTGATCGCACTCTCGACCGTCGAGATGCGCAGTGCGGTGCGCAACGATCTCCTGCTGCGCACGCTCGTCAGCCTGCTGGCCGCGGGCGCGGCACTCGGCGCGGCGCTCGCATGGCGCAACCTCCGCAAAAACTCCGAGCTCCAAATCCGGCTGGTGAAAGTAGGTGAGATGAACACGCACCTCAGTGGGATGAATTTTGCCGCCGCGGGTCTAGCCCACGAGACCCGCAATCCGCTCAACCTCATCCGCGGCCTGGCCCAGATGATCAGCATGCAGGCCAAAGATGCCCCCAAGCTGAAGGAGCACGCCGCCACCATCATTGAGGAGGCCGATCGCGTGACCGTTCAACTCAACGAATTCATTCACTACTCAAAACCGCGTGAAGCCCATCTCGCGCCCGTCGAGTTGGCGGCACTCGTCGCCGATGTCGCCCGCACGCTTCAGCCCGATCTCGAGGAAAAACAAATCCGGCTCACCCCCGCTACCACTCCGCTTACAGTCGAGGCTGACGCCGCACTTTTACGGCAGGCGTTGTTTAACCTCCTCCTCAACGCCGTGCAGGCCGTCGGCCCCGGTGGCCGCATCGACGTTCGCTGGGGCAGCATTTCCGCCCACGAGGCCGTGCTCGAAATCGCGGACGACGGTCCGGGCGTGCCCGCCACCGAGCGCACCAACATCTTCAAACCCTACGTCACCATGCGGCCCAAAGGCGTCGGCCTCGGCCTCGCTATCGTCCAGCAAATCATCTCGGCACACCGCTGGGAGATTGTCTGCACGGAAAACTCGCCGCGCGGCGCCGTGTTCCGCCTGCGGCATTTGAAGGTCACGGCCGCGCTACCGGCCACCTCGCCGTGAAACCCCCGCGCATCCTTATCGTCGATGACGATCACGGGCAACGTAGCCTGCTCGAAACGTTTCTCCGCGCGCAGGGCTACGAGACGCAATCCGCCGCCTCCGGCGAGGCCGCGCTGAAACTCCTGACCGAACAGACCTTCGCCATGATGGTGAGCGATGTTCGTATGCCGGGCATGTCGGGGATAGAGACGCTGCGTCGCGTGCGGCAAAAACACGCGGCGCTGCCCGTGCTGCTCGTCACCGCGTTTGCCGATATCCGCAGCGCCGTCACTGCCATGCGTGATGGCGCCGTCAACTATCTCGCCAAGCCGATCGATCTCGACGAACTCATCACCTCGGTGCGTCTCGCCCTCGATCCGGGCGGGGCCACCGTCGTCGCTGGGCCGAGCCAACCGCCTCTGCCTGCCGGCGTCATCACGCAAAGCCCGCTGATGCAGGCGGTGTTTCGCGATGCCGCGGTCATCGCCCCGACGGACACGCGCGTCCTCATCACCGGCGAAAGTGGCGTCGGCAAGGAAGTGGTCGCCGATGTGATTCACGCGTGGAGCCGCCGCGCCGCCGGTCCCATGATCAAGGTCAACTGCGCGGCGATTCCGGAAGCGCGGTTGGAAAGTGAATTATTCGGCCACGAAAAAGGCGCGTTCGCCGGGGCCGATCAGCGGCGGATCGGTCGCTTCGAAGAAGCGGCGGGCGGCACGATCCTCCTCGACGAAATCGGCGACCTCCCGCCCGCGCTCCAAGCCTCGCTCCTGCGCATCATCAACGACGGCACATTTCGCCGCGTCGGTTCCGCGCACGATCTGCCGGCCAACGCCCGCGTGCTCGCCACGACCAGCCGCGATCTCGAGGCGCAAATCACCGCCGGACGATTCCGCGAGGATCTGTTTTACCGGCTCAACGTGATGGAGATTCATCTCCCGCCACTGCGCGAGCGCCCCGAGGATGTCGTGCCTCTCGCCACGCACTTTATCGGCCAGTTTTCCCGGCAGAAGCCGCGTTTTTCCGCGACCGTCGCCAGTGCCCTCACACGCTATCGCTGGCCCGGCAACGTGCGCGAGCTGCGCAATGCGATGGAGCGCGCCGCCCTCCTCTCCCGCGGCGAAATCGTGCTGCCCGAACATCTGCCCGCCCGCCTGGTCGCCGCGCCGGTCGGCCCCGCCCCGGAAGGTGACGCCCAGCGCCTCGAGGAAATCGAGCGCGAGGCGATCCTGAAGGCGCTCCGCAAAAATAACTACAACCGGACCGAGACCGCCAAGGAACTCGCCATCAGCCGCCGCGCGCTGACCTACAAACTTCAGCGCCTCCGCGCGGAGGGCACGGCGGTGGACCAGCCCTCGGCGTCGGAATGACGGGATGCCACAATCGCCAGCGATGAAACCGTGAAAGAAAGATATCCTCATTTCCCTGCTTGCGGGCGGAATCTTGGTTGGCGGCCTCGCGCTGTTTTCGGCCATCGGCGATCCGAAGTTCGGTCACAGCGGTCCAATCAATCTCTCGGCGATTATCGTCATGTTCGGCTGCCTCCCCGGACTACTGCTCGCTAACTGGCTCCCCCGCGGACAACAGGGCGCGTGGATCGAGTCGCCGTTTTTCCACGTGACCAACATTCTCGCCTACGCCCTCCTCGTTTGGCTTCTGCTTCTGGTCTGCCGCTGGTTCAAGAAGCTCCCGCGTGAAAATCAGTAGGCGCGAAATCAGTCTCATATGACAGAGTGCCCGGGAGCGGACTCGAACCGCTACACCGTGAGGCACAGGCTTCTGAGACCTGCGTGTCTACCAATTCCACCACCCGGGCAAAAGGGTTAACTAACTCTACTCCAACCATTCCCGGAAACGGGCATTTTCGAGAGTTGGTTTTTTCTACACCGCTCTTCTACACTTTATTCCATGGGAACAGTCCAAAGTGAGCCGCGGTGGGAAAGAACCAACGTCACGAACCTGCTTCGCAACCGTCAGAGCGGGACTTACTACGCCCGCGTCAAAGTGAACGGCAAGCAGAAATGGCGCAGCCTTGAAACGACCGTCTTTTCGGTTGCGAAACTGCGCCTGGGCGACGCGGAAAAAGCCATCCGCGCCCAAGCCCTCGCCGCCCAAGGAGAAGCCGGAACCGGCTCGCCGGAGACGACGGTCGCACGCTTCATCGCGACCTATCGCGCCAACCTCGCCAATAATTCCAAACTCGCGGCTTCTTCCAAAGCGCGCGCCGACGATTCCATCAAAACTCTCGTCCGGACCTGGCCGGAATTGCCGGAACGCGATGTCCGCCGGCTCACTGCCAGCGATTGCCAGGCTTGGGCCACCAGAGCCCTCCGGGAGGGCACGGGATTCCTGGCACCGAATGTTCACACGAAACGGAAGGGCATGTCGCCGTCCTCGTTCAACAAGTGCCTGGACACCCTCCGCGGCATCCTCGAAATCGCCCGCGAACAAGGCTTGGTCTACCAGAACCCAGCCAGCGCCGTGACGAAGGCTCCAAAACGAATCAAACGACTGGAGTTGCCATCATCTGGGCAGTTCCAGGCGATCGTGAAGCGAATTGCCGCCGCCGGGAGCCGATGGTCCCTCGACGCCGCCGACTTGGTGCGACTGCTGGCCTATTCCGGGGCAAGACTGAGGGAGGCGGAAAGCCTGAGATGGCGCCACTGGGATGAATCGAAGAAGCAGCTGACCATCCCCGGGAGCAAGTCGACCTCCAGCTACCGCCTGGTGCCGCTTTTCCCGCCGCTGGCCTCCCTCCTGACCGAAATCCGCACCCGCCGCGGCCCTGAGACCGCCGATGCTCCAATTGCGCAGATTGCCTCCTGCATGGACGCCTTGAAATCGGCCTGCCGGGAGGTGGGCGTCAAGCCCATGACCCACCACGATCTCCGACACCTTTTTGCGACCCGCTGCATCGAGTCCGGCGTGGACATTCCGACCGTCTCGCGCTGGCTCGGCCACTCCGATGGCGGCGCCCTTGCCATGCAAACCTACGGTCACCTGCGGCAGGAACACAGTCTGGCCCAGGCGGCCAAGGTGACCTTCTGACCGCGAGGTTTGCTCACGCGGCCTTCGAGCAATAGCGCTCAATCGAGCGTCGCGTCACCAGCACCTTCCTGGTCGCCGGCAAGCGGTCGAGCTTTCCCCTCACCAGCAGCCGGTAGAGCGTCGTCCGCGAAATGTCGCCGAGGACCCGGCACGCGCTCGGGACATCGAATGCTTCAGCCGCAACGGGGCGGCGCACCTCCGCCACCGCTTCCTCCGTCGCCTCCCCTTCCAGCCCAAAGCCCCACCCGGCGGCCAGCCGTTGCGCCTCCTCCAGGCTCTGCGCCTCGAAGGTCATTCTCCGAATCGAAGCGTGA
>JANNEY010000554.1:0-7859 GCA_031379235.1 Opitutaceae bacterium | reverse complement strand
GCGCCTTCCTTCACGCCCTGCACTTCGACAGGCACACTATCCCAGACCATCTGGATTTATTCGTGCGAGGTCGCGCGGTCGGCCATGATCTTCGAAGCGCGGAGTGAGTCGCGACGGTGGACGAGATAGACTTTGCTCGCGAACCGCGTGAGGAACAGCGCCTCCTCCGCGGCGCTGTCGCCGCCGCCGAGCACCGCCACTTCCATCTTGCGGTAGAACGCGCCGTCGCACGTCGCGCAGGTCGTCACGCCCTTGCCGCCGTAGAGTTCCTTTTCACCGGGGATGCCGGTGAGCCGCGGCGAGGCGCCCGTCGCAATAATCACGGTCTTCGCGAGAATCGTGCGGCCGTCACACACGAGTTTCCGCGGCATCGTGGAAAAATCGACGGACTGCACGAGCGTCTGCTCGAACCGCGTGCCGAAGCGCGTGGCCTGCTCACGCATGTTTTGCGTGAGTTGAAATCCATCCACGCCGTGCGGGAAACCGGGGAAGTTCTCCACCTCGCTCGTCGTCGTGAGCTGGCCGCCCGGCAGCGGGCCTTCCAGCACGAGCGGATTGAGGCTGGCCCGCGCGGTGTAGATCGCGGCGGTGAGGCCGGCGCAGCCGGTGCCAATGATGACGACGTTTTCGACGGGGGGTTGGGACATGATGTGAACCGAAATGAGAACAAGGTGGCGCGGGGCGCAACTCTGGAGATGGGCGGTCGTGGCTCAGTTTGAATTTTTGTTGTCATCGCGGGGAGCGCAGCGACGAAGCCGTCCATCTGGATATTACAGCGTGATTGCCACACCCGGCTGCGGCGGACTCGCAATGACGACTCAAACGGAGTCACGGCCGAGGAAACAAAATGATGGCATTCGCCGATCGGCCTGGGCGGGTGACGGGCGTTGCGCCCGACGGGCGGGCGGCTTGCAACGCGCTCCGCCCGGGCCACGCTGCCCGGCACGTTTCCCCATGCAGCATCTCCGGCTCGCCTCGTTTGCGCTCATCATCGTGGTCACAACGGCGGTCACGCCCGGGGCCGAAACCGCCGCGGAATTTTCCGTCCGCGCCCGCGCCCTCCACGAGCGACTGGTGACACTGGACACGCACCTCGACACACCACTGATCCTGCGGCGCGCAAACTGGGACATCATGCAACTGCACAGTTTCGCTGGCGATGGCACGCAGGTGGATTATCCGCGGATGGTCGCGGGCGGACTCGACGGTGGCTGGTGGGCGATCTACACGGCGCAGGGGCCGCTCACGCCCGCGGGCCGGCAGGCCGCGCGCAACACCGCGCTGCAGACCACGCTGCGGATTCACCAGCTGGTCGCGGCGCATCCGCAGCATTTTGAGCTGGCGCTCACGGCGGATGATGCGGCGCGCATCGCGACTGCCGGCAAGCGCGTGTTCTATCTGAGCATGGAAAACGGTTATCCGTTCGGCGAAGACCTCTCGCTCGTGCGAACGTTCTACGAATTAGGCGTGCGCATGGTCAGCCCGGTCCACGTCCTGCACAACGATCTCGCTGACTCGGCGAGCGACGCGAAGGCCAAGGTGTGGAGCGGTCTCAGCCCGCTCGGCGGGCAGCTCGTGGCCGAATGTAACCGCCTCGGGATCGTGCTTGATGCCTCGCACGCGTCCGACGCCGCGTTCGACCAGATGCTGGAAATCTCGGCGACGCCCGTGTTGCTCTCGCACTCGAGTTGTCGCGTGGTTTGTCCGCACCCGCGCAACATCGACGACGAACGGATGCGCCGCCTGGCCGCCCGCGGCGGCGTTATTCAGATGAATACGGTGAGCTCCTTCGTGATCGACACGCCGGTGAACGCCGACCGCAACAAGGCGATGACCGATCTCCGCGCGAAATACGGCGGCCGCGGCGGTCTCACAGAAGAGCAGAATCAGGCGATGCTGCGGGAGCGCCGCGAGATCGCAGCAAAGTTTCCGGTGCCGCTGGCGACGTTCGACGACTTCATGAAGCACGTCCTGCATGCACTAAAGGTCGTCGGCCCGGAGCACGTGGGATTCGGTGCGGATTGGGACGGCGGAGGTGGCGTGACTGGGATGGAGGATGTCGCGAGCTATTGGAAAATCACCGAGGCGCTGCTGCGGGCCGGCTACTCCGAAACCGATCTCGCGGCGATGTGGAGCGGCAATGCCCTGCGGCTTCTGCGCGCGGCGGAGGGTTTTGCGAAGGCGCGGAAATAGTCGCCGCACCGGTTGCGCGCTTCGCCGCTTGCCACTCCGCGGTTGAAAACCGCAACGTAGCCCATGGCACTCGACGCGTCAGCGCTCCACGCCCGGCTCTTCACCATCGACACGCATTGCGACACGCCCACGGCGCGGCTCATGCAGGCCGGCTGGGATTTTTCCGCGCGGCACGATGTCGGCGTCGACGGCTCGCAATGTGACCTGCCGCGCCTGCGCGACGGTGGCGTCGATGCGATGGTGTTTGCCGTTTACGTCGGGCAGGCGGCGCGTTCGCCCGCGGGCCTCGCGATGGCGCACGACATGGCGGTGCGCTGCTTCGAGCGCACGCGGGCGGTGCTCGCCGAAAGAAACTCCGAGTGCGAGCTCGCGCTCTGCGCCGACGATGCACTGCGGCTGAAAGCCGAGGATCGGCGCGCGATTTATCTCAGCGTCGAAAACGCCTACTCGCTCGGGCGCGATCCGGGCAACGTCGCGAAATTCCACCGCCTCGGCGTGCGCATGCTGGGCCTCACGCACATGCTCAACAACGATGTCGCCGACAGGTCCACCGATCCGCGTGGGCCGGAGTGGGGTGGCCTGAGTCCGCTCGGTCGCGAGATCGTCGCCGAATGCAACCGCCTCGGCATCGTGCTCGACGCCTCGCACGCCAGCGACGCGACGCTCTGCGATCTGCTGGAGCTGTCACGTGCCCCGGTTGTGCTCTCGCACAGTGATTGCCGCGCGCTCTGCGATCACCCGCGCAACGTCGGCGACGAACTGCTGCGCGCGCTCGCGGCCAAGGGCGGCGTCATTCAAATTAACGCGCTCCCGGTGTCACTCGTCCATGAGCCCGGCAATGGCCGCACAGCCGCGATCACCGAGGTGCTGATGCGCTATCACGAGCGCCTGCCCACGCCCGAGATGCTCGCGGCCGCCGACGTCGAATATGATGTCGCCTGCGCGGCCCACCCGAACCCGGCGGTCACGCTCGACGACTTCATTCGCCACCTCGAGCACGCCGCGGCGGTTGCCGGCGTCTATCACGTCGGCATCGGCTGCGACCTCGACGGCGGCGGTGGCTCGTTTCCGCGCCTGCGCGATGTGAGCGAATTTCCCAACATCACCGGCGCCCTCGTCGACCGCGGCTGGAAAAGCCCGAACATCGGCCTCGTGTGGGGCCTCAACACGCTCCGCGTGATGCAGGCGGCCGAGCAGGTGGCGCACGGATCAGGCGGGAGCCCGACGAAGATCGGGTGACTTGACGTGCCGGGCCACCTGAACAGGATGCTGTCCATATGAACGCCATCACCTACACGGCCGCCCGCGAGAACCTCGCCTCGACGATGGACAAGGTGTGCGACGACCGGGAGCCCGTCATCATCACCCGCAATCGTGATCAAGCGGTCGTGATGATCTCCCTTGAGGACTACAAGGCGATGGAGGAGACGACTTACCTGACACGCAGTCCCGCGAATGCTCGCCGTCTCTTGGCTTCGATTCGCCAGCTCGAAAAAGGGCAGGGCAAAGTGAGGAAGCTGAAGGAAGTCTGAGGCGATGGCTCTTTCTCAATTGGTGTTCTCGGCCAAGGCGTGGGAGGAATATATTCACTGGCAGGCGACCGATGAGAAGCAGCTCAGGAGAATCAACCAACTGATCAAAGAGGTCATGCGGGAGCCGATCTCCGGTGTGGGCAAACCCGAGCCGCTGCGGCATGCCTATCAAGGCTATTGGTCGCGACGCATCGATAGTGAGCACCGGCTGGTTTATCGTGTCGCCGGGTCGCAGCTAATGATCGCACAGGTGCGTTACCACTACCGCGATTGAGACAGGGTCTTTTCGGAGCGCGCGATGAACTCGAGCACACTTCGTTCGTATTCGCCCTTGGCGAAACCGTAGAGATCGACGTGCGCGGCGCCGGACACGAGCCACCACGACTTCGGTTCGCGCGCTCGGTCGAAAATCTCCCGGGTGTCGCTGGGCAGCGTGTGCGTGTCCTGCTCACCGGTCATGACAAGCACCGGGCAGGCGAGAGCTACAATCGCATCGCGCGGGCTGACCGTTTCCGCTTTCAAGCCCAACCGCCACTCGGCAATCGGGATCAGGGCGCTGCCGGCGAGCCAGCCGGGAAGGTAAACCGAGCGACGAAACCGTCGATCGACGGCGTTGAGCAGCGTCGGGTAGGTGCTTTCGAGCACGACCCACTTCACGTCACGCAGCTCGGGAGCGGCGAGCGCGATGGTGGCGCCGCCCTGCGAAGCCCCGATGCAGCCGAACTCGGAAAAACCGCGAGTGCGGAGCCAGTCGAGCGCGCCGAGCAGATCCCGCGTTTCGAACCAACCGAACGACACCTGGTCGCCGGCGCTCGTGCCATGCGCACGGGCGTCGTAGAGCAGTGTCGCGTAGCCGTGTTCGTAGAGCAGCCGAGCGCGCGCGAGCATTTGCGTGCGGGTGCTGCCGAAACCGTGCAGCAGCACGACGGCCTGTCTGGCGCCGGCGCAAGGCACAAACCAGCCGGAGAGCCGCACGCCGTCGCGCGCCGGGAACTCTGCATTTTCAAATGCCGCGAGAAACCGTTCGGCCTTGTCGCCCAACGGACGTCGCGCCGGTCCAGTGAATTGCCACGCGAAGAATGCCGATCCGGCGACGAACGCCAGCGCACCGGCGAGCGCAGTGAGAGCAAGGTAGCGAAATGCGCGCGGTGCTTTCACCACCCATAACTCCGCTTCATGCGCAGTGGCTGGTAAAGATCGGGTGACAGTTCGGTGAGGAATCGGCTCGGGGTTTGGAGCATGGCGGGGCCGCCCTTCGTGTTCACCTTCGGAAAGCAGAGGTAGAGTTCGTCGCGGGCGCGGGTGACGGCGACGTAGAAGAGGCGACGCTCTTCCTCGACGTCGCCGGCCTCGATGGCGCGGCGCAGAGGGAAGCTGCCGTCGGCGAGGCTGATGAGGAAGACGGCGGCAAACTCGAGCCCCTTGGCTTGGTGGACGGTGGTAAGGCGCAGTGCGTCGGCATTGGGATCGGCGGAGCGGTCGCTGGTCTCGCTGTTGAGCAGCATCACCTCGACGAGCAGTTGGTGCATCTCTTCGTAGCGGCTCGCGAACCCGATCATGGATTTCAGGTCGTCGAGGCGGGAGACGTAGTTGGCGAACGCGCCCTTCAGGTAGTCGCCATACCAGCCGTCGATCGCGATCTCGACGGCGTTGTGGGGCTTCATCGTGCGCATCATCTCCTTCACCTGCTGGAGCGAGGCGACGAACTTCGGCCACTCCTCCTTGGCGTCCTTCGGCACGCGCGAAGCGACGTCGTCGGTGGCAAGGGCGTCGAGGAAATCCAGTTTCATCAGCTTCGCATGCTCGAGCGCGGCGGCATGGAGCTTCTGCGCGTTCTTGTCGCCGACTTTTGGGAGCAGGACCGCGACGCGATTCCACGCGGCGGTGTCGGCCGGGTTGTAGACGAAGCGCAGCAGCGCCACGAGATCGCGGATGTGCGCCTGCTCAAAAAACCGCACGCCGCTCGTGATCTGATAGGGGATCTGGAGGCGCGAGAGCTCGAGTTGGATGTCGAGCGCCTGGAAGTGCGCGCGGTAGAGAATCGCGATATCGGCGAGCGCGCAGCCTTCGTCCACGAGCCCGCGGACACGCTGCACGATGAACTGCGCCTGTTCGCGGCCGTCCATCGTCTGCACGAAGTAGGGTTTCTCGGAGTTGGCACGGTGCGGGCGCAGCACTTTTTCGAAGGCGCGGCCTTTCGGTTGCGCGAGGAGGACGCCGTTGGCGAGGGCGAGGATCTGCGGCGTCGAGCGGTAGTTCGTCTCGATGCGGTGGATGACGGTGCCGGGGTGGCGGTCGGGAAACGTGAGGATGTTTTCGACGTTGGCGCCGCGCCACGTGTAGATGCACTGCGCGTCATCGCCGACCGCCATCACGCGATGGTGCGAGCCGATGAGATCGACGATCTGGGACTGGAGGACGTTAGTGTCCTGGTATTCGTCCACGAGCACATGGCGGAAACGGTGCGCGAAATACTCGGCGGTCTCCGGCGATTTCTTGAGCAAGTCCAGCCAGTGCTCGAGCAGGTCGTCGTAGTCGAAGACGCTGGCGGTGCGCTTGGCCTCGGCGTATTTTTTGGCGAAGAGCGGTAACCGCTCGATCACCCCTTCGTGCTGCGGGAAAAATCGCCGCACGGTCTCGTCGAGCGAGAGCTGGGTGTTGCGCGACATCGAAATGATCGAGTGCAACGGGCCGGGCTTCGGATGGGTCTTGTCCTTGAAGAAGCCCTTGTCGGCCGCATCGACGGCGTCGCGCAGCACGCCCTCGGATTCCTCGGCGTCGAGGATGGTGAAACTGCGCGGCAGCCCGATGGTCTCGCCGTGCATGCGCAGCGCGCGATGGCCGATGCTGTGAAACGTGCCGCCCCAGAAGCGCCCCGGTTCGACGCCGGTGAGCTCGTGCACGCGGTGGAGCATTTCCTTCGCGGCTTTATTGGTGAAAGTCAGGAGGAGGATTTCGCCCGGCCGCACGCCCTGCGAGAGCAGGTAGGCGACGCGGTAAGTGAGGGTGCGCGTTTTGCCCGATCCGGCGCCGGCGAGCACGAGCAGCGGCCCCGGAGGGGCGGTGACGGCGGCGAATTGCTCGTCGTTGAGTTGCGCGCGAAAATCGATCGGTGGGAAACCGGTGGAGGCGGACCAAGGCTGGGCGTCGGGCGGAAAATCCATGAAGGCGAGCGCAGATGGCCGCAAGAAGCCGCGACCGGCGCAAAGGAAAACTTTGCGCGCTGCGGTCCGCGGGCTTGCCCGGGCGCGGTGAAACTTGCCAGCTTTCCCCCATGATTCCCGCTGGCCGCCTGTCTCGCCGTGCTCTCGCGCTCGCCGTGCTCAGCGTAAATTTCGCCGTCGCGCAGATTGGCGATAACGCCGACAAGGCTGGCGTGGTGCAGAAACCCATCGTGCCGGCCGACAAGATTCCGCGTGCGCCCGCGCTCACGCCCGAGCAGGCGATGAAGTCATTCACGGTCGCGCCCGGCTTCAAACTCGAGCTCGCCGCCGCCGAGCCGCTCGTGCAGGAGCCCGTCGCGATCGCGTTTGCGCCGGACGGGCGGATGTTCGCCGTCGAGATGCGCGGCTACATGCCCGACCTCGACGGCAACGGCGAGGACCGGCCCGTCGGCCGCATCTCCGTGCTGCGTGACACCGATGGCGACGGCCGCTATGATCAAGCTACCGTGTTCGCGGACAACCTCGTGCTCCCGCGCGCGATCACGGTCGTGGGTGACGGCGTGCTCGCGGGCGCACCACCTGAGCTGATCTTTTTCCGCGACACCGATGGCGACGGCAAGGCCGACATCCGCGAGGTCGTCGCCACCGACTACGGCGTGCGCGTCGATCCCAAGCGCCCGCATCTCGCCAATCCCGAGCGCGCGCCCAACAGCCTCCTCTGGACCTTCGACAACTGGATCTACAGCGCCGCCTACACGAAAAAATTCCGCCGCGTAAACGGCGTCTGGGAAACGGGCGCGACGAGCTTCCGCGGCCAATGGGGCCTCACGCAGGATGACTTCGGCCATTTTTTTCACGGCTCGAACAGCGACTCGCTGCGGGTGGACATCATTTTCTCCGACTACCTCGCGCGCAACCCGAACTATCCGCGGCTCGCCGGTACGAACGTGAACGGCGCCGAAAACCAGCT
>JANNEY010000550.1:0-5061 GCA_031379235.1 Opitutaceae bacterium | reverse complement strand
GGTTGCGTGGGGGGGTGGGCCCCCCCGGCCCGGCCCCGGGGTCACCCCCCCCCAAAACCGGGGGGGCCGGGTGGCCCCGACGCCACCCTCAAAAGTCAATTTTTCACCAGCCGTTGGTATGAGCCACTGCCGAATTTTCTTCGAGACGCCGTCGAACCAGACGCACAGGTAGGGACGCCTCGGGCGTGCAACTGGCTGGGAAATTGGCGACGGCTCGGAGAGCCGGCTCTACCTTTTTCGCCGCGCTCAAAAACGGCGGAGTCAGGAGACCCCGCCCTGCACCCGCACTCTATCCGAGCGTTTCGTGCGCGCAAAGGCCGGTCAAAGACCGGCCCCGCTCAGAATCTCGTCACTTCTTACCCGGCAATTCCAACTTCAGGCCGGGCGTCGCCGCCTCGTCCTTCTTGTCGGTCGCCGGAACAGCTGGAGCCACGGGCGCCGGCGGCGTCACTGGCACCGGCGGCAACATCGCCCGCAGGGCAAACGCCCGCTGCATCCACATGCCCATCGGCTCAACCGCAGTGATCTGGTCGATAAATTTCTGCGCATCGGCCGCGTTGCCCGACTCCACCGCGAGACTCGCGAGATGATAGGCCGCCTCGGCGCGCACGGCTTTGAACTGCGCGGCATCGTCCGCGAGGAGCTTCAGATCCGCGATTGCCTCGGCATTTTTCCCCGCCTGCACCTTGCCGAGGGCCCGGCCCATCTTCGCCCGCACGGCGAGCGGACCGGTTTTCAAAACTCCCGCCGCCTTGTCGTAGCCCGTGATCGCATCGGCCGACTTGCCGGCGCTGTAGGCTTCATCGGCGAGGCGCAGCTGGGCGATGCCCGCGAGCGAGTGACCCTCATGCGCCGCGCTGAACGACCTCAATTGCTCCGAGGTCGTGGCCGCCGCGTAGGCCTTCTCCACGTCCAATTCCTTCTGGGCCGCGAGCCGGTCCATCAGGCCCTTGCCCAAAATGCCCACCACGACGAGCACGCAGAGGGCGATCACCACCGTGCGGTTCTTTTTCCAAAACAGGTTTACCTTGTCCTCAAAAGTGACCGCGGTCGTCGCGTCGACGGCGACGAGATTGCGATCGTCACCGGCGGGTTTCTGGGCGGAGGGAGTGGCGGGCGTGGGCATGGCGCGAGGGATTGGGCTTTGGAACCGGAGACGAGAACAAAAGCCCGCCCCACTGTCCATGCCGGAAAACAGAGGGTGGTGGGTTCGTTAGGTTCGGCACCACAACCCCAGTGCCAGCCAACCTTCGATCCTCGTCAGTCGAACACCACGGTCTTGTTGCCGTAAACCAGCACGCGGCTGTCGAGGTGCCAGCGGACGGCCTGGGCGAGCACGGTTTTTTCCAAGTCGCGGCCCTTGCGGATGAGGTCCTCGACGCCGTGGCGGTGGGTCACGCGCGCCACGTCCTGATTGATGATCGGGCCTTCATCGAGATCGCGCGTGGCGTAGTGCGCCGTCGCGCCGATGAGTTTCACGCCGCGCGCATGTGCCTGATGGTAGGGCCGCCCGCCGGCGAAGGCCGGGAGAAACGAATGGTGGATGTTAATCACCGGCATGCCGCATTTTTCCAAAAACTCCGCCGACAACACCTGCATGTAGCGCGCGAGGACCACGAGATCGGCCCGCAGCTCACGGAGGAGCGCGAGCTGGCGCGCCTCGGCGTCAGCCTTGGTCGCGGCCTCGACGGGGATGTGGTGAAACGGCAGCCCGTAGCCGGCCGCTGCGCCCGCGAGGTCCGTGTGATTGCCCACGATGGCGACGATCTCACAGGCAAAGTCGCCGGCCTTCCAGCGCAGCACCAGATCGTGGAAGCAGTGGTCGGCCTTGGAAACGAATATCGCGACGCGCGGCCGGCGCGAGGAGACGGCCACGCGCACCTGCATCCCGAGCGATTTCGCGAACGCCTCGAAGTCCTGCGCATCGCGGTCCGCCACGCCGGGCGCCCCGGTCGGCGCCCACTCGACGCGCTGAAAAAAAATCCCCGCCTCGCGGTCGTGGTGCTGATCCGCGTGGAGGATGTTGCCCCCGCGCGCGAAGATCCAACCGGAGACGCGGGCGACGAGGCCGGGCTGGTCGGGACCGTGCAGGAGGGCGATGAGGGTGGACGCGGACATAGCGGAGCCGGAAAACACAGCGCCAAACCGCGCCGGCTCCAAGCTTCAACTTGAGGTGCGAAGCCGGATCGAGGCGGAGCGCGTTGACCTCAACGCGCTTTGGGACAGCGCGTCCTGCCCCGAGCCGGCGTCTTGAGGTCAAGCCGCTCCACCATGGGCGCAGTCCTCAAGGCACGATCAGCACCTTGCCCGTAGTAGCCCGGCCTTCGAGGGCGCGGTGGGCCTCGGCGGCTTGCGCGAGCGGGAACGTCGCGCCGATGCGCACGCGCAAGCTGCCCTCGCCGATCCAGTTGAACAGCTCGGCGGCGCGCCGCTCGAGTTCCCCGTGGGTCAGCGTGTAGTGCGCGAGATTCGGGCGCGTCAGGTAGAGGGAGCCCTTTTGCGAAAGGATCAGCGGCTTGAATTCCGGCACGGCACCGCTCGCGTTGCCAAACGACACCAGCATGCCGCGCGGCCGCAGGCTGTTGAGCGAGCCTTCGAACGTCGCCTTGCCCACCCCGTCATAAACGACATCCACCCCGCGGCCGCCGGTGAAAGCGCGCGCGGCTTCGGCGAAATTCTCCCGCGTATAAACGCACACCGCATCTGCGCCGGCCTCGCGGGCGAGCCCGGCTTTGTCGTCGCTCCCGACGGTCGCGATCACGCGCGCGCCGCGTTTTTTGGCGATCTGCGTGAGCAGCAAACCCGTGCCGCCGGCCGCGGCGTGGATCAGCGCCGAGTCACCGGGCTTCAGCGCCCACGTGTCGCACGCGAGATAGTGCGCCGTCATACCCTGCAGCAGCACCGCCGCAGCGTCGGCGGAGGTCACGCCCGCCGGCACCCGCACGAGTTGCGCCGCCGGCGCACTCGCCTCCTGCGCATAGGCCCCATTGGCCGAAACGGTCGCCACGCGCTCGCCGACTTGGAAGTCCGTCACGCCGGCCCCGACCGCCGTGATCACGCCCGCCGCCTCCTGGCCGACGGTAAACGGCAGCGACATCGCGTAGAGCCCGCTGCGTTTGTAGGTGTCGATAAAGTTGAGCCCCGCCGCCTCGACGCGGAAGCGCACCTCGCCCGCGCCGGGCTCGGGCACCGGAATCTCCTCAGCGCGGAGTTTTTCTACGCCGCCGGTTTCGTGAATTCGAATCGCGAGCATGGTTTGTTTTGTCATTGCGAGCCCGGTCCGCCGGGCGCGGCAATCCAGCTAGAAATTCAGATGGATCGCCACGTCACTTCGCTCCTCGCGATGACAATCGAGAAGTTCATCGAATCGTTCACCCGATCACATTCACGTTGCCCTTGTATTTCTGGATCGGCTTCACGCCGACGGGCTTTTCCTTGAGGGCCTTGATGCCCTCGATGGCGGCGGCGGCGCCGGTGATCGTCGTCATGATGCAGACGTTGCTCGCGTAGGCCGCGGAGCGAATCGCGTTTTCGTCGCGGCGCGGAATCATGCCGCCGGGCGTGTTGATCACCATCTGGATCTGGCCGTTCTTGATCAGGTCCACGGTGTTGGGCCGGCCTTCGGCGATCTTGGCGATGCGCTTCACCGCGACACCCGCATCGGCCAGGGTCTTTGCCGTGCCGCTCGTGGAATAAATGACGAAGCCGAGCTTCTCCAGATCGCGGGCGATGACGACGGCGCGCTGCTTGTCGCCGTCCTTCACGGAGAGGAACACGTTGCCCTTGGTCGGTAGGCCCGGCTTGGCGGCGGCCTGCGCTTTCGCAAACGCCACGCCGAGATCGTCGTCGATGCCCATGACTTCGCCGGTCGAACGCATCTCGGGTCCGAGCGCGATCGTCGAACCGGGGAAACGCACGAACGGAAACACCGCTTCCTTCACACACCAGTGCTTCGGCGTCTGTTCCTTCGTGAAACCGAGGTCCTTCAGCTTCGAGCCGGTCATGACCTTCGCCGCGAGTTTCGCGAGCGGCACGCCGATGGCTTTCGCCACAAACGGCACGGTGCGCGACGCGCGCGGGTTCACCTCGAGGACGAAGAGCACGTTGTCCTTGATCGCGAACTGCACGTTCATGAGGCCGATCACCTTCAACTCCTTCGCCAGCGCGTGCGTAGCCTGGCGCACGGTGTTGAGCATGTCGGGCGAGAGCGTGTGCGGCGGCATCACCATCGCGGCGTCGCCGGAGTGAACGCCGGCATACTCGATGTGCTCGAGCATCCCGCCAATGACGGACATCTCACCGTCGCTGATGCAGTCGACGTCGAGCTCGATCGCGTCCTCGAGGAATTTGTCGATGAGCACGGGCTTGTCGGGCATCACGTCGAACGCCTGGCGCACGACGGCCTTAAATTCTTCCTCGCTGTAAACGATGAACATGCCGCGGCCGCCAAGCACGAACGACGGACGGAGCAGCACGGGGAAACCGATCTCGTGCGCGGCCTTGAGCGCATCGGTCTCGTTCATCGCGGTGCGGTTCGCGGGCGACTTGAGGCCGGTTTTGTCGAGCACCGCGGCGAATTGCTTCCGGTCCTCGGCGAGTTCGATGCTCTCGGGCGAGGTGCCGATCACGTTCACGCCGTTTTTCTTCAGCGCCGTGGCGAGGTTGAGTGGCGTTTGGCCCCCGAACTGCACGATCACGCCATCGCATTTTTCCTGCTGATAGATTTCCAGCACGTCCTCGAGTGTCAGCGGCTCGAAGTAGAGGCGGTCGCTCGTGTCGTAGTCGGTCGAGACCGTCTCGGGATTCGAGTTCACCATCACGCTCTCGTAGCCCATCTCGCGCAACGCGAAGCTCGCGTGGACGCAGCAATAGTCGAACTCGATGCCTTGGCCGATGCGGTTAGGGCCGCCGCCGAGGATCATGATCTTCTTTTTGCCACTCGGCTTCATGACCTCGTTCTCGTCGCCGTAGCTGGAGTAGTAGTAAGGCGTGAAGGCCTCGAACTCCGCGGCACAGGTGTCGACGAGGCGGTAGGTGGTGTTGACGCCGCGCTTCTTCCGG
>JANNEY010000538.1:0-5467 GCA_031379235.1 Opitutaceae bacterium | reverse complement strand
GGACGCGCTCTCCAGCCGGCGGGGTTCGGCGACCCCGCCCTACAACAAACCATTCTGCGTGCTTCTCAGAACGAGCCCTTGATGCCCGCGGTCCACAGCGGGGCGTAGTCGTCGCGGTTCCGGAATTTCGCGAAGTTCGGGGTGTTCGGGCCGTAGACCTTTTGGTCCTCGGTCGCGTCGCCCACATTGCGGAGCGCAAAGAAAAGCCCGAGCGAACGCCGGAAGAAATATTCGCCGCTGACGTCGATGTAGAGGCGCTTGGTCCGATAGGTGTAAGTGCCGGGCTCGATACTGGCACCGGTGAAGACCGCGCGCCGCTGAATGCCACGGTAGTTTTCGTTGATCCGGAGGTTGAACTTCGGGCGCGAGAGGCTCAGCCCCCAGTTCAACACGAACGGATTCATATCCTGGAAGCTGTCCGTGTTTTTCGCGCGCTGGGAGCTGAAGTTGGTGGAAAATGTCACGCCGCGAGCCCAGTGCGGCAGAAACGTGAGCCCCCGCCGGAATTCGAGTTCAAAACCCTTCATGCGAATCGGCGTCGGAGAGTTGAACTGGGTCGTGATCTGATAAACCCCATACGTCTCCTCATCCAGACCGAAGGCTTCGAGAAACCCGGGTGGGGCAAAGCTCGTGACGGTCTGGTGGAAACCCACGTAATCGCGAATGAAGGCCCCGGCGTTGATCGTCCCGACGCCGGCGAAATAATACTCAAGCCGCGCCATATACGTCTCCGCCTGCCACGCCTTGATCGAGACGTTGTTAACGGTGATTCGGTCTCCGGGATTGAACAGCTCGATGTTTGGCACGGTGAGGCCGCCGGCATACTGATTGAAATTCGGCCGGCCGACCGTCTGGTAATAGGCTCCGCGCGCTTTCAGATTTTCGGTGAGGTCGTAACCGACGTTCACGCTCGGGAAGAACCGCAGATATTCCTTCTTCGCATGCGTGCCACGCTCCACCAGCGCGGCCTGCTGGTAGGGCAGCGTGCCGGCGGCCGCGATGAGCAGCGGCGTGCCGTTGGCGGCGCGCAGCGGATTACCGTTCGCATCCCGCTGGACCGCGCGCGCCGGATCGAGCAGCGGGCCTTCCGCGTTGATGTTGGTTTGCTCGGCCCGCACGCCGGTGACGATCTGCAGCCGGTTCTTGAAGAACGAAAAGTCGCCGCGCAAATACGCCGCCGAAATGGTTTCCTCGGCATATTTCGAAGCGTTGGCCACCGACGTGTATTCCGTGGCGGCGTTGCGGGTCCAGCGCGTCGGATTGGCCTGATAGTCGCCCCAGAGCTTGCCGTTGTCCACGTGCTGCTGCTTCGGCAGGCCCCAGTCCGGGATGCGCTCGGAATAGGGCACGTCGAGGAAGGGAAGCGGGCTGTCGTCATTGATCAGACCGGCCTGGGTCGTCGGCGTGTTGCTGGTGCGGCCGTCGGCGCCCACATAGGTGTAAGTCTCGGTGCCAACGCCGCGCAGGTCGCGGGCCTTGTTGCGAATATCCAAACCGACCTTGAGCGACACCGGGATGTCGCGCACCATGAGGTCGCGGCGGAGGTTCGCGTAGGCCTGCCGGGTGGTATCGTAGGTCCGCTGGCGGTTGCTGTTGGCGGAGACGAGGGAGTAATTCTCGATCTTCGAGGGATCGACCACGCGCCCGTTGGGATCGAGAACCGTAATCTTGTTTGGCCGGAGGTAGAATATGTCGTCAAAGAGGATCTGAACGTTGTTCCGCTGGATGGTCATGCCGTTGAAGGCGCCCCGGTCGATGTCTTGGTAATGGATGCGGGAGTTTCCATAGCTGACGCCTGACTCGGCTTTCCAAGTCGGCCCATCGTGAAACCAACGCAGGGACGGGCTATAGGTCCGACCGGGCCGCCAACGGCCGCCGTTGGAGACGCTCATCTGGCCGGAGTTGATGGCCGTGCCCGTGGTGGGAAACACACTCGCCTGCCCCCACGTATGATCCTGGCTCCAATTCCCCGGGGCGACGCGGTTGATGGTGAAGGTCTGCGTGCGGGTCGCGAAATGTTCGCGCAGCGCACCATATTGAAATCCGAACGAAAGCCGGTCGTGGCGCGAGAGCCGGTAGTCCATGGTCGTGGCAAACGACTGCCGATCGGTGTCCTTGCCGCTATCGCGCCAAGAGAAGACGGCGAGATAGGGATCCTGTGGCGTCGTCGCGGGCCGCCCCGTCAGAGCAGTGGCCGCGACGTTCGAGGCGAGACTGGCGCCGACCCATTGACTGGCGGTATTGGGCTGCTGGGTGTATTGCAGGGAATAGCCCGCCGAAATGGTGAAACCGAAATTCTTGTTCACCGGCACGATCGCCGAAATGTCGGCGCTGGGATGAATCTTATAGGTCTGCTGGCCCCAGCCAGGGCCGGGCGACCGTTTCAGGAAGGAACGCTCGGCGTCCTTCATGAGCCAGGCGAAGCTATAGCTATAGCTCGGCCTGTTGCGTTCAAACGCGCTGCGCGGCACGAAATTCACCGATCCGGCCAGCGAGCTTCCGGACGTTTCGGGCGTCGGCGCCCGGTTGATCTCAACGCGGGCGATGTTGCTGATCGAAACTTGATCGAGCTCGACTTGCCGGCCGGTGCCCGCACCCGCGGCGCTGGCCATGTCGAACCCACCCATCGAAATCGGCACATTTTCCGCGGGCACGCCATTGATGGAGAAACGCCGCGCGTCGCCGCCAGTATAGTCGCTGGTGATGCCCGGCAGAAATTTCATGAACTCGCCGATGCTACCGTCTGCGATCGTGCCGAATTCGTCGGCGGAGACGACTTGCATGATGTTCTTCGCGAAACGCTGCTCGTTGATCGCGATGGCGGCGCCGTCCATTTCCTTCGAGGAGGAGACCTTGAAGGCGTCAAGTTTCACCACGGCGTCACCCGCGGCCGCGCGCAGCGTGATGTCGTGCTGCACCACCTGGCCCGCGGTCACGGTGATGGTCTCGGTCTGCGAGCCGAGACCCGTGTAGAAAACAAGCACCTTCACCGGGCCGGCGGGCAGATTGACAAGGCGGTATTGGCCGCCGGAATCCGAGAGCACTTCCTCGCGCGTGCCTTCGACGGTGAGCCGGGCTTTTTCCACAAACTCGCCGCGGCGCGCATCGAAGACGCGCCCCTCAATGATGCCAGTCGCCCGGGGTTGCGCGGACAGGGAAGCGGCGGCAAGGGCGACGCCACCCACAGCAATCACGACGCGGGAGACCGCGGTAAACAAAGCAAACAGGGACGGAATTTTCATAGGTGTGTCAGTCGCCGTCCGGGACGCGCCCGTTTCGGAAAGACGGCACGGCGCGACGGAGCAGCGCGGGGATGAGGGCAAGGGTTGGTCGGGTCGGTAGCTGGCGGTTCGCTCTCGTGCCTCGCCGCCACGTAAACTGACCGTAAGCCGCCGCCACCCTCCCACAAGCAGATAGTCCGCGCCGACTATTTTCCCCGGATCGGGTCCGTCCCTGGTCGCACCGCGAGTTCGATCCCGACAATCGTGATCGTTTTTTCGCCGCCGTTCTCGACGACGATTTCGTTCCAGCCGTCACGCACGAGCGCGACGGGAAACCGAAAGTCGCAGCCAAAGTTCGCCGTCGCGTGATGCGTGAACGCCCCGCACGGAAACAAGAGCTTGTCCGAGCGCGTGTGCTCGCGCTGCGGCCAGCCGCCGTTGAACGACACCGGCAGCCACGCAAACGTGTCGCCGGCGCGCAGCACGATTTGGATCACCAGCTCGAGTCCGCGATCCGCCGGCTCGGCGCACATCGGCAGGCGAAACGCGTGGTGCCAGCCGCGCTCCAGCACCACCGGCACCTGCGGGATGTTTTCAAACGGAATCTGCACGAAACGCCCGCCCTTGTCCGAAAACGCATAGTGCTTCGGCAGGCCGCGCAGCGGCTCGAGTCGGTCGAGCCCGCGCATCGCCGCGTAATCCGAAATCAATCCGGGAATCGCCGCCTGATCGGTGCAGAAAAAATTATACCACTCGATCCCATCGGCCCCGAGCACGAGTTTGCCGGCGGCGTTCCCGCGCATCAGCTCGGGACTCGAGGAGAGGTAGCGCATGTCGCGCGTGACGCCGCGCCCCCGATCGGCGGTCGCCATGATGTTCACGCCGTCCTCGATCCCGCCATAGATCGTCACGCGCTCGCCGAGCTGGCGGCGGAGTTCGTCGTGCGGCATGTCCCACGCCGTGCGCCAAAAGTGCGACGCCACCACAAAGTCGATCGTGCCTTCGCGGCAAAGCGTGGCGATGTCGAGGCCGATGGACTTGAGGGCGTCGAGCCGGCCCGGAATGCGCAGGCCCAGCGGATAAGGCCGGCCCGTCGCCTGCGCGCGGCGCTCGGTCAGTGCGCGCACGGTGCGCAGCCAGTCGTTCATCAGCGCGATGGTCTCGGCCGTGGCGTTCGGTTCGCAGCAGAGCGGATTGCGCCACCAGTCGAGCTCCAGTCCCTCGAAATCGTAGTCTTCCACGACCTCCTTGATTTGCGCGAACATCAGCGCGCGCACCTCGGCACGCTCGTAGTTCAGGCCGCCGCGATAGTCGGGCAGCCATTGCGTCGGCGAATAGGCGCTGCGCTGGAGCCGCATTTCCTTTCGCGCCAGCAGCGGGGTGTTGAAGAAACTGCCCTCGTAGTTTAGGTGCCCGTGCATGTCGTTCATGCGGATGCTCACCCACGGCGCGACCCCGCGCCGCCGACACGCGCGCGCCGTCTCCGCCAGCCAGTCGACGCCCGCATCGATCAGGTCTTGGTAGCGATTGATGAACACAAGCGTGTCGTCCAAATATTTTTCCACTGCCGCCGGTTCCGTCGCGCCCGCGCAAATCGCGTGGCCACGGAAAAACTCCCGGTCGCCGCGCTTGTAGCCGTCGAGCAGCGCCGGCACGGCCTTGCTGGGATACCAGGCCCGCGACGCGTTGGCGTTAATCGCAAAGGTATCGATGCCGCTATCAACGAGCACATCGACGTAACGGTGAATCGCCTTCGCCGAAAACGGCCCGCCTTCGGGCTGCCACATCTCCGGGTTGTAGAAAAAAACGCAGGTGTCGCCGTTAAAAAGATTCCGATGCCGGGCCTCCACCGCGCGGGCCGGCGCGCCCGGCGAAACGCGGGCCGCGTCTGCTGCCCTCTCGGCCGCCGTGAGCCGCTGCGGCGAACTTGCGGCCACCACCGCGCCCAACGCGGTCGTGCGCAGAAAATCACGGCGAGTTTTCATGAAGCGGGGCCAGTGGGGTTGCGAGGCAGCACGCCGGACTGTGCGTAGAACCGAGTTCCGTGGCGCGCAAAATCGGGCAAATCACAGGGTGTGGCCCTTTAGCTTTTCATTGCGCGCCCGGTTGAGCCGGGCGTGGCAATCCAGCCAGCGTTTCAGATGGATTGCTTCGTCGCTCGCTCCTCGCAATGACAGCCAATAATTAATTCTGCGACACGCGCCCGCCAGGGACGACTTACGCCGGAGAATTGCAGTCGAGGTGGA
>JANNEY010000512.1:0-3041 GCA_031379235.1 Opitutaceae bacterium | reverse complement strand
GACCACAAAATGATTGGCGCGTGAGCTCAAAACGGCGGGGTTCGGCGACCCCGCCCTACACCGGAAGCCCTCGATCCAACAGCGCCCGCAAGCGGGCCGAATCCATTTTTCCCCGCGCGTTGATCGGAAACGTCGCGAGGGTCAGGATCTTCTTCGGAATTTTCCAGGCGGCGAGCCGTTCGCGCAACGCCGCCCGCAGCGCCTCGCCAGATTCGTCCGTCGCGACCGCCGCGGCGAGCGCCTCCGCCCGGCCCGGATGCGGCACCACCAAGGCATCGCGCACCCCAGGTAGTTGTTTCAAGGCCGCTTCGACCTCGGCCAAATCCAGCCGGCGGCCCGCAATTTTCACGGTGCGCCCGGCACGGCTGAGCAGCGTAAGTTCACCGGCCGCTGAAATCTCCACACGGTCCGCCGGTCGGTGCGCGCCCCACCCATCAGCTGAGCGGCAGCGGTTTCCGATCGTGAACACCGCGGCGCTCTCCACCACAAAGCGGCCGCCGCGTCCCAGCCCCAGCCGCACACCAGGCAATGACGTGCCGACGCCCCGTCCCGCCCGCGCTGCGTCGCCGGTGCGATCGTAAGTGATGCCGCCCGTCTCACTGGAGCCGTAAAAACTATGCACCTTGCGCCCAAAACGCGCGTGAAACGCCACCGCGACCTCCGCCGCCAGCGGGGCTCCGGCCGAAATCACCGTGCGCAGCGACTCGAGCAACTCCGGCTTCACCTCGGAAACCGCCAGCGCCCGCAGCAACGCCGGCACCGTTGGAAAAACCGTGGGCCGCCAACGCGCCACCGCTTCGGCCATGGCATGGGGGAGCGCCGCCACGCCGCATAGGATCGGCGTCCCCTGTGCGATGAGCGGCACCACCAGATTCCCGAGGCCGTAGGAGTGGCCGAACGGAATCAGGCCGAAGTTCACGTCATCGCTCCCAATCCCCATGCCCGCGCACACCTGCCGCCCGTCGGCCAGCATCTGCGCATCGGTGAACGCCAGCGCGCATGGCGCGCCCGTCGAGCCCGAGGTCAACTTCAGCAGCCGCCGCGCATCGCGCGCGCCCGCGGACCGAACCGGAATTTTTTCGAGCGCGTCTCCGCGCCAGAGCCACGCGGCGCGGATGGCCGCGGCCGTCGCGCGCTGCGCCGCGATCGGATCGCCCGGATCGAGCGGCGCGACGACGGCGGCGGCCCGCAACAGGCCGAGAAACACACGCCACCATTCAACGCCGTTGGGCTCCGCGAGCACGACCGTTTGTCTGGCGAGGTCCGCGCCGTGCTCGTCGCACCAAGCCCGGCCGAGCGCGTCGAGCTGGGCGCGCGTCCACGATTTCCCCGCCGTCGCGTCGATGAGCGCGACCGCGTCGGGCGTGGCACGCACGGTGTTTTCCCAAATGGAAAGTATGGTCATACCACCTTGCGTCGCGCGAGCGGTTCCAGTTCCACGACGAGCAGCGCCGTCACGACGATGAGCGCGACCGTCATCCCGAGCGCGTGAATCACCGGGATGCGGCTGAACCCGAGCACGCCGAACGAGGCCGCCGTCGAGAGCGCCGAGAGCCGCACGGGCACGGGCGGCGCGAGTCCGGCCGCCGCGTTGTCCGACGAGAAGATCGCGTAGTTGTGCGAGAGGCAGACCCCGAGGAACGCGCCCAGCAGGTGAAACAGGTTGAGGGTCTGGCCCGCGAGCCCCAGCGCACCGAAGACAAAAAAGCAGGCGCCCGCCGGAATCACCGCGATGCGAAGTCCACGCCGCGGCGGATAGATCACGAACACGCTCGCGATCACGAGGCCGAGCCCGATGAGGCTCAGGCGCAGCGCCGACCAGCGGTAGCGAGTGAAGAGCTCGTTGAGCGACTCGAGCTGGTTGAGCGCAATCGTGTGCAGTCCGGGCGGCGGCGTTTCACCCGCGGCCTTCTCCACGATCGTGAGAAACCAAAACGGGGCGGTGCTCGTGTTGCTCAGGAGCGCCAGCGGCCCCTTCAGTGCGTCGCGCAGATCGGCGGCGAGACTTTCGTAGGCGGCGACCGCGGGGCGCGCGCGCGCTTCCTCCCAGCTCGCAAAGAACGGCTCGAACGACTCCGGGGTGAAGCCGCGCGCGGCGAGAGCCGGGCGCAATTCCGCCGTGAAGTTCGCGAGCGCGGCGTGTCGGGACGGCAGCGCCCGCCAGTCAGCTTCCGTGGGCAGCAGCAGCCCCACGCTGCCCGCCGCTTGTTTGGCCGCGAACGCCTCCAAGCGTTGCCGGGCCTCGGCCAGCGTCGCGCCGTGGGTGAGGTAGAGGGAGCGCTGCTTCGACTCGCCGAAGAGCGCGCGCAACGCGGCGTCGTTGGCGTGCAGTTCCGGCGAGGGCAGATCGAGTTGGCGCACGTCGTCGCGCCAGCGCAGGCGCAACGGCCCGAGGCACGCGATGAGGAGGGCGAGCACGGCCAGCGTGCGCACGGCCGTCCGCCCCGCGCGGCGGCCGCCTGGCAATCCGCCGAGCGCGCGGCCCTCGAGCAGCGGACGCTCGAGCTGGGCGAAATAAAGCATCGCCGCGCCGAGCGCACACAGCAGGCCCGCCGATACAAAGACGCCGATTTGGCGGATGAGCGGCAGGTCGGAAAACAGCAGCAGTGAAAACCCGATGACGGTCGTGAGGCAGCTCGCGAGCAGCGGCTTGGCCAGGCGGCGGACCTTGGCCCAGTAGTCCTCGCCCGGGGTGGCGGGGGGCTGCATGAAGAGGTAGAACCCGTAGTCGATCGCCACGCCGGTCAGGAGCGAGCCGATCACAAACACCATGATGTGCAGCCGCTCGAACGCCAGGGTGGCGCCGACCCATGCGCCGAGGATGGAAAGCCCGACGACGGGGATCAGGTGCAGTCCGCGGTGCACCCGGCGGATGAAGGTGAACGCCACGGCCAGCACCGCGGCAAGGGAGAGGACGTTGATCCAGGTGACCTCCCGCTCGATGCGCGCGCGGCTGGCGGCGGCGAAGCGGTTCACGCCGCTGTAGGCGACCGAGAAGCCCGGGTGCTCCGCCCGCGTGGCCGCCGCGGCCCGGGTGATCG
>JANNEY010000507.1:0-13180 GCA_031379235.1 Opitutaceae bacterium | reverse complement strand
CATCGACGACATCACGCGCTTCTACAAGCCCGACGGCCTCGTGACCGTCGTTGAAAAAAACTCGCGCGACCCGAACCACAAAATCCTTGAGGACGTAGTGGAGCGGCTGAAATCGTTTCGCACCCCGGCAGGGAAGAAGTTTAAGATCGTCACGCTGCCGATGCCGAAGCCCTTCGCCTTCCAACGGCAGCGCGTGCCGGCGAGCTACGCGAATTTTCTCATCATCAACGGTGCGGTGCTCGTGCCCACCTTTCGCCAAAAGAAACGCGACGCCGAAGTCGGCGAGATTCTCGGGCACTGCTTCCCCGGCCGTGAAATCATTCCGATCGATTGCTACAATCTGATCTGGGGACTCGGCACGTTGCATTGTCTCTCCCAGCAGCAGCCGGCGTAGTTATTGCGACTCGCTTGAGCGCCTGACATAACGCGCGCCGAAGGACGAGGATTGGGGTAGGGCGAGTCTGTGACCCGCCCATTTGCACGCTGCGTGCTTGAAGGCGAGTCACACACCCGCCCTACGCCGAAGGCTTCTGCTTCAGGGCTGCTTCTT
The DNA here is from genome assembly GCA_031379235.1 of Opitutaceae bacterium. Taxonomy (GTDB): domain Bacteria; phylum Verrucomicrobiota; class Verrucomicrobiia; order Opitutales; family Opitutaceae; genus ER46. The sequence goes on along the minus strand of JANNEY010000507.1, from coordinate 12,630 downwards.
TTTCTTGCCGGCTTTCGGCACGCCGAAGTCGAGTGCGCCCTTGGGGTCCATCTTCGCGAGGTCGGCGGCCGTCGGGCTGCCGCCGAACTGACGATAGTAAATTTCCTGGAAGGGATTAATCGCGGGGCCCATCGCCTTTTCGTTGACCATGAGCGGCAGGCATTCGGACCACCACTGGTCGAACGCCGCGCTTAGTTCTTTTACAACGGCGGGGTGCTGAGCGAGGACGTTGTGCTTCTGGCTGTAGTCGACGCTGAGGTCGAAGAGTTGCCAGTTCGGCTCTCGGCCGCCGTTCTCGCTGACCATCGCCCAGCGGGTGTTGCGCACAGCGGCGACCTTGAACTTCGCCTCGTTCGGATCGCCGAGCTTCGGCCAACGGCCAAAGTGAGTGAACTGGTAGCGGTCGGGCAATTTTGCGGCGGGATTTTCGAGCACCGGCACAAGGCTGCGGCCTTCGATCTGGGACTTGGCGACGGCGGACGGAATCTTCGCCCCGGTGATGGCCGCGAGCGTGGGGAAGAAATCGATGTGCGCCGCGAGCACGCCACAGTCGGCGGGTTGGAGCGTGCCGGGCCAGCGCCAGAATGAACTCGCGCGCGTGCCGCCGAGCCAAGCCGTGCCCTTGGCTCCGCGCATGTCGGCGTTGAACACCTTCACGCCGGCGGTGCCGCCGTTGTCGTTCATGAAAATCACCAGGGTGTCCTTGGCGATGCCCCATGCGTCGAGCTTGGCGAGCAGTCGGCCGATGTTTTGGTCAATGTTGTGGATCATGCCGAAGAAGTTTTCGGTCGCGGGCTCGAGGCCCTTGCCCTCGTAAAGCGCGCGATCCTCTGGGCGTGCGGTGTAGGGGCCATGGGGCGTGTTGGACGGGATGTAAGCGAAGAAGGGCTTTTTCGCGCGGCGCTGGGCGTCGATCCATTCCGTGGCTTGCGCGTAGAAGAGGTCGGTGCAGTAGCCCTGCGTTTTCTCGAACTTTCCGTTGTGGAGCAGGGCGGGATTGAAATACGTGTTACCGGGCGCGTCACCGCAGGAGCCCGGATAAATCTGGCCGATGCCGCCGCCGCCGTGGATGTAGACCTCGTCGAACCCGCGGCGGTTGGGCTGATATTCCGCTTCGTCGCCGAGGTGCCACTTGCCGAAAATCCCCGTGGCGTAGCCGGCCGACTGCAGCACCTGCGGTAGGGTGGTGGCGGCGAGGGTCATGCGCTCGCGTTCGAGAATCGTGTGGGTGATGCCGTTCTTGAATTCATGACGGCCGGTGAAGAGGGCGCTGCGCGTCGGGGAGCACGTGGGACTGACGTGAAAGTCCGTGAAGCGCACGCCCTCGGCGCGCAGCCGATCCATATTCGGCGTCTTGAGGATGGGGTTTCCGTGGGCCGAGATATCACCATAGCCTTGGTCGTCGGTGAGGATGAAAAGAATGTTCGGCTGTTTGCCGGTGACGGTGGCGGCGTGGACCGGGGCAGAGACCAGCGCGATCAGGCTGGCGAGGAGAACGAGGGGTTTTTTCATGGGGCGAGATTGGGCCTTGGGGAGTTATTCGAGCGTGAGCCGGCGGTCCTGGCGAATGGTCCAGGTGCGGCGGCTCACACCGTCGGGGAATGAAACGGAAAATTCATAGCCTGCCGGCGCGGGCCGAAAGACGGGCGCGGCGACGCCCGCCGGCGGGGCCCACGCGAGTTCGGCGAGCGTGGCAGCCCAACGTTGATTGGCGCGAAAGAAGTCGAGCTGCGCGTAGTAGAAATCGAAGGCGAGGTCGCGCGCCGCTTTGCCAGGAAGCGGCGCGAGCGTGACCGCATCCTTGCCGGGGTGCCGCGTGAACTGCACGAGGCCCCACATTTCGGGTCGGTGCATGTCGATGACGCCCTGAGGCGACCAAACCCAATTGTCCTCGGCCGTCTTGGGGATTTTTTCGTAGCGATCGCCGGGCGTGGTGAACGGCCACTCGACGCGGGAGAAATTCATGCGCCATTGCTCACCCTCAACCGGCGCGCGAGCGAGCCGAGGATATTCGCCATGGCCGGCGAACGCTTGCCAAGGGAAGGCCAGTTCAAGGGTCCAGCCAGTGTCGGTGTCCCGCGGGTTGTTGAGCGTGCCGCGCAGATGCACCGCGGTTTTGAGGCCGGCGATTTCCCAGGCGTTGCGGGCTTTGCCGCCGTCCATGTAGGGCTTGGGGAGAAAAAGATCCCAGCCGGTGTTGAGCGCGTTGAGCTCGAATTCGTAATAGGCGTGAGTGGTCCCCTCGGGATCGAGGAAGACTTCGAAATCGGGATCTTGGAAAATCACGGCGTCGTGCTCGGTGAGTTTTGCCCAAAGATGCGGCTCTTCGAGTTCGGCCGCGACGTAGAGATAAGTGTCGTCCCAGAGAATTTTCGCCCGGGTGCGAAAGCGTGGCTTGGGTTTGGCGGAGCCCTCGATGTCGACAAAATCGGCGGTCCACGCCGCGCTGGCCCAGGCCGCGTCGTCGAGCTTGCCGTCGATGGTGATGGGGGTGGCGGTGTGCCGCGCGACGTAGCCCAGCGGAGCGAAGGGGTGCATCTGTTCGCGCCAAGCGGTCAGGCGCGGGGTTTCGGCAGCGAGCAATGCGGCAGTGAGCGAAACGAAGGCGCCGACGATGACGAAAACGGGGCGAGCCACTCGCGCCCACGCGCAGCGATGGGAGCGTTTCATGGCGGGAGTGAACACGCTGTGCCGATCGGTGGGGGCGACACGGGGACGGCGTAGCGGAATTACGGTGCGGCGGCTTTCGCCGGGCCGGGGAGATTGATGAGGCCGCCGAAAGGATTGTTCACCCACACGGGCGCGACGAGACTGCGATTCCACTCGGCGGAGGCGGCGGCGAGGCGCGCGGCGATCTCCGGGCGCGACGCGGTGAGGTCGCGGGATTCGCCGGGGTCGGCGGCGAGGTCGTAGAGCTGGGGCGCGTTCTGATAGGTGCGCAGCCATTTCCAATTTCCCTCGCGCACGGCGAAGGCCTCGCCGCCATCCATGCGCCAGAAGAGACGCGCGTGCGGAGCGGATTTGTTGTCTCCGGTAAAGAACGGCACGAGGTCCACGCCGTCGAGCGGCGGGAGCTTGGCGTCGCGCGTGGCGCGCGCGGCGCCGAGCGCGGTCGGGAGCACGTCGAGGGAGATGACAGGCTGATCGTAGGTGCGGCCGGCGGGAATGCGCGCGGGCCACGAGACGAGGAATGGGACGCGGTTGCCGCCCTCGTAGATGTCGCCCTTCTGGCCACGGAGGGGCGTGTTGATGGAGGCGTTGGCGTTGCGCTTCGTCATCGGGCCGCCGTTGTCGGAGAAGAAAAACACGAGCGTGCGCTCGCGCTGGCTAGTGGCCTCGAGCGCGGCGAGCACGCGGCCTACCGACTCGTCGACGGTGGCGACCATCGCGGCGTAGGTGCGGCGGCGTTCGTCGGCGATGTGCGCGAATTTCTTCAGCATGTCGGCGCGCGCCTGGAGCGGCGTGTGCGGGGCGTTGAAGGCGAGGTAGAGAAACCACGGCTTCGTGTCGCGCGCATGGCGGGTGACGGACGCGGCGGCCTCTTCGCCGAGTTTCGTGGTGAGCTCGGGAGCCTCGGGTTCCTCGACGCTGTTACGCAGCATCGGGCCGGCATGCTCGGCGTCGGCGTTCGTCGCGGCTTTCCTCCCGGCCCCCACTTCGACGTCGACGTGCGAGCCCGGGAGATAGCGGTGGCCACCGCCGAGGAAACCGAAGAACTCGTCGAAGCCGCGGCGGTTCGGGTGAAACTGCGGGTGCGCGCCTTGATGCCATTTCCCAACGATGCCGGTCGTGTAGCCGGCGGCGCGGAGGTGGTCGGCGATGGTTTTTTCCGAGAGCGGAAGGCCGTGCGTGGTGCTCGTGGCGTCCCAGTTCGGGTTGAACTCGTGGCCGAAGCGCTGTTGGTAGCGCCCGGTAAGAAACCCGGCGCGCGACGGGCTGCACACGGAATAGGAAACGTAGCCGTTGGTGCAGCGCACGCCGCTCGCCGCGAGGCGATCAAGGTGGGGCGTCGGAATGTCGCGCGCACCTTGGAAACCGACATCGTTGTAGCCGAGGTCGTCGGCGACGATGAGCAGGATGTTGGGGCGGGGTGCCGGTTCGGCCGCAGACAGAGCGCCGAACACACAAAGAAACACACCGAGCAATAGAGTGGAGCCGAGATGATTCATGGCGGGAAATGCGAGTGGGTAAAACCGAGCCCCTCTATCTGGGTGATGACGCGCCCCGGCGTCGAGCGTGCAGTCGGCGAGCTTGAACCGGGCTGCGGGCTTTATGGGTTCGTCGGTGCGGGCGCGTCGCGGCCGGGCACGAAATATTCCACGTAGCCGAGCATCATCTCGTCGAAGGTCTGCGGGCCCCAGCGCACGGTCTTGCTGGCATCGGGATTGGCGGGATTGCCGGTGCTGTTGTCATACCACGCGGTGTAGGTGAGACGAGTTCCGCGGGGGAGGCTGAGCGGTTCGGCGAGCTGGTATTGGAGCTGCCAATTGAAGTCGTAGGCAGGCACGTCGAGCAGGCGATGGCGCGAGCCGTCCGGGAGCTCAGCCTCGTAGCGGGCTGCTTTTCCGCGCACGTGCATGTGCGGGAGAAAACTGAGAATTGTCGTATCGGCGGGCAACGTGAGGGTGGCGGTCTCCGGATGGTTGGCCGCGCCGGGCGGGATGTTGAGACGGTGGTTGGAAATGCCCGCGACGTGGATGATGTGGCGCGGAGGTGCCGGCGCGAAGATGAGGCCGAGCTGCGTGCGGTCGCTCGTCGCCTTACCGTTCGGGGTGTAGTGCATCTGGAAGATCACTGTGGCGCCCGCGGGGATTTTTTTGCCGAAGCCGGGCTGGAAGATGGCCCGACTGTTGCCCGGGACGTAAGCGGCGAAGAATCCGTCCCGCTCATCGTCGTCTTCGACTTCGCGGCCCTTGGCGTCCAGGCGTGGCTTCACGCCCGCCGCCCGGATTTTCACGATCACGTGATGGACGACTTCCGGCGCCGAGGGGCGCACTTCGTAAGCCTGAACCCATCGGTCCTCGGCAAACTGCGTGGCGACGCGCAGGGTTTGGTAGGCCATGATGCCCTCCGCTTTGATCGCGACGGCGCGAGGCAGTTCGACGATCGCGTCGGGCTTCCCAATGGCCCAACCGTCGGGAAAAATCCGTGGCAGGGGGGCGTCGGCTGGATCACCGAGGGACTTGTTGCCAGCGAGCCAGGCGAGAAGGTCAGCCTTTTCGGTGGCGCCGAGGGTGCGATCGTTTTTCCAGTGTGACATCTCGCCTGGCGCCGGTGGTGCGGCGAACCACGGCGGCATGGCACCACGCGTGATTTGTTTTCGGATCATACCAGCGTGCGAGCGCACGTCTTCGTAGGTAGCGAGCGCGAACGGGGCGACACCGCCAGCGCGATGGCATTCGAGGCAGTTGTTTTGCACGATACGCGAGATCTGATTGTGGTAGGTGACGTTGCTGGTGCCCGCGGGAGCCGACGATATTGAAGCCGGTGCCGCGGGCCAGGCGCGCGTCGCAAGCGAGAGTTCGAGGGTGCAGCCCGGCGCGTCGGTGGCCGATATACGTGGGCGTTGGCCGGCTACGTGGGCGACAAGTGCATCACGCAGGAAAGTCTCTCGCGGAGCATCGAGCGAGTAGGCGAGGCCGTATTGGTCGTCGATGGCACCGCGGAAAACGAGCGTGCGGGCGGCGTCGAGGACGAATACCTCCGCCGTCGTCTGGGCCCCGAGCGCAGTAATGACGTGGGCGTCGACGTCGTGAATCATACGGCCTCGGAGGCCTTGTTCTCGGACGGTGGTGCGGATGTCGTCGGCGGTATCGCTTGCGATGGGATTGACGAAGAGGAACGTGATCCCCTGCGGCAGAAACTCTTTCTCCAATCGAGCCAGCGACGGCGCGAGCCGCTTCGTGATCGGGCAACTCGTGCTCGTGAGGGCAATCACGAGGGCTCGAGCGGAACGAAAGTCGGAGAGTCGGCCAGTGCGACCTTCGATGTCGGTGAACACGAGGTCAGGGATCAGGCGTCCGACGCCCACATCGGCGGCCTTCAATATCTTTGGTCCTTGGCGCGGTGATTTGAGCGCGGTGAGCGGAGACGCGCTCGGGGCCTCGGCGGTGGGAGCAGTCGGGGCGGCGCCGATCTTTTCGGCCGCGCGATTCATTCGCTCGTCGCCGAGGTAGCGAGCGACCGCACGAATCTGCTCTACCGTGATGACCCCGGTGCCGCGCCGATCCAAACGATCGAACCAAGCGGCGCCGCCGGCTTCTTCGCGCGTGAGCTTTCCGTCATGATTGCGGTCGAGTTGGTGGAATCGTTGTTCAAGCAGGCTCGAGTCGGCGGAGTCTGCCCCGAGCGCGATGAGCGACAGCAGACTGGCGGAGAGCAATAGGGAGGCACGCCGGGTGGTCATGGGTAAGTGGGAAACGACGCCGGAAACGCGCAGGCGTTACGCGAGGAATGGCAGGTTGGGGCATGATGTTTCGGCTGCTCTCGAAGAATGATTGACGCTATCCGGACGAGTTGGGCCGGTTTGGACGTTGAAGAAATAGCGTTAGTCGGACGGCCCGGGGGCAACTCACGTAAATGATGAATTGTGCGAGAGCACACATTTAGGGTGAACGGTGGCGCCGCCGGCGCCCCGCTGTCCAACCAAGGACCGCGATGCCAAATATGCCAGCGACGAAAGTCGGCTCGGGCACCGTGACATTCGAGACGGTGATGTTGTCAACGACCCAATTCGGCGCCGGACCGACGACCGCTTCGTCCCATGCGCCGAGAAATCGGACGCGCAGGGTGTCACCGCCGAAGTAGGAGCCGAGCGAAAGCGTGCTCGTGATGTAGGACGGGGTGGCATAGCCGGCCGACGTGCCGTTGAAGGCTTGCTGGTTTTCCAGCACGCCGTGACCGATGAGCGCACCGTTGTAGCCGTTGGCGGTAAATGCGCTATTGGGCACAGCTGTGAATGCGCCGCCGTTAACACTGACAAGCACCTGGCCGCCGTCCCACGGCGTGCTGTTGTCTTCAAAACTGTAGCGGTGGTTGAAACTCAGGGTCGCAACGCCCGTCGCTGAAACGATCAGGGTTGGGCTGATGAGCGCCGAATAACTAGGAACGCCTTGCCCACCGGTCCCATTCACATACCACGCGCCGTTGCCGCCGACGCCGGCCGTTGCGCTGTATGTCCAGACGCTGCTTACCGGGCCGCCGGACGCCACCGTGAAACCTTCATCGCTCGTGTTGAAGTTGAAACTGGCCTGAGAAAAACTCTCCGGTGCCAGCGCAAGGGCCAGCAGGGCCGCGGACAGACGGAGCCCGCCTCGCGTCAGGTTACGTCTAACGCCAAATCGGCGCGAACTAGCGACTTTGGGTCCACGCTGAAACATCGGCTTGTCTACCAATCCATGGTCACCGTCGTCACGTATTGGCGCGGCTCGGTTTTGCGCGGCCACGTGTAGCTATTGCCTTGGTCGGAGTGGAGGCCGAGGAGATTGTTCACGTTGAGCTGGCCGGTCCAGTTGTGCCCGAGAATTCTTCGGCGGTAGCTCATGAAGGGATTCACGAGGATGTAGCTGCTCGTGCGCGTCGCCGGCAGCACGACGACGCCGCCGGAGGAAAGGGCGGCACGGGGGCGGCCCATCGCGTATCGGGTCGAGGCACCGACCGCGAAACCTTTGAGTTTTCCCTCGATGAAGCTGTAGCGCGTGGTGAGGTTCGCGGTCTCGCGGCGGACCGCGCGGACGGCGCCTTCGGTGTCGTCGAGTAGTTGCTGGGTGATGGCGGTGGCGTCCTCGGGGTCGAGCCCTTGGGCTTTGGCCGCGGCTTGCGCCGCGGCGAGGTAGGGGCGCACGAGCGGGAAGAAGCGGCCGAATTGCACGCGGTTCATCGAGTAGGTGGCGCGCACGGTCCATTGGCGCGTGAGATTCGTTTGGACTTCGACCTCCCAACCTTCGGTCTCTTGGTCGCGATAGTCGCCGGTGCCGAGCAGGCGTTGGCCGACCGGCAGGAGGGCGTTGAGCTCGGTCTGTGAACCGGCACTGATGCCGAGGGCATTGTTTTCCGAAGTCGTCTTGAAGCGCGTGACGGTGGCGTTAATGCGGTCGTGGAGGAGATTGAAGCGCAGACTGGTTTCGTAGCCTTCGCCGGTGCGAGGGAGTCGGGGCCGGCCGCCGAGTTCGAAGCTCACGCTGTCGGTGAAAAGGGAGGATTCGAAGTAGCCGCCGCCGAGGGAGAGCCACGGGAGGAGGCGCAGGACGCCACCGTAAGTCTGGTTGGTGGCGTAGGTGCGGTTGAAGCCCTCGTAGGGCACGTTGTAACCAGCGGCGTCGAGGATGGGCTGATTGCTGAGATCGACGAGGCGGGTTTCGCCCGTGGCGGCGAACGTGACGGGGGCGCGGGCGCGGTTTTGCCGGAAGTAGTCGCGACTGATGCCGGAACTGGTGTGGAGGCGGCCCGAGAAGAAGGCGCCGAGCGTCGTGAGATTGCCGGAACCGAGGGTCTGATTGAAGCGCGTCTGGCCGGTTCCACTACGGTAGAAGGTCGTGACACCTGGCTCGACGCGAAGACGGAGGGCATCGTCGCTGTTACCGTCGGCCAGATAGTGGACCGGATGGACAAGATTGTTGGTGTAGGTGGCGGCGGCACCCGTGAGACCGCGGCGGGCGATTTCCTTTTGGTCCATCGCGAAGGAGTAAGTGTCCTGGTAATTTTGCTCGTGGCGATAGTTGGCTCCGGCGACGGCGCGAAACGTGGAATTCCAAAACGGCAGTCTCGTATCGTAGACGACCGCGGTGCGCCAGCCCGTGGACTTGTTGCCGTCGGTGGTGAATGTAGGTGCGTAAGCGAGGAAGAGTTGCTCGAAACGCGGATTAGGAATCGTGGCGTTGGCGATGGTGGGATGGGGGAGCACGCGGTTGACGTCGATGAAGACGGCGCGGGAATTCATGCCGAGGGCACTGGACGACGAGTAGGTTTGGAGGCGCGTGGTGGCATCGACCTGGCCATTGTGCGCGACGAGCAGGCGCAGGTGGTTGCCGAGCTGGTGCGAGAGCTCGATATTGTAGGCATGGAAATCGGTGTCGTGGCGGTTGTCGGGCCCGCCCCAGTCCTCGCCGTCGGGATACACGCTGTAGGGAATCGTCACGAGCGGATAGCGGACAGGATTTTGCGGATCGGTGCCAGTGGCGTTGGTGGCGCCGGTCAGGATGGCGGAATTGCGAAACGTGGTCGTGGCGGTCGACTGCATGTCGTAGAGCGTGCCGCCGATATCAAGGTAGACGTGGGCGTTGCCGGGGGCGGCGATGCGGCGCATACCGATGCCGTTGACCTGCACGCCGGGGTTGATCGGATCGGCATCGGCGGCGTTGGTGCCGGAGCCGCGGATGTAAGCCTTGTTGCCGTCGTTGAGGTGAAGCGTGCTCTGGTTATTGCGCGTCTTGCCGCCCTCGTAGTTGACGTCGAGGCGGGTGCGGCGGTCCTTGAACGGCTCCCAGCGCAGGGCGCCGGCGTAACCGCGGAAATCGCGGGAGCCGCGTTGGCGGAACTGCTCGACCTCGGAGTTGAGGGCGTTGAAGCGCAGGCCGAGGCGCGGGAGGAGCGGCTGGTTCACATCGACCGAGTAGCGCTGCGTGCCGAAGGAGTCCATGCGCACGGTGGCGCTGGCGCTGCGGCGGAACGTGGCGCGCTTGGTGGAGACGTTAATAATGCCGGTGGGGTCGACGTCGCCATAAGCGAGGCCGCCGGGGCCGCGGGAGAATTCGATGCGCTCGGTGTTGTAGGTGTCGGCGGGGAGAAACCACGGGAAACCGTCACGGAGCTGGCGGATCGAAGGGATGCCGCGGAAACTGATCTGGTTGCCAGAGCGGGAGCCGACGGGGGCGCCGACGGTGCCGGTGTCGTTGAAGATATTTTCCGCACCGGCGGCGAACTCGACCGCGCCGAAGAAGTCATTGATCGCGAGATCGCTCAGAAGGTCGGCAGTGAAGACCGAGATGGAGTTCGGGAGGTTCGCGAGTTTCTCGTTGGTGCGCGTGCCGGCGAGGGCGGAAGAGGCGGCGTAGCCTTTATCGTCGCCGGAATTCACCTCGAAGGGCGAGAGGACCACGGCTTCGTCCTTGGTCGCGCTCGCCGCGACCGTTGGCGTAGCAGGAGCGACGGATTGCGCAGGCAATACCGCGGCGAGGCCAAGAAACGCGAGGGCACGGTGAAGACAGGATTTCATCACGTAGGGGCTGCTTAGTCGTGCCCCCGGGTGAGTTTGGCGTCAAGGTTCCTGCCAAGGTCTGCAGCAATCGGAAAAACGTGGGAACTAGGGCGTGGGCACCTGCGCCGTCGTGCGCAGGTAGGCGATGAGGTCGCGGACTTCGTCGCTCGCGAGCGCTTTGAGGAGGCCTGCGGGCATCATGGAAATCGGGGATCTTTCGCGGGAGAGAATTCCAAATTTCGCGATCACGGTGTCCTGGCCGACCATGCGCAGCCTGAGTTGCGGCGCGTCCTCGGCGGCGAGCTTCGCCTCGAAGCCCGCGGGCAGCGGTTTTTTTTCCCGGCCGCCAGAGGCCGCCGTAGTCCTGCTTCGGCATCGAGAGATCGACGAGCGCCTCGCCTGCGCTTGTGGTGTTCGGGGCTGAACTCCGTGAGCACGCTCTGGCCGTCGGGCGAAACGATGGGGTGCTAGTAGGGACGGAAATCGGTCCCCGCATTTTGCGTCAGGATGGCCTGCGTGCCGCCCTGGCGAAAGACGGAGATCGCTTTGGTCTCGGGGTTCTGCCGCAGCAGCAGAGTGGCGGCCGACGCAGGTGCGAAGAAAGCGCTGATGGTCGCAGCGAAGGCGAGCGTGGGCGTGAGACGAGGTCAGCGGAAAATCCTGGCGGCAGGAGATGAGAGAGGGAAAGAGAGGTCCGCCCGTCGAGGGCGAATCTGCGCGTGGGGTTGGACAGGTGCACCATCCACTCGCCACCAACCCAAGACCGACCGCGGCAATCCCGTTGATGGATCCGATGAATGGTCCGGGGCTGACACCACTGCGCAGGACTTGCCGACGGCAGCAGGTTCTTTCAGCGTCGCCGGCCTCGCTCATGAAATACCCGATTCCCGGATTGGTGGCTGCACCCTTCACGCCGTTTCGCACCAATGGTGAACTGGCCCTCGAGGTCGTGCCGGTGCAAGCCCGGTCGCTGGTGGCTAACGGTGTGATTGGCGCCTTTGTCTGCGGCACCACAGGCGAAGGTTCGTCGATGACGAACGAGGAACGGCAGCACGTGACCGAGGCTTGGGTGTCGGCGCGTCCCGCGGGACTAAAAGTCATCGCGCACGTCGGGCACCTCAGTGTCGGCGACAGCCGCACGCTGGCGCGGCACGCGCAGGACGTCGGCGCGGATGCGATTGCGGCCGTGGCGCCGAACTTCTTCAAGCCGGCCGGCGTCGGCGAATTAGTGGCATGGTGCGCGCAAGTCGCCGCGGCGGCGCCGAAGCTGCCTTTTTTCTACTACCACATTCCGTCGATGACGAACGTGACAATCCCGACGTCGACGTTTTTGATCGAAGCCCGCGCGAAGATTCCGACGCTCGCGGGAATCAAGTTCACGCACAACGATCTCGAGGAATACCGCGCGACGCACGCGATCGGTGGGAGCGAGCATCAGGTGATGTTTGGCCGCGACGAACTGCTGCTGACCGCACTTACGGCCGGCGCAACGGGTGCGGTCGGAAGCACCTACAATTACGCGGCGCCGGTTTATCACCGCATCATGCGCGCCCACGCCGCCGGCGATCAGGCGACCGCCGCGCGCGAGCAGGCGCGCGCGTGCGCGATGATTGACACGATGGTGCGTTTTGGCGGCCAGCCCGCGGGCAAGGTAATCATGAAGTTGATCGGAATCGATTGCGGGCCGGTGCGGCTGCCCATGCGCGCGCTCGGAGCCGCGGAGGAGTCGGCGCTGCGTGCGGCGCTCGAAGCGCAGGGCTTTTTCGATTTCGCCTCGAAACGGTCGGCGTGACGCAAAAATGTTTTCTACCGTGAAAATCGCCGGCGTCGTTGGACTGATGGCCGGGGTAACGCACGCCGCGCCCGATTGGAAACAGCTCCCGGCGCTGCCGGATCGCGAAGGCTTCGCCGGGAGCTATGCCGGTGCGAGCGGCGACGCGCTCATCGTCGCCGGCGGCGCGAATTTTCCGGACAAGAAACCGTGGGAAGGCGGCACGAAAGTCTGGTATGACAAAGTGTTTGTGCTGGAGAAACCGGATGGCCAATGGCGTGAGTCGGGCAGATTGAAACGTCCGCTCGGCTACGGCATTTCGCTCACGCTGCCCGGCGGCATCGCGTGCATCGGCGGCGGCGATGCGACGAAGCATTTCGCCGGAAGCTTCCTGCTCGATTACGACCCAGCCAAGGGCAAAGTGCGCACCCGCCCTTTCGCAAAACTCCCGCAGGCCGTCGCCAACGCCAGCGGCGCGCTGCTCGATGAGACGATTTATATCGCCGGCGGCATCACCACGCCGACGGCGACAAAGACGCTCGACACATTTTACTCCTACGACCTCCGCTCGAAGCGCAAGAAGTGGCTCTCGATGGAGACCTGGCCGGGCCGCGAGCGAATGCTGGCGATTGCGGGCGCGCATGACGGCGCGTTTTATTTTTTC
>JANNEY010000497.1:0-1763 GCA_031379235.1 Opitutaceae bacterium | reverse complement strand
GCGCAAATTCACGCCCGACCCGCGCGTCGCGCAGATGATCGATCATTTCACGCAATACGTCGGCTCATCGCCCTACGGTTCGCCCGCCGTGCTCTGCGGCATCGCGCACATGCAGACGCAGGAAGGCGTGTGGTATCCCATCGGCGGCACGCGCGCCGTCCCGCTCGCACTGGAAAAACTCGCGCGCGAACTCGGCGTCGAATTCCGCGTCGGCACGAAGATCGAAAAGATCCTGTCGCACGGCGGCGAAGTCACCGGCGTCCGCACTGACTCCGGCGAGGAGATCGCGCTCAGTGCCGTCGTGTCGAATTGCGACTCCGTCCGCACCCATCGCGAGCTGATCCAGGGCCCCGTCGCGGAGAAATTCGAGCACCGCCGCAGCTACGAGCCCGCGTGCTCCGGCGTGGTCCTCTACCTCGGCCTCAACAAACGCTACGAACACCTCGCGCATCACGGCTTCGTCTTCAGCCGCGACCCGCACGAGGAGTTCGATTTCATCTACAAAAAGGGCGAGCCCGCGCCCGACCCGACGTGCTACCTCGCCGCGACGACCTGCACCGAACCCGGCACCGCGCCCGCAGGCGGCGAAGCGCTCTACGTCCTCGTCCACACGCCGTATCTGCGTCCGCATCACGACTGGAAAAAGATGCTGCCGGAGTATCGCCGCGTGATTTTGGAAAAGCTGAAGACGACGGGAAAAATGCCCGACATCGAATCGCGCATCGTATTCGAGCGCACGCTCACGCCGCAGGACATCCACGACCGCTACCACGTTCTCGACGGCGCCATCTACGGCCTCGCCAGCCACGGAAAATTCCTCGGCGCATTCAAGCCCGGCAACCGCAGCCCCGACCTGCGCGGCCTCTACCTCGCAGGCGGCGCCGCGCATCCCGGCCCCGGCATGCCGATGGTCCTCATGTCCGGCTGGATCGCCGCCGACACCCTCGACCGCGACGGCTTCGGCGAGAAATCCGCGCCGACGCCAGCCACGCCGGAATTGCAATTGGTGTGATGAAAGACGCGCCGCACATCTCGGCCAGCGTGATGAAGTTTTTCATCGCCTACTGCCGTCGCCGCGTGCGCCGGGACTTCCACGCGCTGCGCATTTTGAAAACCGGCCTGCCCGTGTGTGACCGCGACCGCCCGCTCGTCGTCTATTTCAATCACGCCTCATGGTGGGACCCGCTCGTCTGCCTGCTCCTCGCGCGCGACCTCTTCCCCGAGCGCTCCGCCTTCGGTCCGATCGATTCCGCAATGCTCGAGCGCTACGGCATCTTCAAACGCCTCGGCTTCTTCGGCGTCGATCCGAGCCTGCGCGGCACGCGCACATTTCTGCGAATCACACACGACCTCCTCGCCGACCCGCGCAACTCCGTGTGGCTCTCGCCACAGGGCCGCTTCGCCGACGTGCGCGACCGCCCGCTCCGCCTGCAAGACGGCCTCGGCGCGCTCGCCGTGCGCGAGCCGGATGCCGCATTCGTCCCGCTCGCGATCGAATACCCATTCTGGACCGAGCCGCGCCCCGAAATCCTCGTCTCCTTCGGCGAACCCATCGTGCCCGGCCGCGAACCCATCCGCACCGTCGAGGAGTGGACCGGCGTCTTCACCGGCGCACTCGAAAGCACGCAGACCAAACTCGCCGCCAGCGCCTGCCGCCGCGACCCCGCCGACTGGCAGACCGCAAATCGCGGCAAGTCCGGCGTGAACGGAATCTACGACGCATGGCGCTGGCTGCGCGCGCGGCTGCGTGGCGAAAAATTCGA
>JANNEY010000445.1:0-5038 GCA_031379235.1 Opitutaceae bacterium | reverse complement strand
AGTTGCTCGGGATTTCGGCGGCTTGTGCGGCGCTGCTAGTCGGCGCGACACTCTGGCTGATCCCGCGCGTGCTGCGGCGCGGGCTGCGGCCGCTCGAAGAACTGGGAGAGCAGGCACAGCAGATTCGCGCGGAGACGCTGGCGACGCGTTTTCCGGCGGCAGATTTGCCGGAGGAGCTGCAGCCGATTGCACGGCGCTGGAACGAGCTGCTCGCGCGGCTCGAGCAATCGTTTGACCGCGAGCGGCGGTTCAGCGCGGATCTCGCGCACGAGCTGCGCACGCCGATTGCGGAGCTGCGGAGCGCGGCGGAGTGCGCAATGAAGTGGCCGGAGACGCGCGATCCGGCGACGGATCGCGACACGCTCGCGATCGCGCAGCAGATGGAGACGCTGGTCACGCGGATGCTGGCACTGACCCGCGGGGACCGGACGCAGATCGCTGCGGCGACCGAGCCGGTGGCGCTCGATGGGCTGGTGCGTGAGGTGTGGAGCGGTTTTACCGCGCGCGCAACGGAACGGCGGCTGGTGGCAACCCTTGCGCTCGAGCCAGTCGTTGCGTCCGCCGATGCGGGATTGCTTCGCTCGGTCCTCGCCAACTTGTTCGACAACGCGGCCGACTACACTCCCGCCGGTGGCGAAGTGAGTTTCTTGCTCGAAAACCGGGACGGACGAATCTCGCTGCAGGTGGCAAATCCCGCGCCGGACCTCGACTCGGGAGACGTCAACCGGCTCTTCGAGCGTTTCTGGCGAAAAGAGGCGGCGCGCAGCGACCACGATCATTTTGGACTTGGACTGGCGCTGGCGCGCACGTTTGCGACGGCGATGGGCTGGACGCTGACCGCCCGCCTCGACGAGCGGGGCTGGGTCGTCTTTTCGCTGCTCAGTCCGCAGGTTTCGCCACCGGTTATGGTCGGGTAATTTTCATTCCGCTATTCTGCCCTCATGAAGTCTATTTTCGCATGTCTCGCGTTCGTCCTGCCGCTCGCCGCCCTCGGCGCGGAGAAGTCCGCCGACACCGGGTCCGTGCGCGGCGTCGTGATCGATGCGGCTACGCAGCGTGCGGTCGAGTATGCGACGGTCGCGTTGAAAAATAAGACGACCGACACCGTCGCCCGCTCTGGCGTGACGGATGCAAAGGGCGCCTTCGTCTTGGACGCGGTGCCGTTGGGCGACTACCAGCTCGTTTACGGCACGCTTGGCGCGGAGGAGCCGCAGACGTCCACCGTCGCGCTCGACGCCGAGCATCGCGCGATTGATCTCGGGCGGCTGGCGCTTGCGGCGGCGGCGGTGAAGATGGAGCGCGTCGAGGTGCAGGCGAAGCAGGCGGCGCTGCTCAACGGCATCGACCGCAAGGTCTACAACGTCGGCAAGGAAATCCAGAGCACCACGGGCACGGCGAGCGATCTGTTGCAGAACATCCCCTCGGTCCACGTGGACATCGACGGCAACGTCAGCCTGCGCGGCGCGGACAACGTCATGATTCTCATCGACGGCCGCACCTCCGTGCTCATGGGCAAGAGCCGCGCCGAGGTGTTGCAGCAGCTCCCGGCCGACTCGATCGAGAAGATCGAGGTCATCACCAACCCCTCGGCGAAATACAAACCCGACGGCACGGGGGGCATCATCAACATCGCGCTGAAGCGCAAGCACAACGCCGGTTTTTCCAGCGTGCTCAATGTGAACTACGGCAACGAGGAGCGGTTCAACGCGAGCTTCTCGGCCAACTACCGGCCGGGGAACTACAACCTCTTCGCGAGCTACAGCGCGCGGCAGGACGACCGCGAGCGCACGTCCACCGAAAACCGCACGACTGTGAATTCCCTCACCAGCGTGCCCACGCTGCTCCAGCGGCGGGCGACCGAGCACGCGCGGCCCTACAGCCAGATCGCGCGCGCGGGGGCCGACGTGACGCTCGACCAGCAGAACAAGGCGGGCGTGACCGCGAGTTTTAACCGTCGCACGCAGGTGAAGCGCTCGCTCGATCACATCAGCTCGCGCGACGCGCGCGGCACGACGACCGGCGACTCGGATCGCACGCGCTATGATCCGGAGATCGAGGAGCAGTTCGAGGTGGCGGCGACGTTTGACCACAAGTTTCCGCAGGAGGATCGCGAGCTGAAGCTGGAGGTGAAGACCTCCGGTGGCCGCGAGATCGAGGACAACCACTACGCGAATATCTTCCGCCTGCCGGCGACGCCGACGACCTTCGACAACACGCTCATCAAAACCAAGACCCGTGGCACCGAGGTGATCGCGGAGTATGCGCATCCGCTAGCCGACGAGGCGAAGCTCGAGGCGGGCTACACGTTCACGGCGGACCGGCTCGATGCGGATTTTCGCGGCGAGTTTTTTAACGCAGCGACCGGCGCCTTCGTGCGCGACGCGACGAAGTCGAACCGCTTCAAGCACGCGACGGACATCCACGCGTTCTACGCGACCTACGCGCGTGCGTGGGGGAAGTTTGGGCTGCTCGCCGGCCTGCGGCCGGAATTCGCGCTCACGACTTCGCGGCTCGTCGACACCGGCGCGCGCATCCCCAACGACTACACGCGCGTTTACCCAAGCCTGCATCTGAGCTACAAGCTCGCGGAGAAACACGAGGTGCAGGCCAACTACAGCCATCGCGTCCACCGCCCGGAGAGCGACGAACTCAACCCGTTCCCGGAATACGCCGATCCCTTCAACCTGCGCGCGGGCAATCCGCGCCTGCTCCCCGAGGACATTCACTCCGTCGAGGCCGGCTACGCGTTCAAGACCGACGAACTCAACCTCACCTCGGCCGTCTATCACCGCTACCGCTACCACGGCTTCACGACGGTCACGCGCGACCTCGGCAACTCTGTGCTCTTCACCACGCGGGAGAATCTTTCCGTGAGCCGCTCGACTGGCGTGGAGCTGACGGCGACGGCCGAACTCGGCAAACTCGCCACGCTGAACTTCAGCTCCAACACGTTTTTCAACACCATCGACGCCTCGAACCTCGGCTTCGGCACGCGCAAGTCCGACCTCTCGTGGCTGGCGAAGCTCGGCGCGAGCGTGCGCGTGAACAAGGAGACGCTCGTGCAGCTCAACGCCAACTACACCTCGTCGCGCCTCACGCCGCAGGGCTCGCGGCTGCCGTCGTATGTGGTCAACGCCGGCGTGCGCCGCGATGTGCTCCAGAAAAAGGCCGCGGTCGTCCTGACTGTTTCCGATTTGTTCAAGACGACGAAGGAGCGCACGCGGCTCGACACCCCGCTGCTGAAGCAAGACGTGGAGCGCCGCCGCAGCGGGCGGATCGTGTATGTCGGCTTCGTCTATTATTTCGGCAAGGCGCCGAAGAAGGCGAAGGACGACGCGCTGAAGTTCGATAATTCGATTTGAGGAGGTGGCGAAAAAGGATGACCGAGGTAGGGACGCCTCTCTGAGGCGTCCGTGGCTTTCCTGCGAATTCAGCGCGTAGGGCGGACGGCTCGGAGAGCCGTCCCTACCTTTCGCAACCGCTCAGTTCTTCGCCGCCGGTTTCTCCGGCGGGTGGGCCTTGCGCCAGGCCTGCGCGCGGGCGTGAGCTTCGGTCAGGCCGAGCGTCGCGAGCACCTGCTTGAATCGCGGTTCGTCGCTGATGGGCCCGAGGTTCGTCTGATAAAAACTTTGGGGGCTCATCTCGGCGGGATTCATCGCTGCCAGCGCCTCGTCATAGCGGCCAAGTTCCAACAGGCCGACGAATCGCCGACCGGTAAAATTTCGGTCCAGCTTGGCGAGTATCTCCTCGGCCTCGGACTTCAGCCCCGCCGCGACAAACACTTCCACGAGGTAAACGGATTGTGGGTCGCCAGCCTCGTTGGCCCGCCGGGCCTGTGACACCGCTTCACCGTGCCGGCCCAACTTTGAGAGGCACCGGGCCCGCCAGATCGCCGCTTGGACGGAGTCCGGCCTGAGCGCCAGCGCGCGCTCGGCCGCGGCCAACGCCTCGGCCGGGCGTCCCATCGCAAACAGGGCGATGGCGTAATTGTCGATGATGCGGTGGGACAGCGGGTCCAACTCCGATGCACGGGCGAGCTCCGCCGTGGCCTCTTCGTAGTAGCCCTGCGCGAGAAGCGCCCGGCCCAGGAACTGACGACCCGAGGCATAGTTGGGATTGAGCGCCACGGCGTGACGCAACGTGCGCATGGCCTCGGCGAGTCTCCATGAGATCGTGCAGGCGCTGCCGAGCGAGGCGTGGGCTTCGGCGGAGTTTGGATCGAGCGCCACCGCCCGCTCGGCGGCCGCAATGATCCGTCGCACCAGCGGCGATTCGCGCTGACCGAATTGGCCGGTCTCGTCCCGTAGCTGGCCGCGCGTGCTCCAGACATCGCTCAGCGCGGCGTGAGCGCGGGAAAAATCCGGTTCGAGCGCAAGGACCCGGTTCAGCAGTTCCTCCGCCCGGTCAAAACCTTCGGGCGTGCGAAGATTCCACTCCTGCCGCGCCTGCACGTAGAGGTCGAAGACCTCGGAGTTCACCGTCACCCGCACGGTCCGGTCGCTCGCGCCGAGTTTCAGCGAGAGGTTTTTTGCGATGAGACCGGCGACTTCGTCGTGCACGGCGAAGACGTTCTTCAACTCGCGGTCGAGTTTGTCGGAGACCCACACCTGAAAGCCGTCGGCCGTGATGAGTTTCGCCGTGATGCGCACGGTCTGCCCCTCTTGCAGCACCGTGCCCTCGACGAGATGCGTCACGCCGAGCTGTCGCGCGATTTCCGGGATCGAGTCGGACTTGCCCTTGAAGGAAAACGCCGAGGCGCTGCCGACGACCTTCAGGCCCGGCACGCGCCCGAGCACATCCGTCACCGCCTCGCTCAGGCCATCGGAGAAAAACTCGCGCGCCGGATCGCCGCTGAGGTTCTTGAACGCCAGCACCGCGACGGTTTTATCGTCGGGCGCGGGGGCAGCGACGGTTTTGACCGCCTTCGCCTTCGGCGAGAAACGCGGATCGGCTTCGAGGCGGCGGAGCAGCGCAGGGTATTGGGGATGCTGGCGCATGCCTTCCCAAAAGGGCGCAAAACGCAGCGACGCCGCGCTGA
>JANNEY010000032.1:0-5828 GCA_031379235.1 Opitutaceae bacterium | reverse complement strand
GCAAACTCGCGCCCGCGTTTCAGGCTCTTGCCGTCGACGTCCCAGACCTTGATATTTTTCGGTGCGGCCGGGTAGTGGCTCGCCCCGGTGTCGGCGACATAGAGTTTCTTGTAGTCGGGTGAAAAACAGAGGCCGTTGGGTTTGAAAATCTCGTCGGTGACGCGATCGATCTTTCCGGTGGAGCCGTCGATGACATAGACGGCCTCCTTCTGGTGCGGCTGCACGGACGCGGATTTCACACGCGCGCCCTCGTAGTTCATCAGCGCGCCGTAGCCGGGATCGGTGAACCAGATGTCGCCGTTGGGATGCACGACGGCGTCGTTGGGGGCGTTGAATTCCTTGCCGCCGAATTTCTCGGCGAGCACGGTGACGGTGCCGTTGGGCTCGTAGCGGGTGACGCGCCGCGTGAGATGCTCGCATGCAATCTGCCGGCCCTGATGGTCGAACGTGTTGCCGTTGGAATTGTTCGCGGGCTGCCGGAACGTGCTGACGTGACCGTCTTCCTCGAGCCAGCGTAACTGGCGGTTGTTTGGAATGTCGCTCCACAGCAGGTAACGGCCGCCGCCGCTCCACGCCGGGCCCTCGGCCCATAGCATGTCGGGGTTGTGATAGAGTCGCTGGATCGGGGTGTTGCCCAGCTTCGCCTTGAAGCGCGGATCGAGCGAGACGATGTCGGGATCGGGATAGCGCATGGGCGTGCGGCCAGTCCAATCACGCTCGGCGGCGCGGGCGAGCGGATGGAGCGCGGCGGCCGCGAGACCCGCGGCGGTGCCCCGCAGGAAATCGCGGCGGCCGAGGCGCGGCGAGGACACGGAACCCGAAGCGGAAACGGAGGCGGAACCGAGCGAGGCAACGGCGGGCGATGAGCTGGGCGACGATCCGAACGGGATGGGCGAGGTCATGGGGGATGAGGGACAATGCGAGGAGCGGGGGCGGAAAGGAAATAGGATTTTTTCGACGCGGCCCGCCGGTGACTGAACCGAGACGACCGCGTTCTACGAGGAAAGAGCACGTGACAAAGGTAGGGCCGGTCTGTGACGGGCCCTGCCTCGAAAATCTCCCGCGTGAAAAGAGCGAGTCGCAGACCCGCTCTACCGCAGAAAATTCGCCAGCGGGTTGGCGCGCAGTTCGCGCAGCGTGGCGACGACAATCTCGGCACTGAGCTCGGCACCCGCGGCGCTGGTGTGGACGCGTTCGTCGGCAAAGAGCGGGCTCACCTTTTCCTCGCCGAGCGCATCGTAGCGCAACGCGATGAGTTCATGCAGATCGAGGAAGGCGACCTTCTCCTGCGCGGCGACCTGCGCGGTCCAAGCGGCGTGGCTGTCTGGCGAGCGGGAGATTTTTCCGTCCTTCCAGATCTTGCGCGGCACGAGCGAGCAGAGGATTGGCGTTGCGCCCTTCACGCGGACGTCAGCGACATACTGGCGTAGATACCAGCCGAACGTGCGCACGGTCGCGGCCGGCTGGTCTTTGGCGGCCGGGCGCTCCTCGGCTTCGTCGCCGATCCCCTTGAGCGGGCCGCGCGGGCCGTTGTCGTTGTGCCCGAATTGAATCATCACGACGTCGCCGGGCTTCACGAGGGCGAGGAGATGGTCCCAATGCCCGCCGGGCGCGCGGAAGCTGCGCACGCCGGTGCCGCCGACGGCGCGATTGACGATGTTGATTTTGTCCGGGCTGAAATATTTTTCGATGTAGTCGCCCCAGCCCCACTGGCCATTGGCGCCGTCGCCGCGGCCGTTGCGCACGGTGGAATCGCCGGCGAGAAACAGCGAGGGCAGCTTGCGGTTGGCCGGTGTCGGCAGGCGCAGCCACACCGAACGATCGGCGGTGACGGCCTCGCCCTTTGCGGAAAGAAACTTGGCGACCGGGCTCGGGCGCAGTCCCTTCAGGCCTGACACGACCGCGGCAGCGTGCAGATCGGCGCCGATGGCGTTGAAGTGGGTGTGATCCTGCGGGTAGAGGGCCTTGGTCTTCTCCGCGCCGAGCGTGTCGAACTGCGCTGCCATTCTACCCGTGAGGTCGAAGAAAGGGACACCGGCGGTCTTGGCCACGTCGTAGGACCACTGGCCAAAGCGTCCGGAACCGCGCTCGATTTTTCCGTCAGCCCAGACGTTGCGCAGCGTGAGCGAGAGAACAATGGGCGTCGCGCCCTTGGCCTTGGTGTCGGCGATCATCTTGCGCAGATACCAACCGAAGGTGTGAACGACCTCGGTTTTTTTGGTGATGATGTTGTCGATCTCTTTGGTCTCCTCGCCGAGGCCGGGGATCGAGCCGCGCGCGCGGCGGGCTGGCGGCAGAACGGACTCGTCTTCGTTCACCGGACTGCCGTCGTTGTGACCGAACTGGATCACCACGATGTCGCCGGCCTTCAAGTCAGCGACGAGCTGATCCCAGAGGCCCTCGGTGACAAATGTGCGGCTGCTGCGGCCGCCGCGCGCGCGGTTGGCGACGTTGATCTTCGCCGGATCGAAATAGTCGGCGAACGGCACCGCCCAGCCCTGCTGCGCTTCGCCGCGGCCCCGGGCGGCCGTGGAGTCACCGGCTACGAACAATGTAGGCAGCGCGGGATTCAGGGGCGTGCCGCGAGCCGCCGAATTGGTGGCGAGATCGGGCGCGGGAGTTTGGGCGCAGAGCGTGGTCGTGAAGGCGACGAGGGCGAACCAGGGCACGAGAAGGAAGCGCATGGGAGGGCAGGGGCTTGGCTGAAACGAACGCGGAGAAGAAGGGGAAGGAAATTTGAGTGGCAGATGAGGCGACGATTGGCGAAGGAGGACCGCGCGGACGGTCCGATGGAGCAGTCAGTCGAAATTACTTTTGCCCCAGTCTTGGGTGGTGAACTAAATTTTGGGGGTGAAAACTCCAAGATGGCGGGTGTGGTGGGTAGCGTGGGCATTGAGTATCGCGGCGACGGTCGGGCACGGAGGTGAGGCGCCATTTCTGCGCGGGGAATTCATCACCGCACCGGAAAGCTTGCACAACCACGGTTCATGCATCGTCGAGCTGCCAAGTGGTGATTTGCTGGCGTGCTGGTATCGCGGTTCCGGCGAACGGCAGGCCGACGATTGCGCAATTGTAGGGGCCGTCTGGCGGAAAGGCGCGAACGCGTGGGGCCCGCGTTTCACCATGGCGGACACGCCGGATCTGCCCGACACCAATTGCTGCATGCTCGTCGATCCGCGGGGACGGCTCTGGCTCTTGTGGCCGACGATCCTGGATAACCGTTGGGAGAGCGCACTGCTCAAGGTGCGGATCGCGGAAAAATTCTCGGCGGACGGCACTCCCGTTTGGCAAACCCAGGATGTGGTCCACGTGAAGCCAGGCGCGGAGTTTGCCGCCACCATCAAAACCGCGGTCGAAAAACTTCGGCCGCAAGCCGCCGAGCAACGCGTGCATGCCTTCATCGAATATGCGCTCACGGCTTCGGCGGATAAGCTCAAGACGCGCCTCGGCTGGATGACGCGGGCGCATCCCCTCGTGATCGAAGGTCGGCGACTCATTGTGCCGCTCTACTCGGACGGTTTTGATTTTTCGCTCATGGCGATTACGGACGACTGGGGCGCGACGTGGCATACCAGTGCGCCGCTGGTCAGCGTCGGCGGGGTGCAACCGAGCGTCGTGCAACGGCGCGATGGATCGCTCTACGTGATGATGCGCGACAATGGCGGAGCGCCGCAGCGGATCGCGCACGCGTCGTCGTTTGATCGCGGCGAAACATGGACGGCTGTTACGGATAGTGCGCTGCCTGATCCTGGGGCAGGTCTCGAGGTGATCGCGCTCGCCAGCGGCCGGTGGTTGCTGATCAACAACGATACCGAAAAGGGCCGGCACAGCCTATGTGTCCGGCTTTCCGACGACGAAGGAAAGACTTGGAAATGGACTCGTCACCTAGAGCGGGACGCGCCCGACGCAGACGCCGGACGCTATGGCTATCCCAGTGTGATTCAGGCGAAAGACGGCGCGCTGCACGCGACCTACACCGTTCAGCTTCGTCCGGCAGACGCGAAGAAGGACGCCACTGGCAAGCCCGCCCGCGAGGTAATCCGCCACGTTCACTTCAACGAGGCCTGGATCGAAGCGGGTGACCGGTGATGGCTGGCCTGCGGAGGGCTCACGATTGAGCGCGCGGCCACTTGGGCCCGCCCGCGTGTGGATGGGATTGGATGACGCGCGCGCGGCGTCGAACCCTGGCCAAGCAGAGGATTGCTTTGCTGAAACGGCTGCCCAGATCCAAAAAAGAGTGAACCTTTTGGCTCCATGCCGGCGGTTGCATGAGCCCGCTTGACAGCCCTGCGGATTGGATTCTTTGTGCCCCCTCATCTCCTATGGCGAACAAGACTGAAAAATGGGATCAGAACGCGGCCGGAAAATTCTACGTCGACCAGCAGTGCATCGACTGCGACCTGTGCCGCGAGACGGCGCCGAATTTTTTCACGCGGCATGACGAGGGCGGTTACTCCTTCGTGCACAAGCAGCCGACGACTGAGGAAGAAGTCGCCCAGTGCATGGAGGCCTTGGAAGGCTGTCCGGTTGAAGCGATCGGCAACGACGGCGCGGCTTGACGCTTTTTGGTCTCACGACCGCGAATATTTCTAACCCCGGTTGCTCCGGGGTTTTTTTATGCGTTCAGGCTGAACGCTTGTTAAGCGAAAGATGTCTTATTTGTGAACAGGGGCTTGTTTTTGCCTTTCGGATCAGTAAGCCGGTTGGCCGATGAAAGCCGTGTTTGCCTCCCTGATTTGTGTCGTCACCACCGCTGGCCTGTGGGCGCAGGGCGCGGTCAGCCTCCCTGGGGTGACGGTCTATTCGCCGCGCGTGGCGAACCAATCTCCGGCCGGCACGTTTGCGATGCCGGTGTCGGCGTTGCGCTATGAGCCGCAGGTCGATCTTCAGGCGCGAAATTTGGTCGAAGGCCAGGCCGATGTGACGCTGCGCGGCGGCGTTTTTGAAAACACCGGCTTTCAACTGGGCGCAAGCACGCTGATCGATCCGCAGACGGGACACTATTTCGCGGAGATTCCCGTCGCGCCGGCGATGCTGGCGGCGCCCGCGGTGCAACGGGGTGTGGAGTTGGTCCTCGGGGCTTCGAACGCCACGGTCGGTAGTATCGCTTACGGCTGGCGGCCCGTGCGCACCGCCGGCGCGATGGTGATCGGTGCGGGCGAATTCGGACTCAAACGGGCGGAGATTTATCAGGGATTTTCCACGGCACCGGGCGGGGTGGGCGGCACGCGCTGGGGCGGCGATGTAGCGCTGGCCCATTCCGAATCGAGTGGGGCCGTGCCCTTCGGCGAGCACGAGTTTGATCGGGTGAATGTGCGACTGCAGCGCGCTGATGCTTCGTCTCAAACGGATTTGTTTGCTGGGTATCAGGCGAAATTCTTCGGGTGGCCGAATCTCTACACGCCGTTCAACTCGAACGAGACCGAGAATCTGCAGACCGTGCTGCTGGCCGCGAATCACCGCGCGACGTTTGGGCGCGCGGAATTTTTCG
Source organism: Opitutaceae bacterium (assembly GCA_031379235.1). Lineage (GTDB taxonomy): Bacteria > Verrucomicrobiota > Verrucomicrobiia > Opitutales > Opitutaceae > ER46. The sequence continues at coordinate 337 of JANNEY010000032.1, read as the reverse complement.
AGGCCGGGGTCTTTCATCGGCGCAACAAAGACGACTACGCGTTCAACCGTTTCGCGCCCGTTGGCGCGGTGCATCCGTTCCAGCACACGACGCGTGTGACCGGTGCTGCGGCCAGCGGTCGACGGGATTTTGGCGAGTGGGCCGTTGGGCTGCGCGCCGAAGTGCTGCGCGACGAACTGCGGTCGACGTCGCTGACGTTTGGCCGCTTTCACGAGCGGACGATCACGAAGTTCGCGGTGGTGCCGGAGAAAACGTGGGTGGAGTCCGGTGGGGCGAAGACCACGCTCAAAGCCGGGTTGTCGCACGACGACACGAGTCGCGAAGGCGGCACGTTCTC
>JANNEY010000307.1:0-5632 GCA_031379235.1 Opitutaceae bacterium | reverse complement strand
CGACCAGTCGGCGCGCGCGACTTTCGGCGCCGCTTGCGGCTCCGGCGCGACGAAGGCCCAGTGCATGTCCTTGGCCGGTTCCTCGTTCGCCGGCGCGATCGCGCCCTGATCGATCCACGCGCGGATCAGTGCGACCTGCGCGTCGCCGAGCGGCGGCTTTTTGTAGGGCATCCGCGAGATATCGTCGTGCGTGCCGAGGATGGCTTGCAGCATGATGCTCGCTTTCGAATCGCCCGGTTTGAGCGACGCGCCGGCATCGCCGCCCTCCCGGAGGAAAGCGGCGGTGTCGGCGCGCATGCCGCCCTTCTGCTGCGAAGGCCCGTGGCATTTGTAGCAGGCTTGAGCGAGGATCGGCTTCACGTCGCGCACGTAGTCCACTGGCGCGGTGGCGGCGCTGAGCGTGGTGGCGAGGGCGAGGAAGGCGGGGAGGGTCCGCGAAAGCATCACGCATAGGAAACCGCATCGGGCAGGGTAGCAAAAGGCTTTTTTCATGGTCTGGCCTCGATCGTTCGAGGGAGGTGCATTCATGGCTCGACCTGACGTGCGGTTTGCGGCGAACGTGACGCCCTGCCTTCAATTTTTCCCCTTATGAAAAAATACAACGTCGCAGTCATCGGTTACGGTTGGGTCGCCACCGCGCATATCCAGGCCATCAACGCCACGCCGCATGCGCAGGTCACGGCCATCTACTCGTCGCGCCCGCAGGACAACGCCGCGCTCAGCGCGCGCCACGGCAGCCCGATCGAGGCTTACACCGACCTCGAAGCCATGCTGAAGCGGAAGGACATCCACGCCGTCACCATCTGCAGCTACCCGAGCCAGCACGCCGCGCACGTCATCGCCGCGGCCAAGGCCGGGAAGCACATCATTCTCGAGAAACCGATCACGCTCTCGCTCGCCGATGCGAAGGCCGCCGCCGCCGCGGTGAAGAAGGCCGGGGTGAAGACCTGCGTTTGCTTCGAGTGCCGTTTCTCCAGCCAGTTTCAGGCCACGAAATCCGTCATCGACGCGGGCCTCCTCGGCGCGATCCATTACGGCGAGGTCGACTACTACCACGGCATTGGGCCGTGGTATGGCCAGTTCCGCTGGAACACCGGGAAGAAAAACGGCGGCAGCAGCCTGCTCTCCGCCGGTTGCCATGCGATGGACGCGCTGCTGCTCTGCATGGGCACCGAGGTGGAGTCGGTGACGAGCTATCACACGCGTTCGCAGAACATGACGTTTGCGCAATACGAGTATGCGACGACGTCGGTCACGATCCTGAAGTTCAGCGGCGGCCGGCTCGGCAAAGTCGCGTCGGTCATCGACTGCATCCAACCCTACTATTTCCACACCCACCTCGTCGGCAGCGAAGGCTCGCTCCTCGACAACAAGTTTCACTCGAACCGCCTCAACGGCCTCAACAAGCACGCGTGGAGCAACCTCTCGATGAAGATGCTCGATTCCGGCGACGTGTCGGACCACCCGTATCAAAGCCAGTTCGAGGCCTTCTTCGCCGCCCTCGAACGCGGCGAGGAAATGCCGCTCACGAGCCTCGCCGAAAGCATGCAGTCCCACCGCACCGTGCTCGCGGCGGACCTGTCGGCCGAACTCGGGCGCGAGGTGAAGCTGAAGGAGCTGAAGTAGGTGGAGGCAGGCCCCGTTGGGGTGTGCGCTTTTGCTTTTCGACACCTGAGTTGACTCTCTTCCCATGTGCTACCTTACTTGTAGCACAATGAAAACCGCCACGGTTCGCACCCTGCGCAACGACTACGCTAAGCTGCTGCGTCGCGTGGAGACCGGCGAGGAAATCTCCATCTCGCGGCGGGGCCGCATCGTGGCCCGGCTCGTGCCGGCGAATCCGGGCAAGGCCAAGGTGGATTGGGCCGGCAGTGAAACGTTCAAGCTGCTGAAACGCGACATGCCCCTATCCGCTGCAAAAAGCCTCAAGCTGATTCACGACGCGCAGGGCAACTGGTAGCCCGCCATGCTTTGCGCGGACACGAGCTTCCTATACTCCCTCTATCGTCGCGACGTTTATTCCGAGCAGGCGCAGGCGCGTCTCGCCGAGAGCGGCCAGCCGCTGCTGCTCTCGCCTCTGAATGAATATGAACTCGGCAACGCGCTGCGGCTGGCGGAATTTCGCGGGATGGTGCCGGCCGGTCACGCACAACGCTGTCTGGAGGCGCTCGCCAAGGATCAGTCGGCCGGTCGCTGGCGTCACAGCGAGATTTCGCTCGATGAGATTGTCGCCGAAGCGGGGCGCATTTCCACCACGCATACTTTGGCGGGCGGGCATCGGGCCTTCGACATCCTGCATGTTGCGCACGCGCGGCTGGCGAAGCCGAAGCGATTCCTCAGTTTCGACACGAATCAACTTCGCCTCGCGGAGGTCGTGGGGCTCCGCTGCTAAAAAACTGCCGCATCGCGTCGCGTTGCGCCGTGGTTGACAGAAGTGATTGCCGTCGTCCCGCCGGCTGCTCAGGTGTGATGCGCAATGGTCACCGCCGGCTTCTTCCCGCGCTCGCGTTTCGCTCGTCGCTTGCTCGTGTGCGGTTTGGCCGCGGTTACCTTTGCCGCAATTTCACCCGCCGCCGACCGCCATCCCGCGCTTTCACCGACGGAAGCGCTAACCCGTTTTCAGATCGAACCCGGCCTGCGCATCGAACTCGTGGCGGCGGAGCCGCTCGTCGTGAGTCCGGTGGCTCTTGCCTTTGAGAGCGCGCGGAAGCTCTACGTGGTCGAGGGCCGCGGGTATCCCGATCCCGTGGAGGGCGATCAGACCACGGCGGGGCGGATCGCGCTGCTGGAGGACACCGACGGCGACGGGCGCTTCGATAAGCGGACGGAATTCGCGACCGGTCTCGGTTACGTGAACGGCATCATGCTGTGGCGCGGCGGCATGTTCGTCACGGCGGCGCCGGATATTATTTTTTTGCAGGACACGGATGGCGACGGCGTGGCCGACGTGCGCCGCGTGGTGTTGACGGGATTCGATTATTCGAAGACCGCGCAAATCCGCACGAGCCACCCGACGCTCGGGCTCGATGGAAAAGTCTACGTGACCAGCGGCCTCAACGGCGGCAAGATCACCTCGCCGGTGCATCCGGAGCGGGCGGCGGTGGTGTTCACCGGCCGCGACGGCCGCTTTGATCCCGACACGTTTGAATTCGAGAACACGGGGGGGCGCGGGCAGTTCGGGCTGGCGTTTGATGCGTTTGGTCGCCGTTTCGTTTCCTCGAACCGGCATCCGGTGCTGCAAATCGTGCTCGAACCCTGGCAGCTCCGGCGCAATCCGCACCTCGCCTTCGGCGAGTCGACGCAAGAAGTTTCGAAGGTCGAAGCCGAGGCGAAGGTATTTCCCATTAGCCGCGTCGCGATTACGGCCGACTACATTCCGAAGCTGATGGCCGCGCCACACGCGGGCACATTTACCTCGGCGTGCGGACTGGTGGTTTTCAATGGCACCGCGCTGACACCGGCTCATGCCGGTAACGTCTTCATTTGCGAGCCCGCGCAGAATCTCGTGCAGCGCCAGATTTTCCGGAGCGAAGGCGCCTCCCTCCGCTCCACGGTGGCTGAAGTGGGCAAAGAATTTCTCGCCTCCACCGATGTATGGTTTCGCCCCGTCTTCCTCGCGAACGGCCCGGACGGTGCGCTCTACGTCGCCGATATGTATCGGCGCGAAATTGATCACCCACGCTACGTGCCGGAGGAATCGCGCGGCCTGCTCGATTTCGAGAGCGGCAAGGATCGCGGGCGGATTTATCGCGTGGTGAAAGATGGCCCCCGCGACGCGCCCTCCGCTGCGCGTTATAGGGGTGCGGCGACGCTGGTCGCGGATCTGGAGTCACCGGACGAGTGGTGGCGCGCGCGGGCGCACCGGTTGCTGCTGGAGCATGGCGAGCGCCCGGCCACGGTGATGGCGGCGCTCGAAAAGATCGTCAGCACTGGAACCTCACCCGAGGCCCGCACCCGGGCGCTGTGGACGTTCCGTGATTTGCAGCCGCTTCCGATCGCCATCCTCGCGAACGCGCTGCGCGACGGTGATGCGCGGGTGCGCGAACAGGCCGTGCAGTTGGCCGGCGAGCGCGTCGGCGCCGCGCCCGAATTGATCGCGCTGCTTGGTGTCGCGGCGCGCGACACCGATGCGCGCGTGCGCTTCTGCGCCGCACTTGCCCTCGGCTCGATCATCGATGCGGTGGCGGTGACGGCTCTCGCCGAAATCGCCCTCCGCGACGGCAGTGATCGTTGGACACGCGCGGCGGTGTTGAGCGGAATCGGTGCGCGCATGGGTGAGTTTCTGACGGCGTTGCAAACCAAGCGGGCTGAAAATCCGGCGAACTTTGCGGTCATCATGGAGCATCTCGGCCGGGTGTTCGGGGCGGGCGCGGCACCGGAGGCGTGTCGCGACTTCTTGCGTCCGCTGCTGATGGGCGAGGGCGACTTGGCGTGGCGGATGTCAGCTGTGCTCGGCCTGGCCGATGGTTTGCGTGGTCGTGCGGCGACCAAGGGCGCGAGTGAAAAACCGACGCTGGTGAATTTGTTGCCAGGGGAGGAGGCTTTGGCGTTGCAGACGCTGTATCGCGCCGCAGCTGCCCGGGCGAATGATGCGCGGGCATCCACCGTCGAGCGTTTGAGCGCCTTTGCGCTGCTCGGCTACGCTGACTATGCGGTCGTTGCGCCGGTGGTTGCGCAGACTCTCGGCGGGCTGCAACCGCCGGAGCTGCAGCTGGCGGCCGTGCGCGCGTTGGAGCGAGTCGGCGATCCCCGCGGCGGTGCGCTGTTACTCACGAAGGAAAACTGGCCGCGCTACACGCCGCAGATTCGCGAGGCCGTGGTCGCCGCAGTGAGTGCGCGGCCGGCGCTCATCGCCGCCCTGTTCGGCGCCATCAAGGCGGGCGTGATTGCGCCGGCCGAGATTTCCTCGAACCGGCGCACGCAATTGTTGAAGCATGCCGACGCCGCCGTGCGCGCCGAGGCCGAGACGTTGTTCAAGTCGGTCGAGAGTGGTGATCGGATGGACGTCTATCGCGCGCATCGCGCTGTGATAGCGGCGCCGGGTGACCTCGCGGTCGGCCGGGTGGCGTTTCAACGCGTATGCTCGGCATGTCACACGCATCGCGGCCTTGGTGGCAAAGTGGGGCCCGATCTCACTGGGCTGCGTAATCAGCCGGCGGACGCGATTCTCCTCCACCTCCTCGTGCCCAATTACGAAGTCGCACCGAACTACCAGACCCTGACTGTGGTCACGCTGGACGGCCGCACGCTCACGGGTTGGCTCGCTGGTGAGAGCGACAGCAGTGTGACGCTGCGGACGGCGTTTGGCACCGAGGAGACGGTGCTACGCAAAAGCATGACATCACTCACGGCGTCGGGCCTCTCGCTGATGCCCGACGGCTTGGAACAGGCGATGACCAAGCCGGAGTTGGCCGGCTTGATCGCGTTTCTGAAAAGCGAGGAGTGAGGGTGTTTCCCTGCTGTTTGTCATCGCGAGGCGCGCAAACGCGCCGTGGCGATCCAGCTGGATTGCTTCGCCACCGCGCAGAGCGCGGCATCTCGCAATGACAAACACTGAAAAGCGAGGAGTGAGGGGTGGGCCGTGCGCTCCGCGCGCGGCAGTGCGGAAAGGGCATCGCGGGCGAAACGCGAC
>JANNEY010000388.1:0-2560 GCA_031379235.1 Opitutaceae bacterium | reverse complement strand
CCCGCCGTGGTTTGGCGAACGCCCTGAGCCGTCGGGCAGGGACGCCCGCCGCTACACCACCTTCGCGATCCCGCGGTAAGCCTTACCCTCGTTCAAATCGATCCGCTCGGGCCGGCCTTGGTGTGGATAGATGAGCTTGGTGTGATCGACGCCGAGCAGGTGTAAAATCGTCGCGTGCAGGTCATGCACGTGCAGGCGATCCTTGACCGCATACAAACCGAGGTCGTCGGTCGCGCCGATGCTCTGGCCGCCGCGCACGCCGCCGCCGGCCATCCACATCGTGAAGCCGCCGGGGTTGTGGTCACGTCCACCGGTCTGCTCGGCCATCGGCGTGCGGCCAAATTCGCCGCCCCAGATCACGAGCGTCTCGTCAAGCAGGCCGCGCGCTTTCAAATCGGCGAGCAGCGCGGCGATGGGCTTGTCCACCGAGCGACAGAGGGCGCCGTGGTTTTTCTCGAGCTGCGTGTGGCTGTCCCAGCCGCTGCCGGCGCCGCTGTAAAGCTGCACGAAACGCACCCCGTGCTCGACGAGGCGACGCGCGAGCAGGCAGTTGCGGCCGAAGACGGCCGTCTCCTTTTCGTCGAGGCCGTAGAGCGTTTTCGTCGCGGCGGTTTCTTTGGAAAGATCGATGGTGCCGGGCGCCTCGGCCTGCATGGCGTAGGCGAGTTCGTAGCTGCGGATGCGGGCTTCGAGCTCGGTGTTGTCGGCCCGCGTCGTGCCATGCGCACGGTTGAGCGAGGCAAGCAGTTCGAGTTTGTCGCGCTGGCGCGCGTCGTCGTGGCCCTTGGGATTCTGGAGATTTCGAATTGGTGAGCCCGTCGCGCTGAACTCCACGCCCTGATGCACGGCCGGCATGAAGCCCGTGCCCCAGTTGCGCACGCCGTTCACGACTTCCTTCTCGCTGTCCTTGATCACGACGAAGCCGGGGAGATTTTTGTTTTCCGTGCCGAGGCCGTAGTCCACCCACGCGCCGAGCGAGGGGCGACCGCCGAAGACGGAGCCGGTGTTCATCTGGCAGACGCCGCCGGCGTGGTTGATGCCGTCGGACACGCACGACTTGATCACCGCGAGATCGTCGGCGTGCGTGGCGACGTGCGGGAACCAGTCGGAAACCCAGAGCCCGCTCTGCCCGTGCTGCGCCCATTTGCGCGGGCTGCCCATAATCGGGGACTTGCTCTCACCCATCGCGAGGATCGGCGGCTTGAAGCTCGGCGGGAGCGGCTGGCCGTTGAGCTCGTTGATGAGCGGCTTGGGATCAAACGTGTCGAGGTGGCTCGGCCCGCCCTCCATGAAGAGGAAGATGACGTTCTTCGCGCGGCCCGCGCGGCCAGTGAGCGCCGCGCTCGCGCGCGTGAGCCCGCCCGAAGCCGCGAGCAACGGCGAACGTGTGAGTGCCGCGAGCGCGACCGCGCCGAAACCGCAGCCGGCGGTGCGGAGAAAATCACGGCGAGAGGCGACGGGGGTGTAGTTGTGGCAGGGCATGGGAAAGGGACCGTGGATACTTGATCATCAGGGCTTCCGGCCGGTCCTGATAATAAACACCGTCGTAAGAAAACCCATGACGCCGATCGTAATGACGATCGGGAATGCCAGCGGCTTGGAGCCACCAAAGCGGCCAATCAGCAGTGCGACGGCGACACCACTCCATAGAATAACGAGGGCCAGTTTTTGTCTGTTGGTCATGGCGCGGAGAAACAACGGTGCTCAATGGAGGTGCAAAAACTCATTCGAGTTCAGCAGCACGTGGGCGAGGTCGGTCATGGCGCGAACCTTGGGGTCGGTGCTCTCGGCGTTACTCGCGCCGGCCTGCCATTCGTAGCCGGCGGGGAGCGGGCGGCGGGCGTCCCACATCATCGCGCCGAGGGCGGGCCAGCGGGCGGGTTCGGCCGAGAGCGCGCCGTCGTCGAGCAGGCCGGGAGCGACGCGCACGGCGTCGATGCGGCCGTCGAACTGGTGCGGGCCGCGACGATGAAGGCCGCCAATCACGGGCGACGCGGCGCCGGCGCCGAGCTTGCCGACGAGCGCGTGCTTCGCCGTGGCCGTGCGCGGCGGCGCCTCGGGCGTGGCGAGGTCGCGGACTTGGAACGACACCGTGCCCTCGGCGCAGGAGATGCGCGCGACGACGTGGTGCGTCCGGCCCAGCTCGAGCACGAGACCGGAAGGGACGGCTTCGTAGGCGGTGTTGCCGTTGTCGTCCTCGCCGACGAGCTGCGCGATCAGGCTGCCGGGCTTGAGCGCGGATTTTTGTCCCGTCACGCCGAGCGACCAGCCGTGCGAGTCGAGCGAGAGCCGTTCCCCGTTCCAGCGTGAGGCGATGACGCGCACGGAGGCGGCGGCATCAATGCTGTCGAGCTGCACGACGGCCTCGATGGTGAAATCGTCACCCTCGCGCGGCGCGCTGCGGACGAGCAGGCGCTCGCGCGGCGAGTTTTCATGGAAGCGGCCGGCTGCGACCGCGGCATCGGCCACGGTCAGCGAGGGCGACGCTTGATCGACTGGCGCGCGGCCGGCGGCGAGGCGACGCGCGATGAAGTCCTCGGCGTTTTTCTTTTCCGCATCG
>JANNEY010000319.1:0-6913 GCA_031379235.1 Opitutaceae bacterium | reverse complement strand
TTCCGATAGGCCTGCAACGGAGCGAGGGTCTTGCTCAGCGCAAACTCGCGCCCGTCCGTCGTCGGGAAAAAGCCCTCGGGCCAGAAGCCCAGATGATTGCCGATGCAAATCAGGCGTCGCGGATCGGCCTTCTGAGCGGTGGCCGCAAAGCCGACGTTGAGACTCTCGAACGCCGGCAGCGCCAGCGCGACGCCAAGGCCGCGAAGAAAATGGCGACGGTCGATGTCTGGGATGCGGTTGGGGTGCATGGGATCGTCAGGCATGGGCTGGAGCTTCAGTTTGGGGCGGGAGAGAAAGTGAACTACGGGCGTGATGGCGGCGGCGTTACCAGCGACACGCGCACGTCGTCGAGATAACTGGGCAACGTCCGCGACGTCTTGTCGGGCGTGCGCACGCCGAAAAAAAGCACGAGGCTGCGGGCGGCGCGTGGCACTTGGATGCTCACGCCCAACGTCTGCCACCCTTTCGCGCCTGGGAGGGCATCCAGACCCTTCGTGACCGAGGCGATCGATTCGTCCCGCCGCTCAAACCACGCGGCATCGAGGTCCTCGGGCGCTTCGGTAACGGCAAAGGCCCGAATCATGTAGCGCACCGATGATTCGGCGACAGCCGTGGCGAACGAGGCCGAGATTTCGATTTCCAGCGACTCACCGTCCGCGTCCGACGGCAGCGATTGCAGATCCAGCACCTGAAACATCCGCAACGGGCTTTTGGCCGCCGGTTCCAGCCGGAGCATGAACTTGCCTTCCTTCGGCTGCACCCCGTTTTCGGCCGCCACCACCTGCGCGGCATCACCACTCCACCGTCCCGCTCCAGCAGGGAAGCCAGCGGTCAACGGCAATTGCACATCCTCAAACCCCGGCGCAAAGATCGGCACCGACGTCCGCTTCTCCGCTCCGCGATGAGCCGCGATGCCATACACCACCGACGCACCAAACAGCCCGATCGACAAACCCGCCGCCGCCGCCGTCAGAGAACGCCATTGCAACCACGGTGAGATGTGGCGCGGAGTAGGCGCGTCGACCAGATGCTCCATCGCGTGTCTTGCGGCGCTGGCCGCGGTGGCGTTCTTCAACTCCGCCAGCCCGCACTCGTTGTCGTGGTAGAGGAACCAAAGCTCGCGGGCCTCGGCACTCGCTTTCAGCAGCGCCGCGAGTTGCGGCCGCTCGGCGTCGGTCAGCGTGCCGTTCAATGCGGCGCTGAACAGGCGATGCCATTCGTGGTGATTCGTGTCGTTCATGATGCGGCTCCGGCCATTTGGCGTTGCACGCACGCGGCGAGGGCGCGGCGGATGAAATTGAGTTGGTTGTAGATCGTCTGCGGGGCGCGGCCCTGCTGGCGCGCCACTTCGCCCACTTCAACGCCCTGCGTGTAAATCGTCTCCACGAGCACGCGCTGCGACGGCTCGAGCTTTTCCACGCAAATCTCCAGCGCGTCCATGCGCGTGGACCACCGCTGCACGTGCTGCGCCCGCTCCGCGGCGAGCGTCTGCATGAGGTCGTCGTCGAACTCCAGCCGCGACCGGCCGGTGACGCGCTGGAAATTCTTCACTTCGTAAAACGCGATGGTCGTGGCCCAGGCCACAAAGTCGGTGCCCGACTCAAAGGTGCCAAACCGCTTCCACATCACCACGCTGGCCCGCTGCATCACATCTTCGGCGTCGTGCCGGTTGGCCACCAGCGACAACACATAGCGCAGCAACATCGCATGGGTCCCATCCAGCAACCGCACAAACTCCTCCTGCCGCTCGGGCGTGAGCGGTGCGGAGTGGTAGGGTTGGGCAGGATCTGGGGTCACTTCCGGGGTATGTATTGGAACGACGTTCATTTACCGAAAAAAACGTAGGTGCGGTGAGTTGGCAACGGCACCGGCGATAGCGCGGAGATTCGTTCTCACTCTATCGGGCGAACAATCCGGGACCATCCATCTCGCGGCGCGAACATTTTTTTCGTGACGCCGTTCATCCGCCATCTCTGTGTTTCTACACCATGAAAACCCATCCCCGACGAGCCCGCTGTATTTTGCCCCTTCTCGTGCTCATCGGAGCGATTTTCATTCCGGCTTCGGTCCGCGCGGCTGAGGTCGGGTGGGTGAATCTCTTCGACGGCAAGACGCTCGACGGTTGGGAGCAGCACAGCGGGAAGGCGCTCTATCGCGTCGAGGATGGCGCCATCGTCGGCAAGACCGTGATCAACACGCAGAACAGTTTCCTCTGCACCAAGAAGACCTACGGCGATTTCGTCCTCGAGTTCGAATTCAAGGTCGCGCCCGACATGAACTCCGGCGTGCAGTTTCGCAGCGAGTATTACACGAAGGAAACCGAGGCGGTGATCAACGGAAAGACGAAGAAGAAATTTCCGGCCGACCGCGTCTTCGGCTACCAGTATGAAATCGATCCCTCGCCGCGCGCCTACACCGGCGGCGTTTACGACGAAGCGCGCCGCGGCTGGCTCGCCGATCTGAAGGCCAACACTGCCGCGCAAAAAGCTTTCAAGCAGGGCGACTGGAATCTCGCCCGCATCGAGTGCCGCGGCGACCACATCCAGACATGGATCAACGGCGTCAAGGCGGCCGATCTCAAAGACAGCATGACCTTGCGCGGACTGATAGCGCTGCAAGTGCACCAAATCGGCGACGTCACCAAGAAGCCGGCCCGCGAGGAAATCCGTTGGCGCAAGATCCGGATCAAGGAGCTGTGAAGTAGATGAGCAATTCTGTCCGGCAGCGGATCGAGCCTATCATCTCGGCGCTGCGTTCGAGTGGTCGTCGTAGGCTATCCAGGCGTCGTGGTCATTCCGTAGCGGACATACTCCTCCTGCGTGAGTCCGAGGTTTGAGATCAATTTCCGCTCCACTTCTTCGGCTTACGTCGAGCTCGGTAACGCAGCGCGTTAACATCGGAATCACCGTGTGCTTTATTGAATCTCGATAGACCGGCATGGACGTGGAGGATGGACACCGGGATTTGCGGTGGGACCGAAAACAGAACTAGTGGGCCGGTAGTAGCAGGCGCATCAAGCGGAGTTTTATCTGTCGGAGAATGATTTGGCACCTATCGTCGGATAGAAAATCGGATGAATAGCGCTGCTCAGCGGCGGCTCCAGAGGTGAAACCACGGATCATTGGTCGCGGTTTGGAATTCTTTCAGGCGCGCCACCAGATCGGCTTGGACGGCGGCGTGGGCGGGCGAGTCGGCGAGGTTGTTAACTTCGTCAGGATCGTGGTCGAGGTCGTAGAGTTCGAGGCGGGGGCGATGGAGAAAAGTTTCAATGGTGCGGCGGCCGTAGAGTTTTCCGCCGGAGGCCGTGGCGCTGATCCAGGTTGGCGACTTGAACAGGTCGAGGGCGAAGGGATAGGGCAGCTCGGAGGCGAGGTTGAAGATCAACTTGTGCTGCCGCGTCCGCACGACGCGCATCGGGTAATACATGGTGACTTCGTGCAGGGTGTGGGAGGCGAACACGGTGTCCCAGCCCGACACGGTAGCGCCGTCGAGCGCAGCGCGGAAAGAGCGGCCGTCGAATTGCGCGCGGTCGGTGCTCACGCCGGCGACGTCGAGCAACGTGGGCGTGAGGTCGGCCCAGTTGACCATCGCGGATTGGATGGCGCCGGGGTGTTGGCGGCCGGGCGCGCGCACGAGCAAGGGCAGGCGCATGCCGGGATCGTAGAGCGTGGTCTTCGCCCCGGGAAAGGCGGCGCCGTTGTCGGAGAGGTAGAGAATGAGTGTGTTCTCATACTGGCCGGCGGATTTGAGCAGGGCGATGAGTCGACCGACGCCTTGGTCGAGGCGCGAGACGGCCTGATAGTATTCGGCGAGTTCGGCCCGACTGGCTGGCGTGTCGGGCAGATAGGCCGGCACGCGGACGTCGTCCGCACGGTAGCGCACCGGATCGATACTGGGATAGCCGGCGGGGCGATTGCCGAAAGAGTTGGGTTGCGGGTAGGTGTCGAAGGTGGGCTTGCCGCTGGGCAACACGGCGTTGGCGCGATGGGGATCGTCGCTGGCGAAGTAGAGGAAAAACGGGCGGGTGTCCTTGGCTTCGATGACATCGCGGCTGCGCTCGGCCATTTCGACGGGACTGCGGCCGATGGTGGCGGGATCGTTGGCGGCACCGCCGGACAAGACGGTCTGGAACGCGAAGACGGCATCGGGGGCGACGTGAAATTTCCCGATGCGGGCGGTGCGGTAGCCGGCAGCGGCGAGCATCACGGGCAGGCTCTTCACGCGGTCGAACGACTGAAAGTGGTGCTCGTCGTGTTGGAGGCCATACATGCCGTTGCGGTGGTTTTGCTGGCCGGTGAGGATGACGGAGCGAGACGGGCTGCAACTCGCAGTGGTGCAGAACGCGTGGGTGAAACGCGTGCCGTCGGCGGCGAGAGCATCGAGGTGCGGGGTCTTGATCACTGGGTTGCCGTAGCAGCCGAGGGCGTCGAGACCGTGGTCGTCGGCGACGATCATGACGATGTTCGGGCGCTGGGCGGCGGCGAGGACGGCGGCGTGGAGGATGGAGGGGAGCACTACCGCCAGGAGCGACAACGACAGGAAGCCGAGATGGCGGAAGTGGGGCGCGGTATGCATCGCCGGGATGATTTCTCAGGCGGCTTCGCCGGTCGAGATAACAGACGCGGCCGAGGTAGGGATCGCTCTGCGAGCGGCCCGCGCCGGGGGGCAGCCAAGGTTGGCGCGGCGGACGCCTCGGAGAAGCGTCCCTACCGTATAGAATGCGAGGTGAGAAGTGGGTTTCAGAACCGCGCGACGGCGGGACGGGTTGCGTCACTTCGCCGCTGGGTGTTTTCGTCGCTTGATACGCGCCTGCCTGGCCAGCAGCGCGCCTCCGCGGAAATCCGCTGCGTCTTCGAGTAAGCGCGGAGAAACTCAAGGTCCTCCTCGGGCATTGGCACGGTGAGCGTCGTCACGGTGGAGCGTGTCATACCAACGGCTGGTGAAAAATTGACTTTTGAGGGTGGCGTCGGGACCTCCGGGCCCGACGGTTTTGGTCTGCGGTTCCCCGGTGGCGGGGCCGGGAGGACCCGACCCCACCTCGATCCAACTAAAGTCCAGAAATCATGCGACGTTGGTGTCAGCCCTCGGCGAGACTCCCAAGTCCACGGTTCAGGCGACGGCAAGCCATGCGGCCCTAACCGAGTTGCGAGCAATGCCGGAAGGCAGTGGGAAGCTCCGCGGCTTCCGCGAAGTCTCCATCGGCGTCCGAGTCAGCGAACTTACTTCATTACCGCCGCGTCCGCTCGATAGGGCGCGGGCTTCGGGTTCAACAACTCGATCAGCTTGGGCAAAATGGCCATCGCGCAGAAATGGTTTCCGCGCGGGTTGTAGTGCCCGACCCAAAGCTTCGTCGTGTAGGCCTTGATGTCGCCCTTGAACTGCGCGAAGTCCTCCATGTGGTCCTGCATCAGGTCCACGAACGGCTGGCCGCGCCGCGTCATGAAATCGACGAACGGCTGGTCCACGCGCACGCGTTCCTTGGCGAACTTCGTGACGGAGCGCGGCGGGTAGGAGAGCACGAAGAGCACCTTCTTGTTCTGCGCCTTCGCGTAGGCGTCGATCTTCTCGACGATTGTCTGCGACGCGAAAAAGGCGGACTGGCGGTGCACTTCGTGGGCGGCCTGCGAGAGGCTTTCGGCGGTGTCGATGCGCGTGGCGATGCCGTGGGTCGTCGCGAAGCGTAGGGTGTGGGCGTTTTCGGGGTTCGTCGTCTTCGCGTTGAGGTGCGCGAGCATGATTTTCAGGCCGAAGTCGTCCTTGAATTTATCGGCCACCCAGTCGAGGTCGCACAACTGGTAGCAGCTCTCGGGCGTCGGGCAGATGTTGGGACGTTCCTCAAAGCGATTCTCCTTCACGTTGACGGCGACGTAGGGGAGCGTGGGCTCGATGAAGCGCTCGTGTTTCACGACGCGGACGTTGCGCCACGAATCGAGGCTGCGGAAATGATCGTCGTCGTAGATGTTGAAGACGATGAACTCGGCCGGCGTGCGCCGCTCCTCCTTTAGCATGCGCAGATACGCCTGGTAAACCGACCAACCGCCGACGCCGAAATTCCGCACGGGTTCCTGCAAATGTGCCGCGAGCGTCTCCTGCCAAGTCTCGCCGTCGCTGACCTGATGGCACTGCGTGTAGCTGTTCCCGTAGGTGTTGAGGCGGCACGGCCGGTCGCGGTAGTTGATCGTGATGCGCTCATCGAGCGGGCCGTAGGTGTAGACGCTGGTCGAGTCATTCATGCCGTCCTGAAAGCGCGCATTGCGCAGCAGCCAGCCAAACTCGCTGCTGTATTTCGCGAAGGGAAACGCCTGCTGGGCGAGCCACTGCTTCACCTCGTCGCGCGTGTAGAGGATGCTCTGCAGGTAGGCGCGCGCGGTGATCGCCTCGCCGCCGGTGGGCGTGTTTTTTTTCGACACACTTTGCGCGCGGGCCAACGGAACGAGCGAGGCCAGCGACGACACCCCGAGCGCGGCGGCGCCGACGGCGGTTTGGGCGAGGAACGTGCGACGGGGAACCTGCGCAGTGGAGTTCGTCATGATGGGGAAGCTGCGGATATTGCAGAAGGCGCGGCGTTACTTCGCGGCTTTGCGTTTTCCTTTTTTTGCGTCACCGGCGGGAGCCGCGTCGGCGCCGAGCTTGGCGCGGAGGTCGCCGAGGATTCGTGGGATGTAGGCGGCGTAGCGCGCGTCGGGCGACGGGCCGGTGGCGGGGAGCGCGAGAATGGCGTCGCGGGCGGAGGTGATTTTCTTGAGGCCCAAGGCCTCGAGAGCGTGCAGCGCCGCGAGCGAGGTGAAGACATCGTTCTTGCCCCAGTGCGCGAGCGATGTGAGCACGGGGAGCGCGGCGGTGAGGTCGGCGGGGGTGCCGAATTGCCCGAGGGCTTCGGCGGCGACGATGCGGACGTAAGGTGAGTTGTCGG
>JANNEY010000295.1:0-5977 GCA_031379235.1 Opitutaceae bacterium | reverse complement strand
CTCGCGATTCTCGATGCCTCGCACAATCCCGAGGGTGCGCAGGTGCTCGACTCCAACCTTGCGCACCTCAGCGCCGAAACCGACCGCGCGCCGATCGTGATCACCGGCGTGCTCGGGGTCGCGCGCGCGCGTCCCCTCATTGAGGCGATCGCGCGGCATGCGCGGGAAATTCATTTCGTGGTGCCGCAGCAGCCCCGCGCGTGTTCGTTCGAGGAGCTGGAGGCACTCGTGCCCGCCGGCTTTCGCGGCCGGATCGTGCGCAACACCGTGGCGAATTTGTTTCCTGCGGCCGACCGCTGCACCGCCGGCGGCCCCGACGACGTGGTCGTCGTCACCGGTTCAATCTACCTGCTTGGCGAAGTGATGGGGCGGCTGCGGTAGAGTGCAGAACCAGGTGCGAACAGCTGCCCGCATGTCATGCGGCGGGCTTCGCGTTTAAGGCACTTCGTAAACTTCAACGAGCGCGATGCCGGTCTTGTTGTTTGAGCCCGTGACTTGGGCCGTATAGCTGCCGGGCGGCAAGGTAACG
This sequence comes from Opitutaceae bacterium, assembly GCA_031379235.1. GTDB lineage: Bacteria > Verrucomicrobiota > Verrucomicrobiia > Opitutales > Opitutaceae > ER46. Next base: position 5,448 of record JANNEY010000295.1, on the reverse strand, counting down.
AGAAGTGCCGAGTCATCTGAACCAGGCGGGATCTGGAACGCACCAACGGCGTCAAACGTGGCCGACAAGTTGCCGACGTTGTCCCAATCGTCGTTTTCGAGGAGCTTGGTTGATCCTCGATAGAGTGTGAGTTTCGGATCAAAGAGCACGTTGGAAACGCCGAACTGGTTGAGCCCCGGCCCTACGCCTCGGATCAGCACGGTGCGAGCGGTCGCACCCGCAATGACGAATCCAGCTATGAGCGCATCGCCTCCGGTGCCGACTGTTGATCGCGCGGACACATTGAGAAGTCGTGGGGTCGTAGTGCTGAACACTGTCGGCGGTGTAGCGTCGTAAATTTCCGCTAGCACGACTCTGGGGAGAACACCAAAATCGACTATTTGTGCGGTGTAGGCGCCGGACGCAAGCGACGGCACATAAAGCGCGGCGTCGCGAGATGTAGCAGGACTCAGGGGAAAGGCTCCGACATTGGCACCGATCGCAGCTACTTGTGCATTACCACCCCAACCGTAATTTTCCAAAATCACATTGATGCCGGAGAACAGTTGCAGCACTGGATCGGCCATCACTCCGGCCACACCGAACTGGGCCAGAGAAGGTCCGATCGCACGCGCGAGCAGTGGCTTTGTGCCGATGCTGCCCTGGCCGCCTGAAACGAAGCCGACGATCAGTGGCATAGCGCGGGAAGCAGTTGAGCGAACGGACAAGTTGGTGATACGCGTCGGAAGTGCGGACGATGATATTTCCACGTTGGCCGGCGCACTCGTGACGATGCCGGCATTGTTTGCCACTAACACAGAATACTCGCCTGCAGTGGCTGGCAGCGCATTGCGAAGGACGAGCCTTGAGCCACTGGCTCCGGGGATATTCGCGCCATCCTTGCGCCATTGATAGAACGCTTGGTTGCTCGAAGTTCCTATGTTGAGCACCGCGATCGAACCTGCCGTCACGATCACAGACTGCGGTTGCACGCTGATCACGGGCGGCGCTACGGCGAGGCGCCTCATCAGGAATTTCGTATCGAAACCTGTTGTGGTGACAATGCGGGTTCTGCCGCCGTTGGCCGTCGCCGCCGTGTAGCGTAAAAATGTGAGCCTGCTTACTAAAATCTCATCGGGAGAGAGCGAGAGACTGGGGACGTCGACGAACGTGGAATGCCCGTTGAGGGCGCCGAGCACTCCGAGATTCGGACTTGAAAACAACTGAGAACCATCTCTTCGGAAAACCTCGACGCCTATATAATCCGTGGGCAACGCGTCAGCAATCGGCTGCCATAAGATGCGAAACGCGCCTCCATCGAGATTTTGCAGTTCGTCAAAGTTCGTGATGAGCGGCGGCGCGATGCGTGGGCGCGAGGAGATTGTCAGCGCGGTGTTGGTCGGGGGGCGATCATTGTCGTCGACATTGATCCGATAGGAGCCGTCCGGCAACGCCGCGTCCAATTGCTCGGCGTTTAGATAACGGCGCTCGATTTGAAATTCCCCGCGAGCCGGTGAGGGAAGGGAGATTGGAAAAGGCAGGCCGCGAAGAGTCACGGACAGACCGGTGATCGGCGGGTCCATCGTCACTGAAACCCCGTAGTTGGGGTCGTAGACGGATGTCTCTGAGGCGGATCTTTGCACGTAGCCGATGCCCTTGTAGGTCAGGATGGTTGCCGGTATCTGACCGCAGGCTGTTCCAGTCCACGCGCCCCAAAACAGGAGCATTAGCAAAACTCTTTGCTGTGGCTTCATGTGGCTCGCGCAATCATTTCAAATAATCCGCACCAGCTCTGCCGTTGCCGGCACGTCCTTGATGATCTGGGACGGCTCAGGGCCGACGCCGAGGTAGCGGAGGTTTGGAAATTTTGCGGCGGTGGGCCAGGCCCCACCTTCATAGGCGACAGTGAGTGTAGCCTTCATCATCGCGGCGACATAGCGCTGGGCATTTTTCGGCAGCGCAGCGAAGTGGCGGATTTGTGAGATGTCTTCGGTCCAGCCCGCGTGTTTCGTGTAAACGGGGCGCAGCGTTTTGCGCACGGCCTCATTGCGGGGGACGTGGTGGACGATCTTGCCCGCGCTGTCCTGATAGGCGCCGCAGATGAGCAGCTCGCCGCGCCATTCGCCGCTGTGGGTGAGCGCATCGGACTTGTTGATCATCACGTCCTGGAAGCCGCCGTAGCGCAGCGCGTCGCCTTTCTCCACGGCGTCGAACCAGCCGACCATCCGCTGCCGGCCGGTGCTCGTGCCGAACTCGATTTGTTTCAACTTCACGGCTAGCGGGTGCGCGTCGTCCATCTGCGTGAGGAAGGTATGCGTGCCGACCTTCGTGTCGTAGGCCTTGGCGACGCCGAAGGTGTGGATGCGTTGCACCGGGATACCGGCGCTCTCGAAAAACTCCGGCGTGTAGGTGTGGGAGGCGGTGACGTTGGGCGAGAAGCCGTGGCGCTTGTCGAGCCAGTAGGCCTGACCGAATTCGCCGATGATGGTGCGGCCGCGCGCGACCTCGCGCAGGATGAGCTCGCGCACCTCCCCGATGTTTTTCGCGAGCGCGGTTCCGGCCGACCAGTAGATGGCGGTGAGCGCTTCGAGGTTGAGTGTGAACGGCGTTTTTCCCCGGAAGCGCGTGAAGTCGAACTCCTCCTTCGCGAACACGCCCAGTTCGATCGCCTCGGCGTTGGCGCGTTGTTCGGCGGTGGTGAGCTTGTCGAAAAAGCCGGCCCACGTCGCCTCGCTCACGCGGCACACATGTTGGATCGTGCGGCACGCGCGGTCGGCGCGCTGGGCGAGTTTGCGGGCGAAGAAGTTTGGGCCCGCGAGAAAGTCGGAAAACGTGATCTGCTGCTGGCCGACTTCGTCGAGGTAGGCGGGCGTGATGCCGCGACCGGTGGACCCGCGCGGTTCCTCGGCGAGGACGTTGGTGCGGTAGTCCTCCCACGCGAGGTCGAGCAGCCGGTGCGTGAGATCGGAAACCATCGCGCGCTCATCGATCAGCAGGCGCGAGAGGATGGCGTGGCCTTTTTTTTCGAGGGGCCTCGTCTCCCACCAAATCTTGCGCGGGTCGGCGACGACGCCGCTGCCGATGCACAAGTGGGCGGCGTCCTTTACGACGACGCCGGCGGGGAGCAGGTTGAGCTTGATGCCGCCGGCGGTGTGGCCGGAGTTCGCACCGCCGTTGACCTTCAGCACGACCGAGACGGGGTGTGCGGTGCCGCGCAGCTCGTCGGCGACTTCAGGAATGAGGCGGCCCTTGCCCTCATCGCCGAGAGAGATTCCGACATCGGCGATAAGCTGGCTGGAGAAAGGTTGCAGGGACATGGTTGCGTGAAATGCAACCGGCGCATCCGAGCCCCTGTTGCCGCGAAGTGAAAACGCGACGCATCGGGCGAGCGCAAACAAATTCCTGGGCGATGACGCATTGGAAATTTTCCTCGGCAGTGCGCCGTGCGCCGTGGCACGTTCGCCTGCGATGAACTCCCCGCTGAAAATCGCCCTGGTGACTGGAGCTGGGTCGGGCATTGGCCGCGCCGTTGCGCAGGCGATGCTCGGCGCGGGCTATGCCGTCACGCTCGTGGGGCGGCGGGCGGAAGCGCTTGTGGAAACTGCGCGGGATTCGGGCGCCCCGGCGGACCGCATGCTCGTGGCTCCGACCGACATCACGGATCCGGCGGCGGTGCGCGCGGTGTTTGAGCGGGTGCGCGAGCGCTTCGGCCGGCTCGACGTGCTTTTCAACAACGCCGGCGTCAACGCGCCCGGCGTGCCCTTCGAGGAACTGCCGCTCGAGCGCTGGCGCGAGGTCATCGACACGAATCTCACGGGGGCGTTTCTCTGCGCGCAGGAAGCGTTTCGCTTGATGAAGTTTCAGGCGCCGCGGGGCGGCCGCATCATCAACAACGGCTCGATCTCGGCGCACGTGCCGCGGCCGAATTCCGCGGCCTACACCGCCGCCAAGCACGCGATCACCGGCCTCACCAAATCCATTTCGCTCGACGGCCGCGCGTTCGACATCGCCTGCGGCCAGATCGACATCGGCAATACCGAGACACCGATGGCCGGTCGCATGAAGAAAGGCGTGATGCAGGCCAACGGCACGATCGCACCGGAGCCGACCTTCGACGTGAAGCACGTCGCCGATGCCGTGCTCTATATGGCCGGTTTGCCGCTCGAAGCGAATGTCCAGACGATCACCGTGATGGCGACACAGATGCCCTACGTCGGGCGCGGGTAAATCTGCCACGAGCGCCCGCGCTAGCTCCCAGCGCCGACGGATCGGCGTGAGCGACTGTGCCGGTGAGCGATAAGACGCGGCTCGATTCACCGGGCGCGTAGGGCTTTTGTCGTCCACAGATTCTCATGAGCCTCACTCAATCTGAAAAAGCCGTGCGCTTCCGGGCGCTCCACGTCGCGCCTGGCACATTTGTGATGCCCAACCCTTGGGACGCTGGTTCTGCGCGGATGTTGGCGAGCTTGGGCTTTCCGGCCCTTGCGACCTCGAGCAGTGCGTCGGCCGGCACGCTGGGTCGACAGGACTACGGACTCACGCGCGATCTCGCACTCGCGCTCGCGAGAGCGATGGTCGAAGCGGTGGACGTGCCCGTGTCGGCCGATCTGGAAGATGGTTTCGGCGTCGCGCCGGAAGTCGTCGGCGAGACGGTGCAGCTGGCGGCTGGCCTCGGCCTCGTGGGTTGTTCGATTGAGGATGCGCCGGGCGGTGCTCCTGCTCACGCTTTGAGCCTTGCGACGGATCGTATCGCGGCGGCCGCGGCGGTGACACGCGGGCTGCCATTTCCATTCGTGCTGACGGCCCGCGCGGAAAATTTCCTGCGCGGTAAGCCCGATCTCGATGACACGATCATCCGGTTGCAGGCCTATGAGCGGGCGGGAGCCGATGTGCTGTTCGCGCCCGGCGTGTCCGATCTCGGAGCGATTCGCACCCTGTGCAGCGCGCTGAAGAAACCGGTCAATGTCATCGCCGGCGGGAAAGCCGGCTCGCCCAGTATCGCGGAGCTGGCGGCTGCCGGCGTGAAGCGGATCAGCCTCGCGACCTCGCTCTACCGCGCGGCGATGACAGCGCTGCGCGACGCCGCGCTCGAGGTGCGCGATCGCGGGACCTTTGGCTACGGGGAGCGGGCGATGGTGGGAACTGAACTTGGCGCCGTAATGAGAGCGTCGTCCGCGAATACCGGTGTCGCGTAAAATCTGAACCGCTCAGGTGGGAAGCGCTGCGACGAAGCCATCCAGCTGAGTCGAGCCGCTCCCGGCCCCGAGCCTTTCGAGGAGGCCGATCGCGCCGAGGCCGTCAGCCTCGGCGGTGACGGGGCGCCTCGCCTATCGCGCGATGACCGCGCCAGAGATCTCATACCAACGGCTGGTGAAAAATTGACTTTTGAGGGTGGCGTCGGGGGCACCCCGGCCCCCCGGGTTTTTGTGGGGCGAACACCCGGACGGGGCCCGGGGGGCCCCCCCCCCC
>JANNEY010000290.1:0-1883 GCA_031379235.1 Opitutaceae bacterium | reverse complement strand
GGCTTTGCGGAGCGTGAAGAAGGCTTTCACCTCGGGACTGGCCTCTTTGGGATCGCAGATCAGAAGCGGCTTGCCGTGCCAGCGAAGCCAGAGTTCCGGGTAGAGCGCGGGCTGGTAGAGATCGCGGAAAAGTTCCTGGGCGGTCTCGCCGGCCTTGGTGTTGACCATGAAACAAATCTGTGGCGTGCGTCCGCCTTCCTTGCGCACCTGCGTCCAGACTTCGCAGATCTTCAGGTAAACGTCCTTGTAGGTTTTACGGTTGGTGGTGTCGAAAATCACCGTGTCGATCCCGGCGTCGGCGAGCAGCGAGGCGTGGCGACGGAGCACCCAGGGGTCCATCGAGTGATAATAACCATAGATCGGCTCTCCCCAATAATACGGACCGCGCGGGCCCCACAGCGGTGAGTCGGGTTTCTTCAGGAGGTCGGGGTCTTGCGGGAGAATTTTTGCGAGATCATTTGGGAGCGTCGTGCTGTCGCTCGCGTGCGTGAGGAAATAGAAAATGCCGACGGTGCGGTTCGGGCGGAGGCCTGGCCGTTGCGCAGCGGCGGGCAAGATCCGGTCGAGCGCGTCGGTCGCCGGCCAAGGCGTGCCGGGGTTGATCGCGGAGGCGTGCGTCAGCGGGGCGGACGACCGTTCGGGGGCCACCGCGCAACCGGCGAGGGCGCAGGCGATCAGGAGAAGGGCGGGAGTGTTTTTCATCGATGGGCGTTGGGCGGGATTGCAACGCTACTTCTTTCTGGGGCCGCCGGACTGCGCCTTGCGCGATGGCGCGTCGGTGGCATAGGCGGGATTGGGCGAAGGAATCACGGCGGACGATTCACGCAGCAAGGTGTCGAGGCGGGCGGAGAGTTGCTTGACGCGATCGGGATGTGCGGCGGCGGCGTCGCGCGCTTCGCCGGGGTCGTCAGCGAGGTTGAAGAGTTCGTGTCGGTCGCTCTGGTCGGCGTTGTCGCAATAAAAGCGAATCAGTTTCCAGTCGCCGAAGCGGATCGAGCTCGCGGGCGCGGCCGAGGAGGGAGCGGTCATGCCCTCGTAATCTCTCGCGGAGTTTCCGTGGGGGAAATGGCAGAAAAGTTCTTGGCGGACCGGTTGGTTCCGCTCGAAGGCGGGCCGCTGACTGACTCCGTCGAAACGGACGGTGGCGGGCAGTTTCCAACCAAGCATGTCGGCGAATGTGGGAAAGAAATCGGTGCTTTGGACGAGTGCACGGCTAACACTGCCGGGCTGGACTTTTCCGGGCCAGACCACGAGCAGTGGCACGCGGGTGCCGGCCTCGTAAATCGTGCCCTTGCCGGCGCGCAGGGGCTGAGCGCTCGTTACGGGCACGGCGTGAAACTCCTCGGGCATGTGCACGTTGTTGGGTTGGAAAAACGGTCCGTTGTCCGAGGTGAAGATGATGACGGTATTTTCGAGCACGCCGGCTTTTTCCAGCGCGGTGACGAGGCGGCCGACGACCTCGTCGAGCGTCTCCAGCATGCCGGCATAAACGGGATTGCGCTGGAGCGATGTCGGGACGGCCTTCGCGCGATACTTGTCGATCTGCTTTTCCTTCGCCTGCCACGGCGAGTGCACTTCGAAGGCCCAGTAGTTTAGGAAAAAGGGGCGGTCCTTATTTTTTGCAATGAAGGCGACGGCTTCGTCGGCGAGGAGATCTTCGAGGTTGTCGCCGGGTTTGCCGTGATTTTTCCAGACGGGAAACGGATGGAAGAAACCTTTGCCCAACGGGCTTGGGGCGGAGGTGTGCGGGATATCGGTGTCGAAGCCGTGTTCGAGCGGACTGTAAGGTTCGGCCCCGAGGTGCCATTTGCCGAAATGGGCAGTCGTGTAGCCGCCGGCCTTGAACGCTTTCGCGAGGGTGTAGTAGTCGGTTTTGAGGCGGG
>JANNEY010000258.1:0-3017 GCA_031379235.1 Opitutaceae bacterium | reverse complement strand
ATGATACCAACGTCGCATGATTTCTGGACTTTAGTGGGATCGAGGTGGGGTCGGGACCTCCGGGCCCGGCCACGGGTGAGCCGCAGACCAAAACCGTCGGGCCCGGAGGTCCCGCCGCCACCCTCAAAAGTCAATTTTTCACCAGCCGTTGGTATGACTTGATGTAGGGCGGGGTCGCCGAACCCCGCCGTCCGAGCGATCGAAACGGAATCGGTGACCGTTATGCGAGACGATCGTTTTTTTCGGCGGGGTTCGGCGCCCCCGCCCTACAACCAACCCGTCCGCTCAATTCGCTTTCCGCGGCGGAAAGCCACCGCGCCCACCTGGCCCGCGCCCGCCACGGCCGCCGCCCATTGAGCGGGAAAACTCCGCCAGGTCTTCGTCGTTCCACGGCTGTTCGCGGCCGGCGGTCATCGTGCGCATGCGCGCCACGGTCTCCGGGGTGACCGCCCCCGCGGTGTGCTCCCAGCTGTTGCGCACATAAGTCAGCACGCCCGCAATCGCCTCGTCGTCGAGCGCGGCGCGGAGCGTGGGCATCATGAGGTTGTCCTGTGCTTTGCCGCAGAGGATGATGCTGGCGAGCACGCGCTCGTCGCCGAGCACCCAACGCGAAAACACGAGCGTCGGCGCGAGGCCGGCGAGGCCCTGACCCTCAGGTTGGTGGCAGCCGGCACAGAGCGCGGCGTATTGCACCTTGCCCTTGTCGAACAGCGCCTGTTCCGCGGGCGTGAACTTTACCTTCTCGGCCGCCGCCATGCCGGGCTTGCCCGGCCAGCGCAGCGAGGCGAGGAGCTTTTCCGCGCGCGCGGACTCGGGGCTGCCGCCCTTGGCGGCAAACGCGACGAACGCCTTCGGTTCCGCCGTGAGGTTCGTCGGGATGATTTTCCCGTCGAAGAGCCGCGAGAAGGATCGATCGATGCCATCGAGCACGGCGGTGCGAATCCACGCCGGCGACGCTGCATCGGCGACGACCGCGAGCACGCGGGCGAGCCGCGCGGCGTCGCTGCCTTTCAAGGCGGCACCGGCCGCCGCGACGACCGCGCTGGTCACCGCCGGACCGCCGGCCTTGGCCTCGCGCGCGATCGCCTCGATGAAGTCGGCCTCGCGGCGGGCCATGCCGCTCACGACGGCGTCGACGAGATACGGCTGCGCCCCCGCGGCGACGAGGAGCGTGCGCATCGCGGCGTCGGCCACGGGCGACTTTGCTTCGCCGAGGGAAAACGCGAGCTGCAGGCGCACCGCCGGGTCCGGGCGCGCGGTAAGCGCGACGAGTTCGGCGAGGACGTCGGGATTGGCGGCCGGCTTGAGAAACCTTTCCGAGACGCGAATCGCGGCCGCGGTAACCCGCGGATCCTTGTCGCCGAGCGCGGCGATCACGGTCGGCTGATCGAGCGCACCGATGCCATCCAGGGTCCAGAGGGCGTGCTGACGGCCGAGGGGACTCGGTGCCGACGTGGCGAATTTCCGGAGCGCCGCCGCGGCGGCGGGAGCGCGTTGCTCGACGAGGAGGCGCTGCGCCGTGTCGCGCGTCCAACCGTTGGCGTCGCCGAGTTGGTCCACGAGCTGCGCGGTGCCCGCGCCGGCGAGGCCGGACTTGAATTTCGCTTTCGGCGCGCCGTCAGGCACGATGCGCCAGATGCGGCCGAGGCCGATGCCGTCGCCCAAGTGGCGCGCCTCGATTTCCCGGCGCAGGTAACTCGTGACGTAGGTCTTGTGCTGAAGAATACCGCGATAGAGATCGACGACGTAGAGCGCGCCATCCGGGCCGTTGAAGAGATTCACCGGGCGGAAACGCTCGTCCGTCGAGGTGAGAAACTCGGTGCCCTCGTAGGCGTTCGCGCCGGTGAGCGCGCCGTCTTTTTCCGTGAGCTTGATCCGCTTGATGAAATTGCCCGACGGCTCGGCGATGAAGGCGTCGCCGCGAAACTCCGCGGCAAACAGCGCGCCGCGATAGATCACGGGGCCGCACGCCGCGGTCACGGAGGTGAGCTTGCCCTCCTTGTCGAGGGTGTTGTAGCCGCGGTTGATGCCGGTGGTGATGCGGCCGGGAAACGTCGGCAGGCGCGCGGGCACGAGCTGAACATTCGTGCCGGTGGCGGGGAAATTCGGGTTGCGACGCAGGTAAGCGGACGGGACGGCGTCGACGCGGAGCGGGTCGCTGTTGCTGTTGTAGTAGAGGCGGCCGGTGTCGTCCTGCGTGATACCCCACTGGCCGCGCGTGATGGTGGCGTCGCGCGTAAATTTTCCGGCGCCCTCGTAGCGGAAACGCGCCGTGGAATTCGCCGAGTAGATCCAGTTGTCCATCATCCACACGAGGCCGTTGGCATTGTGCTCGGGGTTGGTGGTCGTGCTGTAATCGGCGATCACTTCCGTCTTCTGATCGGCGACGCCGTCACCATCGGTATCGCGCATGAAAAAGAGGCCGGGTGGGATGGCGACGAGCAGCCCGTCGCCCACGAGCGAGATCGCGCGCGGCATTACGAGGCCCTTCGCGAACACTGTGCGCTTGTCCATGACGCCGTCGCCATCGGTGTCGCTGAGGACGGCGATCGAGCCCACCGGCAGGTCCTCGCCCTTGCCATCGACATCCTGCATGTAGCCGCGGTATTCGATCACCCAGAGCCGGCCGTCGGGCCCAAACTGCATCGAAATCGGATCACCCACCAGCGGATCGGCGGCGACGAGTTCGACGTGAAAGCCCTTGGCGACCGTGAAGGTCTTGAGCGCCTGCTCCGCCGTGAGAATCGGCGCGGGCGGAATCTTCAGGTGAGCCGGTGGCGGCGCCTGCACCTCGCCGCCACGATCACCGCGTTGGGCGAGCAGAGGGGAGGCAAAAAGGATAACGGGGAAAGTGGAGCGGAGGAGACGGGAAAGCATGGTCGAGAAACCGCAAGACGTTCACGAGCGGCGAAAAGTGTCAAACGTCCGCACGCTCCGCGGCGCAGCCACCCGTCCCGCCTAAGAGAGCGTCGAAAAAGGGCGCTCGGCTCGGGTAGCGGCGGGGGGGGGCGCCCCCC
>JANNEY010000242.1:0-1820 GCA_031379235.1 Opitutaceae bacterium | reverse complement strand
CCAACGATTTTCAAGTCGTGCAACCCAAGGCCAAGCGCACGCCGAGCGAGGGCAAGCTCTTCGATGTCGCGCTCGCCGAGGACGTCGTGCTCGTGCCCGCCAAGGCCGGCAGCTACGCGCTCGGTCCGATCGCGTTCACCTACTTCGATCCGAAAAGCGGCAGCTACAAAACGATCTCCGCGCCACGCACGACCGTCACCATCAGTGCGCCCGCCGTGCCGCAGATCACGCTCACGCCGCCGGCATCGTCGGCCAGCGAAGTCGTCCCGCCCCCGAGCGAGAAAAAATCCGCCCCACCCACCGCGCCCGTCGCGCCCACGGCCATCCCGCGCGATCCCCTGCCCGGCTCCGCCGTGGCCAGCACACCGCTCCAAGCGATCACGCTCGCGAGCCTGTGCTTCGCGCCTTTCGCCGCGTTGATTGTTTTCTGGGGTTGGCTCGCGGTCCGCCGCGCCCGCCAAACCGATCCGCTCCGCGCGCGCCGCGAAGCGCGCGAACGTCTCGTGATTACAGTTGGAAGAATTCAGAACGCTCAGCGCTCAGCTCTGAACTCTCAGCTTCTTCTGGCCTGGCAGCGCGACAGCGCCCTGCTCTGGCAGATCGCCCACGCCGCGCCGCGGGCCGACGCACTCGCCGACCCCGCGTGGAGCACCCTCTGGCGCGAAGCCGATCGCGCGCTCTACGGCGCGCAACCGGAGCTCCCCTCCGACTGGACCGCGCGGGCGCACGCCGCGCTCGCCGCCAAACGCGTGCCGGGTTTTAACCCGCTCCGTCTTTTCCTCCCGCGCAATCTACTGCCGTTCGCCGCGCTCGTCGCCTTGCTCCTGGTGCCGGTGGCACTGCTCCGTGCCGCCGAACTCGATGCCGCCGCGGCGTATCGCAAGGCCGACTTCGCCGCCGCGGAAAAAGGCTGGCGCGCCGCCCTCACGCAGACGCCGACCAATTGGATCGCACGGCACAATCTCTCGCTCGCGCTCGTGCAGCAGGAACGCGCCAGCGAGGCCGCCGCCCACGCCACCGTCGCCTTTGTGCAAAACCCGGCCGATGCCGCAGTGCGCTGGCACTTCGCCTTCGCCGCGGAAAAATCCGGCACCGCCCCGGGCTCGCTCGCCCCTTTCCTCCATCCCGGCCTCGCTCAGGATTTCGCCCGACGCGCTTCGCCCGCGCAGTGGCAGCACGTGCTCATCGGCGCCGCGTTTCTCGCCGCGCTCGCGCTGGGCGTCATTCTCGCGAACGCCTACGGCCGCAAGTCCGGCCTGGTCCTCGCTCTCGGCTGGGCCGGGTTCACGCTCAGCTCTTGTGGCGCCGTGATCGCCTTTGTCTCTTGCTCCACCTACGGCACGGCCGCGCAGCCCGCCGCCGCGATCGTCGCCCGGGCCACAACCCTTCGCTCGCTCCCCACCGAAGCCGACACGCAGCAAAAAACGTCACCGCTCGCCGCCGGCGCCATCGTGACGGCCGACAAAACCTTCCTCGGCTGGACCCGCGTCGCCTTCGACAACGGCCAGACAGGCTGGGTGCGGAAGGAAGAACTGGTGCCGCTCTGGCGCTAGGCGCCGATCTGAATCGCCCCAGCGCGCCGGTATGACAACGTGAGGAGGGCAAGGCGTCCCGCCGAGCCCCCTGCGCACGACGGCTCACCGCGGACGGTTCGCCCTACCTGGCGCTGCGGTTATTCGGATAGTTTCTAATACCAACGTCGCATGATTTCTGGACTTTAGTTGGATCGAGGTGGGGTCGGGGGCCCCCGGGCCCGCCCCCGGGGGAACCCCCCACCAAAAACACGGGGCCCGGGGTGCCCCCCCCCCCCCCCACAAAAA
>JANNEY010000030.1:0-3513 GCA_031379235.1 Opitutaceae bacterium | reverse complement strand
GGCGAGTTGCTCATCCGACAGCCGGGCATCGCCGGCTCCCACACCGGCGAGGGCGTCGTGAGCGAGGTGATGGTCCGCGGCACCAATCACACGCTCAACTCCGTCACCGTCGACGGCAACAAGATGGCGAGCTCCGGCGGCATGAACCGGAATTTCCGCACCAACAGCATCCCGGGCGCATTCTTCGACACGATCGAGGTCACAAAGGCGGCGACGCCCGACATGGATGCGGACTCGCTCGGCGGAAATATCAACATGAAAACCCGCTCGCCGCTCAGCATGAAGGAAAAGCGCCGGATGATCTACCGCTTGGGCGCGAAGTGGGCGCCGCCGTTCTACGACCATAACCCCGCGACGCGGAACCACTCGCTCCACCCGATGACGTCTTTTAGCTATCAAGAGGTGTTCGACGCCTTCGGCGGCGAGCGAAATCTCGGCGTGACGTTCAGCATGTTCTACAGCGAGAACGCGGTGTCCGCGATCCAGATGACGCAGGACTACGCCTTCGTCACTACGAGCCCTGCCTTCGTGTGGGACTATCGCTCGGCGGACATCTACAACAACCGCCTGAACAGGAGCGCGACCCTGAAGCTCGACTACCGGTTCAGCCCGACGTTTCGCGTTTTTCTCAACGGCATCTACAACGACGCGCATGAGCGCTCGTTCGAGTATCTGCGGACGCGCGCATTCACGTCCCGCACCGTCGCGGCGCTCAACGCCGCCGGCCAGCCCACGGGCACCAACGCCATCCTCCCCGATTTCACCGACAAGATCACGCGCGTGCGCGCGGTGCCGGCATCCACGTTCGAACTGCAGACGGACGGCAACCGCTTCGAGGATTCGCAGCGTCAACTGCACGCCGGAGCCGAACACACGTATGCGCGCCTTACGCTCGACTACGACGCCGCCTATTCGGAGAGCATCGTGCGGCAGGACGACGGGCAAAACAGCTCCAAAGTCGGCTCCGGCGGTTTCTTTCGCACGTGGCTGACCGGCGTCGGCTGGACCCTCGACAAGACGGCCAGCGACGCCCGGCCTTTGTTCACGCAGACTGCGGGGCCGAGCATCTTCGATCTGAAAAACTATACGAACAGCGAACTCAACAAGCGGAACAACGAGCGCAACGGCACGCTTGAGAGCGTTTCGACCAACGCGAAGTATTTGCTCGACGCGCGAGGATCGAGCTATGTGAAAGCGGGCGCGCGTTTCCGCCGGCAGGCCGCCGAGGAAGTCGGAGGCGACCGACGCTGGCAATATGCGGGACCGGACGGCGTCGTCGGCGTCAATCCTGCGACCGGTCGCAATGACGACGATCTCAGCATTTTCCAATTCAACGGTGTGCAAACGACCGAAAGCCTCCGCAACGGACCCATCCCCTACACGCATGTCGGCTATGTGGCCGAACACGTGAAGCAGAACCCGACGCACTGGTTCCAAGACCGCTACTATGACGAGTCGCGCAAGTATCTCGGTACCCGTCGGGTCGTGGAGGACGTGTCCTCCGCCTACGCCATGGCCGGCACGCGCTGGCGGCAACTGCGGGCGGTCGGCGGGCTGCGTTTCGAGGAGACCGAGGTGTCCGGTCGCGGGTTCGTGCGGGCGCGCACGCTGGCGACCGCCGCGGCGATCCCGGACCCCGCGGCGCGGGCGCGGTTCGACTACAACAACCCTCGGAGCATTGAGGGACGCTACAGCAATACGTTCCCCGGGGCGTATCTCACGTATAACTTCTCGCGGTCGTTTCTCGCCCGCGCCAATTGGTCCAACAGCATCGGCCGCCCGCCCTTCGCCAATCTGGTGCCGCGTGAGGACGTCAACGACCAGACGCAGACCCTGACCGTCGGGAATCCCGCGCTGAAGCCGCAGTTTGCCGAGAACATCGACTTTACTCTCGAATACTATTTCGAGCCGGTGGGCGCGCTTTCCGTCGGCGTGTTTCGCAAGGAACTGAAGGATTTCATCGTCTCACTGGGCGGCCAGACGGTGCCCAACGGCCCCGCCAACGGCTACGGCGGCAGCTACGGCGGCTACAACCTGATCACCGATCTCAACGCGGGGCGGGCGCGCATCAATGGCATCGAAATGAGCTACCAGCAGCAGCTCGCATTTCTGCCCGGGGAACTGAAGCGGATGAGTTTTTTTGCGAACTACACGCGGCTCACGACGGAGGGTGACTATGGCACGACGGGGCCGCGCACGACCAACTTGGTGCCGAACTTCGTGCCGACGACGGCCAATGCGGGCCTCAGCTTCCCCTGGAGAAATTTCAGCGCGCGGCTGCTTGTGAATCACACCGGCGAGCATCTGGTGGGCTATTCGACGGACCCCTCGCGCCTTCGTTACAAGGTGGCGCGCACGGCGTGGAACATGAACCTGAGCTATCGGTATTCACCGAAGCTCGAGTTCTATTGCGACGTGCAGAACATGTTCAACGCCCGTCAGGAGTGGTTTTACTTCGAGCGCAGCCGACTGCAGGCGGACTTCGACAACGGTGCCTTCGTAAACTTCGGCATCAGTGGCCGCTTTTGATGTCCATGGTCATGTGCTCAAGTGCCTCCTCGCCTGACCCAGTCATGAAACGGCTCGCGATCCTCGTTCTCGCATCATCATCCGCGCTCGCCGCAGATCATCCGATTGCATGAAAAGTGCTTGATTGCCGCGGAATTCAAGCACCCCTCGCCGGAAGCGCGAACCGTCTTGTGCATTCCAGTAAATTAAAGTTCAGCGACCTCGCACCGAGGTGCCTGCGACCCAACGTCCGCGGACTGCCACAATTTTTTCGTGTTTTGGAATACCGAGTTCGTTCGCGTGCAATTGGTCGATGAGCAAGTCAATGGCGGCGTCGCCGAGCAAACGGGGGTTTGCCTACAGCCACTAGCTGCAGGCCGCTTTCAAGAGCGAATATGGCCGGACGCCGGGCGAGTTTCGGATTAAGAAGGCGCTCTGAGTAACCGCCGCCGCTCTCGATTTTCGAGAAGCAATATTCCCCGGTCGAATCGCCACCGGAGGCGCGCCGCACACGGGGTCTGGCTAAAGAGCGCGTGACGAAAAATCTGAGGAGCCACGCCGCATAACCGCAGTGACGGGAATTTTGGAAGTGATACTATCCGGGCGTTTCGCATCGCTCCCTCAAACCCGGACTCTTCTCAAAACCCATGACCGCAAACCCCGCTACCTTCCCTCGCATCAAGCAACTCACGCGACTCTGTCTCGCTCTCGCCGGCCTTGCTGGCAGTTTCACATCCGGATTCGCCCAGAGCGCAAGCCCGACATCCAGCCGGGCCGCCGCAACTCCGAACGCGGATGAGGCGATCAAACTGGAGGTCTTCAAGGTCCAGGAGACGAAAGGCCAGAGCTATGGGGCGTCCAATCTTGCGTCCGCCACGCGCATGAACACGCCGATCGAGAATGTCCCCCAGACGATCATGGTGATGAATGCCAATCTGCTGGCGGACATTGGCTCGCATTCCCTTGATCAGGCTCTGCGATATACCTCGGGGGCGACGCCGCGGC
>JANNEY010000172.1:0-3424 GCA_031379235.1 Opitutaceae bacterium | reverse complement strand
GGTGGCGTGGCACCCGGCGCGATGCCGGCCCCCGATGTGCCGCGCCACTCGGGCCATGAGGAAAGTTCCGCCGCCGTGGCGGGGGAGAAACGTCCAAGGAGAGACGACGCGACCAAGACGGGGACGAGGCGGGATAATTTCATTTGGGAATACGCGATGGCGGGGATTTAGAGGGGCGGCAGTCTGACGCACCACCCGGCGGGAGGTTGCGCCCCTGCCACGGGGCCGGCGCAGAGAGAAATCCCGAATCATCGCTTGAGTCCCTGCGTCTATTCCCGGCACGATTCTTACTATGAGTTCCGCCCCCTCCCCTGCCGCTCCGGCGCTGTCACGCACCGCCTGGCTCATCTGCACCATTGCCGCGATCGGCTTCGCGTTCGACATCTACGAGTTGCTGATGCTGCCGCTCATCATCAAACCCGCGATGGCCGCACTGAGCGCGCCGCTGGTGGATGCACTGGTCACCGGCGGGATGGACCGCGCGCAAGCCGCGGGGCTGTGGTCGCCCGGCGGCGCGGAGTATGTGAAGTGGGCGCGCACGTTGTTCTTCGTGCCGGCGCTGGCGGGCGGAGTCTTCGGCCTGCTCGGCGGCTACCTTACCGATCTGCTCGGCCGACGCCGCGTGCTGACGTTCTCGATTTTGCTCTACGCCTTTGCGGCCTGCGCGGCGGGCTTCGCGACCTCCCTGCAACAACTGCTCTTTTTCCGCTGCCTCGTGTTCATCGGGGTGTGCGTGGAATTCGTCGCCGCCGTCGCCTGGCTCGCTGAGATTTTCACCAACCCGCACCAACGCGAAAAAGTCCTCGGCTACACTCAGGCCTTTTCCTCGTTCGGTGGCCTGCTCGTCGCCGGCGCCAACATCCTCGCCGCCGCGTGGGCCCTCAGCCTGCCCGCGATTCACGGCGGTCACGAGGCGTGGCGCTACACGCTCATCTCCGGTGTCATCCCCGCGCTGCCGCTCCTTCTGATCCGGCCTTTCTTGCCCGAGTCGCCCGCGTGGCAGGCAAAGCGCGAATCCGGCACGCTCAAGCGGCCCAGCCTCGCGGCGCTCTTCGCGCCCGAGCTGCGGAAAACCACGATTCTCACGACCCTCATTTTCGCCGCGAGCTACGGCATCGCCTTCGGCGCGATCCAGCAGCTCCCGCAGATCATCGGCGCGCAGCGCATCGGCACGCCGACCGAAGCAGGCCATGTCGCCGTCCGCACGATCGCCAAGGAAAAGGGCGCAGAGGCCATGGCCGCGGCCAAAGCCGCGAAGAAACCCGATCCCGTCGCGCAGCGCGAGATGCGCCAGGCCGCCGGCAACGCCAGCGACCAGACCGTCGCCGGTGTGACGCTCTGGCAGGAAATCGGCGGACTCGTAGGGCGCTTCCTGCTCGCCGTGCTCGCGGTCCGCATTGTGAGCCGCCGCACGTTGTTTCGCGTTTTCCAGATTCCCTCGCTCATCTTCGTGCCGCTCCTCTTCTGGTGGATTAGCGGCCAGCTCGGCGACGCCGGCAGCATGGGGATGATCAAAGCCGGCATCTTTGTCGCGGGCGTGCTGACGGTCGCGCAATTTTCCTTCTGGGGAAATTACATTCCGCTCGTGTTCCCCGTGCACTTGCGCGGCACGGGCGAGAGCTTCGCCGCGAACATCGGCGGTCGCGTGCTCGGCACTGCCGCCGCGTGGCTCACGCTCACCCTCTCCGCCTCCGACAAGCCCGACCCCGCGCGCGTCGCGCTCGTGGGCGCGTGCGTCGCCGGCGCCTACGCGTTGGTGGGTGCCGTCCTCACGCAATTCCTCCCCGAGCCGAAGGCCGAGGATTTGAAGGAGTAGAAAGGTCGCCGCTCCTCCAAAAAAATGCGCCCCACATTTTCGGTTCTTCGCTGCTTCCAGGGGGTCGGCCGCAGACTGAAAGCCCCAACGGGGCGACATTGGATAGCCCGGGGCAACGCCCCGGGAAATCGTCCTAGGAATTGCAGAGCCCTGAAGGGGCGGGACATCACGCGTTATTTCGCCCTTTCAGGGCTTGTTTCTTCAATCGGCCGATTTCCCAGGGCGTTGCCCTGGGCTATCGACCGGCGCCCCGTTGGGGCTTACGAACCCGCGACGGTTCTCACTTGAATCCGCGAAGAACCAAAAATCTTCCCCCGCCATGCCCGTCCTAACCCGCCGCACGCTTCTCGCGCGTCTCGCGCTTCTCCCCCTCTCCCTGTCTCTCCTTCTCTCCGTCTCCGCCCACGCCGCCGATACACCCGCGCCGGCCACGCCGCCCGCCGCTCCCCAACAAAAGAAGAAACAGCAACTGCCCCCGCTCCCCATCAGCGCCGTCGCTTCACCCGCGCGCACGACCGATGGCGTCGAGTTCACCATCGGCCCCGACTACGCCTACGCCCCCGAGCTCACCGTGCGCGCCAACGTGCCCAAGGGCACCGTCCACGACTTCACGATGAATTCGGAGGACAGCAAAATTTACTCTGGCATCGCGCGCGGCCAGACTGGCGTCGTCCCCTACAAGCGCCGCGTCACCGTCTATGTCCCCGCCGGCTACGTCGCCGGTAAGCCCGTGCCCTTCATCGTCGGGCAGGACGGCAATTATCGCGATTTCCTCCCCGTCGTCCTCGACAACCTGATCGCCGACAAACGCGTCCCCGCGATGGTCGCCGTCATGATCAACTCCGGCGGCGGCGATTCCCTCGGCAGCCAGCGCGGCCTCGAATACGACACCGTCTCCGCGCTCTACGCGCACTTCATCGAGACCGAGGTTCTGCCGCGCATCGCCCAGGACTACGGCATCACCTTCACGAAGGATCCCAACGCCCGCGCCACGCTCGGCGGCAGCTCCGGCGCGGCCGCGGCGTTCACCATGGCGTGGTTCCGCCCCGACCTCTACCGCCGCGTGCTCAGCTACTCCGGCACCTACGTGAACCAGCAATCGCCCCTCAACCTCTCCGCCCCGCGCGAGGAATGGAAATACCAACCTGACTCGCCCCGCGGCGCATGGGAATACCACGCCAAGTTCATCCCCGAGAGCCCGCGCAAACCCATCCGCATCTGGCTCCACGTTTCCGACAAGGACAACGGCTTCGACCGCGACGAAGCCTCCCACCACAACTGGGTCATGGCCAACCAGCGCATGGCCGCCGCGCTCAAAGCCAAGGGCTACGCCTACCGCTACGTTTTCTCCGAGGTCTCCCGCCACACCGACGGCCGCGTGATCCGCCAGACGCTCCCCGGCGCGCTCGAGTGGCTCTGGGCCGATTACAAGCCCGCACAGTGATTGAGGGAGGGACGGCTCGCCGAGCCGTCTGGTGGCCGAAGTGCAATGTTGGGTATAAGATGAAAGACACCCCGCAACATGCCGCGAAGGCGCTTGAGATCATGCGCCGTTTGTTTCCTCACGTCGTAGAACGGCAGGAATTTCTCGTACTGATCGCGATCCTA
>JANNEY010000278.1:0-10907 GCA_031379235.1 Opitutaceae bacterium | reverse complement strand
GGCCAACCTGCCCACGGCCGCCGAACTTGGCATCCCCGACGATCTCGCGCCGCGCTGGCGCGAGGTGATGGCGCGGTCGTTTGCCGCCTACCATGCCGAGTATGCGCGCCTCGATGCGCTCGCCGTCGCGAATCCGGGTTTGGTCCGGCTGCCTCCCGACGCCAAGCCCGCGGTCGCCACGCGCCTGCGCAAAAACTACGCGCTCGACCGCGCGCGGTATTTTATTCCGCTTGCGACGCGCACGAACCTCGGACTCGTGCAGTCTTCGCGCATGTGGGCGACGACGGTGAAGCATCTCGATTCGCTCTCGCACCCGGAGGCGAAGACCGCTGCGAAACTCATTCGCGACGAACTCCTGAAACAGTCGCCGCGCCTCATGCGCCACAGCTTCGCCGAGAAATCGTTCATCGAGCAAGCCGCGCAGGAACTCGGCACCTCTTGCGCGCTCGGGCTGGCGCGCCTCTCCGCGGCCCCGTTGGCTGACGACGTGTGGGTCCGCGTCGATCGCGCCACGCCGCCGTGGCTCGTCGAGGCGCAGCCGGTCGCCGAGTCGCTCCGCCATCGCGCCAATCGCTACGGCCACCAAGGCACCGCCACGCGCCGGATGCGCGTGAGTTTCGCGTGGAACAACATGGCGCTCGCCGAGCTCCGCGACCTCAACCGCCACCGCACCGGCCATCGGTATACGCCGCTGATTCAGGCGGGTTTCTACCTGCCGCCCGAAATCGACCGGGCTCCGCACGCCGCGCTCCTCGCCGAGCAACTCGAACTCACGCGCGAGCTGATGACGCGCGGCTCACCGGCCTATGTCTATTCGCTGCTCCTCGGGGCGCAGACGCCGTTTGAGCATAGCACGCACGCCGACAAATTTATCTACGAGGCCGAGCTGCGCACGGGCATGGGCGCGCACTATCGTTATGCCGAACACCTGAGCGCGGCGCTGAAGGGTTTTCTTGCCCAGGTGCCCGAAGCGCGTGACTGGGTGGTCGAGGGCACGGCGGAGCCGGAGTGAAAAATGTCGCGGCCCATAATAATTATTGGTTTGCCGCAAAGTGGTGGCGTTGCCTTTCTGCGTCGTGCCTTTCGTCCAGAAGCCGACCGGCCCCATCATTTTTTCGCTGTTGGCGGCGTATGTCGCTCCGGCGTGCGCGGCTGACGCCACGAGTCCCGTCGACTACACGCAGCGCAATGCGCCCTATGCCCCGGCGGGCAGCGTGAGCCCGGACAAGAAAACACCGGAGACGAACACCACGGTGCAGGAGAAGCGGGTCGAGAAGATCACGATCGAGAAGCAGACTTCCGCGATCGGGGAGCGCCGCGCGGCGGTTGAAATGAAAGAGGCCCGGGAAAAAAATGTGCGCGAGAAAGACTCGCGCCGGCCCGAGAAGATCGACCAACCCACGAGTGCCTACAATCACCGGCCAGCGGCGATTTCCACGGCCGCCGACACCACGAAGCCGCCGTCCGTCACCAAATACCAGGACAGCCTCACCGCCGCCAGCGCGAGCAACATGGCGCGGTTTCCGGCGGTCGATGGCGCGACGGGCGCAAAGATCAATCGCTTTGTTTTCCGCAAGAATCCCGAGGAAAAGGGAGCCATCACCTCCGGTGCCGCAGTGACGCCCGCCGCTGGAGGCGCGGTGCTGTCGAAATGAGCTTACCCCCCGCGCCCGCGATGAGCCGATTCCGCGTCCTGCAGTTCAACATGCAGTTTGGCCAGATCTGGGATGACACCTATCCGGATCGTGCGCCCATCCGACTGGAGTCGACGTTGGAGGAAATCCGCCAGCACAATGCGGACATCATCCTCCTGCAGGAGGTCGAGCAGGCCATGCCGGGGGGCGTGCAGTTCAAGCCGCCGCCAAACTATACGCGGCTTTGCGCCGAGCTGCCGGGTTACCACAGCTGGTTCAGCTACCCAAAATCCGATCCGCGGGAACTGCCCTTCGGCATTGGTCTCGCGATTTTTTCTCGCACACCGTTGCACGAGACGATGCGGATCGACCTGCCCTCGCCACCGATCGAGTTCGATTTTTTTGGGCAGAAACGGACGCCCACCGACCGGCTCCTGATCGGGGCGACGACCACGGTGGCCGGTCACGACCTCCGGCTCCTGAATACCCATTTGCTGGCGTTCTTCATGCTCGGTTCGAGCAGCCTCACCCATCCGGTCCAGCGCGGGTTGGTGGCCGCACAGCTCGCCGCCGCGAAGGGTGCCACGATCCTCGGCGGCGACTTCAATGTGCGTCGGCACGAAAACCTCATCGCGCAGTTTGCCGGCTGTGGCTTTGCCACGGTGCAGTCCAAAGAAATCACGTGGCGGCGTCAGCCCTACGTGCTCGACCACATTTTTCATAATGCGGTGCTCCGCTGCGTCGAGCGGCGGGTCGTGCCGACCCCGGCGAGCGATCATCACGCGCTCGTGGCTGATTTCGAGTTCGTGTGACCGCGCGGTGGGCCGTGCTGCGGCAGGCCGGCCTTCGGGCGAAAAAATACCAACGTCGCGTAGCTTTTGGGCCGTAGGGCCGCCGCTTGTCGGCGTGCCTTCGCGATTTTTACGTTCGCCGCGAGCCGGCTCGGCGACGAGCGCCGGCCCTTCAAAAGTCCAAAAGTAAACGGCGATCGGTCTAAGTTACCTCGGCCCGGCCCTAGCGCCCCTTGCGGACGCGCTCCTTTTCCGCCTCGCAGTCTTCCTCAAACCGCGCCCGCTCGCTCACGAGCTGCTTTTTGATCTTCTCGAAATCCTCAAACTTCTGCGCCGCGATCGCCTCCTCGATTTGCTTCTTTAGGAAGATTTCGCGCTCGGCCAGCTTGCCCTTGTAGACGCGATCGATTTCGGCGAGGCGGGCCTTTTTTTCCGGCGTGAGCGGGGCGGCGGCTGGTTCCGATTTGGCGAGACGCTCCATCGCGAGTTCGTAGGCGCTTTTCATGGGAGATGAAACCTGCCCACGGAACGCCCGGAAGACACGGAAAAACTCCGACCCGGGTCTTATCTTCCCGGTGGGCCGTGGGGTTCATTCAAATCTCACGCCAAATATCAGCACCAGCGCCACGATGGCGAAGGGTGGCCACCAACCGCCACGGCGAAGTTTCCAATCGGTGGCATAGCCGAAAAATAGCGCCACGAGCAGCAGTCCGAGGGCGATGGGGCCGATCCAAGGGTCCGTAAAAATGGCTCCCACGTGGGCACCCGGCACCTGCACGCTGAGACGGACGACCCGCTCGATGCCGAGCAAAACGAGTGCGGCGGCGTTGTTGCACAGCGCCGCGCCGAAACCAAAGCCCACCAGCGCACACAGCAGCGCGCCGAAGCCGCCGAGCGTCACGACCACGGCGGCCGGGATCAGCACAAGGTTCGCCACGAGTGATCCTGGTGTCAGCAGGCGGAAAAATTGCACGCCGGTCAGCAAACTCATCAGGGTCGTCGCGACGCCGATCGCGAGAGCGCTCGCGGCGCTGCGCCATGCATAGTCGATCGCGTGCTGCCACCACCCCCACGTAGCCTGCGGTAGGTCGCGCCACGGAATCCAGCGGGCGAGCCACGCATCCGCCAGCGGCAGCCCGAGCACGAGCAGCGTGACCACGATGGCGTAGCTCATGAGGAAGCTCGCGCTAAATACCTGCAGCGGGGAAATCAGGAGCACGGCGAACGCCGACATGACGATCGCGGCGAGCACGTTGCCGGGGCGACGCAGAACGAAGGCCGCCTGCAAAAAAACCGCCATCGCAAACGCGCGCACGGCGGAGGGTGAGGCACCGGTGATGTCGACGAAGAGCCAGAGCAGCGCTGTGCCGAGGGCGAACTGCGCCCAGCGTGGGAGCCGTCCCAGCATGAGCAGCGCCTGCAACGCCGCGGCGATCACACCGATGTTGAGGCCGCTGATCGCGAAGAGATGCATCGTGCCGCTTTGCATGAAGAGTGTGCGCTGCTCGGTGCTCAGCTCATGCGTTGTGCCGAGCATCATCGCCCGCAAGAGGGAGGTGAGTTCGGGCCGTTTCGTGGCGATACCGCGGCCGAGCACATCATTGCTCCACGCGGCGGCGTGCGCGCAGAAACGGTAGTAGGCGTGGGCGGGCTGTTCCTCCGTGAGCACGCGGCCGCGGATGAGGCGAAAATTTATCCCCGCCCCGGCCAGGTAGCCCTCAAACGTGTCGGCCGGTGGATCGCGCGGCAGGGTGACGAGCACACCCACCGTCGAAATGACCGCGCTGCGAATCGGCGGCACGTCACCGCGGGCCAGTGTGAGCGAGAAATACACGCGCTGACCCGTGAGCTCACGCAAGTGCCCGGCGCTGGTGCTGATGGTCGCGAGTCCACTCGTGCGGCGAACGTCGGCGGGCGCGAAGACGCGCTCGACGCGGAGCGAGAGGCGGACCTCGCGCGGCGGCAGATTGTCCCAGACGCGCAGGCGGGCGCGGTGCAAACTGTAGCTCGCCAGGCCGGCGAGTAGCATCGCGCCGACGATCGTCGGGGGCCAAAACCGTGGCGCCCGCGTGGCCGCGACCAAGGCCGCGATCGCGCAGGGTAGCGCCGCACCGAGCCACCAGCCGGCTTGGCCGGGCAGCCCGCTTTTTCCCGCGGCGAGCCCAGCGATGAATGGCAGCACGATCCACAGCAGCGGCGCGCGGTGTCCGAGGCTGCGGCTCGTGCTGGTCATGCGTGCACTCGAACGCGGTCACAGCGTCGGAGGAATAGCGCGGCGGGCCTAATTTAGGGGTTGTCGCGCGGGTGGTTGCCCAGAGCCGATTAGTGGTCATCAGTCGTGCCGCTCAATGCCCGCTCCCGACCAACCCGATCTTTTTGGCGCTGAAGCGTCGTCGTTACCTGCCGTCGCCGCAGCGCGGGCAAAGCCCGCGCATCAGCCGCTCGCGGCGCGGATGCGCCCGCGCCGCCTCGCCGAGGTCGTCGGGCAGGATCACATTTTGAAGGCGGGCAGTCTGCTGCCGCGGCTGGTGGCGCAGAATCGTTTCGGCTCGCTGCTCTTCTACGGTCCGCCCGGTTGCGGCAAGACGAGTATCGCCGAGGCGATCGCGCACGAGACGAACAGCCGCTTCGTGCGCGTGAATGCAGTCATGTCCAATGTCGCCGAACTGCGGGAAATCCTGGCTGCGGCACGCCGGCACCCCGAAGCGGCGACGATTCTCTTCATTGATGAGCTGCATCGCTTCAACAAATCGCAGCAGGATCTTTTGTTGCCGGACGTGGAGGAAGGAAGTGTGCGGCTGATCGGGGCGACGACGCACAATCCCGGTTTCTATGTGAATCCGCCGCTGTTGTCGCGCAGCCATCTCTTCCGGCTCGAGCCGCTCGCGCCCGGGGTGGTCGCCGGTGTGCTGGCCCAGGCGCTCGCCGACGTGGAGCGCGGACTCGGCGCCCGCCGTATCAGCGCTGACGATAAAATCCTCGGCGATCTTGCCGTGCTCTGCGACGGCGACCTGCGGCGGGCGCTTAACTCGCTCGAGGTGCTGGCCCTCGGCCTGCCTGAAGGCGGCGCGATCACCGTGGCCGAGCTCGAAGTCTTCGCGCGCGAGCGCCGCATCCGCTACGACGCTGATGAGGATGAGCACTACGACACGATTTCCGCCTTCATCAAAAGCTGCCGCGGCAGCGATCCAGATGCCGCGATGTATTGGCTGGCGAAGATGCTCGCCGGGGGCGAGGACCCGCGCTTCATCGCGCGGCGGCTCGTGATTCTCGCCAGCGAAGATGTGGGCCTCGCCGACCCGCAGGCGCTGCCATTGACCGTGGCCGCGCACCACGCGTGCGATTTTGTCGGATTGCCCGAAGCCGAGTTCACCTTGGCGCATGCGACGCTTTACATCGCGACCGCACCGAAAAGTAATTCGGCGACGGTGGCGCTCGGCGAGGCGCATCGCGCGTTGAAAGAGCAGCCCGTGCAGACGATTCCTTCGGCGTTGCGGAGCAAGACCGGCCAGGCCAACAAACGGATTGGTCAGGGGAAGGATTACGACTATTCGCACGATTTTCCGGAGAACATCACCGGGCAGGATTACCTCGAAAAACCACTCGCACTCTACACGCCGAAGTCCGCCGGTTGGGAATCCAAGATCGCGGATCGGCTGGCGCGCTGGAAAGAGCTCAAAGCGCAGCTGCGCGGGCAGCGTGGGTGAGGGTGTTATTTTACCTCTCGCCCTCGGGCTGAAAGGCCGGGGCTCGTCGCCGCGCCGTCTCGGGCCGAACGCGATAATGGCGACGGCCCAACGACCAGCGGCGGCCCTACCGAACAAGAGCTACGGGACGTTGGTATTACAACGCCGCGAGGGCGGTGTCGTAGTTGGCCTTGGCGGTTTCGCTGCTGGTCGCGGTGCAGTTGAGGTCGCGCAGGTGGCCATCCGTGAGTCCATAAATCCAACCGTGGACGGCGAGTTCTTGGCCGCGGGCCCACGCATCGCGGACGATGGTAGTGCGGCAGACATTGCGGGCTTGCTCGATCACGTTGAGCTCGCAGAGCCGGTCGCAGCGCGCCGTGCCGTCGCCGGGCAAACATTCCAGTTTGCGCTCGTGCTTGTGCCGGACGTCCTGCACGTGCTGGAGCCAATTGTCGGCGAGTCCGATGCGGTCGCGATGGAGCGCCGCGTTGACGCCGCTGCAGCCGTAGTGGCCACAGACGATGATGTGGCGGATGTTCAGTAAATCGACGGCAAACTGCATCACCGAGAGACAGTTCAGATCTGTGTGCACGACGACGTTGGCGATATTGCGATGGACGAAGAGCTCGCCCGGCAGCAGGTCGACAATCTCGTTGGCCGGCACGCGGCTGTCTGCGCAACCAATCCAGAGGTATTCCGGCGATTGTTGGCGCGAGAGGGCGACGAAGAAATCAGGATTCTGCGCGAGAATCTGCTTCGCCCACGCTTTGTTCTTCGCGAAAAGGTGTTCGAGGTTCACGGCTGGATTCATCAGGAACATGAGGATTGGGCTACGGGGCGAACCGTCAAATGGAACTGAAAACCCGGTCGGTGGGGGTCATGTCGCTTGCGGCGCTTGGGCCCCGCACCTACGCTGCGCGAATGAAAATATCAATCGTGCTGTGCTCCCTCGTGTTGACGGTTGGTGTTGGGGCGCAGGGAACCGCCGGCCCAAGTGCGACCAAAAAGGCCGAGGCGGCGAAAAAAGCGGACGCGGCAAAAGTCGAGGCACCGCCCCAGATTGACGGCATGGTGGTGCCGCGCGGAGCCCTCGGGTTCATGGCCGTCCAAATCGTCGACAACACGTTCAAGATTTCATTCTACGACGCGAAGAAGAAGCCAACGAAAGCGGATGTCACCCGCGCCATCCTGCGCTGGGATCCGAAATACAAGGTCGGCTCGGAGCGGGTGGTGTTGAACCTCAGCGAGGACGGCAAGTCGCTCGCCTCGCCGCGGAACATCCGCCCGCCCTACCTCTTCAAGCTTTTCATCACCCTTTTGAAGGACGCGGCCGAGGGTGAGGATGCGCCGGGCGAGACGCACGTGATCGATTTTCGCGACTGAGCGAACCTGGCGGTGGTGCGTGCGAGACGGGCTGGCGCGTTGACAGTCGCGGCCGGGTGCGGGATTTTCACCGCTCGCCCGAATCATGAACGCTGCGCAACCGCCCTTTGATACCGTCGAATCCGCCATCGCTGACGTGGCCGCGGGTAAGCTCGTCATCGTCACCGACGACGAAAGCCGTGAAAACGAGGGCGACTTGATCATGGCAGCGTCCCGGGCCACGCCCGAGACGATCAATATGATGATTCGCTATGGCAGCGGCATCGTGTGCGTGCCGACGGTGGAGCACCGGCTGCGGCAGCTCGGGCTGGGCCCGATGGTGGCGAGTAACCGCGAATCGCACCGCACGGATTTCACCGTGAGTGTGGATGCCGCCGACGGGATCAGCACGGGCATCAGCGCCTACGACCGCACCCGGACGATTCTTTTGCTCGCCGATGGTGCCACGCGACCGGAACAGCTCGTGCAGCCCGGCCATGTCTTTCCGCTGCGCGCGCGGCCGGGTGGGGTGCTGGAGCGCGCCGGCCATACCGAGGCCGCGGTCGATCTTACGGTGCTGGCTGGGCTCGCGCCGATCGGGGTGCTTTGTGAGCTCGTGAACGATGATGGCACGGTGCAGCGCCTGCCGCAGCTCGTCGCATTCAAGGCGCGCTTCGGGCTGAAGATGATCTCCATCGCGGCGCTGATCGAATACCGGGCGCGCCGGGACCAGCTCGTCGAGTTGGTCACCGCGCAGCCGTTTGCGTCGGAGTTTGGGGCGTTCACGCTGCATGTTTTTCGCAGTCGGCTCGACGGCCGGCATCACCTCGCGCTGACGATGGGAACACTTGGTCCTGAGCCGACGCTGGTCCGGGTTCACAGCGAAAATCTCCTCAGTGATCTTTTTCGCGCGCGCGGGATGGTCGGGCATCACTTGCTCACCGGATCGCTCGCCGCGGTCGCGGCGGCCGGGCTTGGCGTCGTGCTCTACATGCAGCCGGCGAACTCCGACGAGACGCTCGTGCGTAGTCTCGCCGCAAAGCCGGGCGACGCCCCGCCGCCGATGAGTTTTCGCGACTACGGCATGGGTGCCCAGATTCTCGCGGCGCTCGGGTTAAGTAAAATCCGCCTCCTCTCGAACAGCACGCGCAAAGTCGTGGGCCTCGACGGCTACGGCCTCGAAATTGTCGAGCAGGTGCCGGTCTAGCCCGCCGGCATTGTCCCTCGGAGGCATGAAGCACACGCCCGGTCCCCCGACTTTGTCGAGCCGAGGAGTTTCGGGTTGCGGATTGAGAAATTCGGAGAGTTTCTAACCGACTGCCATTTGCCATGAGTCGTCTCGCTCCATCTCTCCGGGTCACGCAAGCTGCCGATTTCTCCATCGGCATCGCGGCGGCGCGCTTCAATGAAATCCTGGTCGACGGCCTGCTCGACCGGGTCGTGGCGGCCCTGCGGGCGGCGGGAGTAAAGCCCGACGCCAATCGGGTGGTGCGGGTGCCGGGCTCACACGAAGTTCCCTGGGCGGCGCACGCCCTCGCGGCCGCCGGTGATCATGACTGCGTGATCGGCTTGGGCGTGCTGATCGCGGGTGATACCAACCACCACGAAATGGTCGGGGACAGCGTCTCGCATGCGCTGCAACGCGTGGCGCTGGACACCCGCGTGCCAGCCATCAACGGGGTGATTGTGGCCAACACGCTCGCGCAGGCCAAGGCGCGCTGCGCGGGCAAGATCAACCGTGGGGCGGAGTTTGCCACGGCGGCGTTGGAGATGGCGACGCTTCGCCGGACTTTTTCGCGATGAGTAAGACCCAGTTTGCCCAACGGCGCGACGGCCGCGTCGCCGCCCTCCAGTTCCTTTATGCGTGGAGCATGAATACGCCGCAAAACCTCGCGGAGGATCTGCGCGTTTTTCTCGAGAGCTGCTCGGAGCCGCGGGAGCACTACGCCTTCGGCGAAGAACTGATCCAGGGTGTCATTTCGCACAGCACCGAGATCGACGTCCAAATCAAGGCCCTGGCGCACAACTGGGAGTTTGAACGCATCGCCAAGATCGACCTCGCGATTCTGCGGCTGGCGATGTTCGAGATGATGTTTCGCAAGGATATCCCGCCCGTCGTCTCGATCAACGAAGCCATCGATTTGTCGAAGCTCTTTTCCAACGCCGACTCGAAGCGCTTCATCAACGGCATCCTCGATCGCCTGAAGAGCCAGCTCGGGCGTGATGCCAGGAAAGCAGAATAGGAATTGAAACGCCGAGTGCGCGACGAGCCCGGAGAAATCCGGCTCCGCGCGCTCCGCGTCCGTCGCGTTTCCAATCATGTTTGGATTGTTCAAAAAGTTCAAAGACGGCTTCGCCAAGACGGTTTCGTCGATCGCGGCCAAGACCGCGGCGATTTTTGGGCAGAAGCCGATCGATGCGTCTTCGCTCGAGACGCTGGAAGAAGCGCTTTACACGGCGGACTTTGGCGTGGAGACGACCCAGGAGATCCTCACGGAGATCAAGGCGGCCTACAAAAAGGACAAAACGCTCCACGGGCAACAGGCCGCAGCGATTGGCGCGGCGGTGTTGAAGCGCGTGCTCGCCGGCGCGGAAGGAACCCTCGATTTTGCCACCGCGGCGAACGCTGACGGTGCGAAGAAGCCGGTGGTAATCGCGATGATTGGCGTGAATGGCTCGGGCAAGACCACGACTTCGGCGAAACTGGCGTGGCGGATGAAGCAGGAGGGGAAGACCGTCACGCTCGCGGCGTGCGATACGTTTCGCGCGGCGGCGGTCGAGCAACTCAAGGCGTGGGCGACGCGACTCGAACTCGATATCGTGGCCAGCCACACCGGCGCGGATGCGGCGGCCGTGGCGTTCGACGCGTGGCAGGCGGCCAGTGCGCGCGGGAAGGATTTTCTGATCGTCGACACCGCGGGGCGCCTGCACACGAAGGACCATCTCATGCAGGAGCTCGCGAAAATCCGGCGCGTGCTGCAAAAAAACGATCCCACCGCGCCGCAGCATCGCTGGCTGGTCGTCGATGGTTCGCTCGGCAGCAACTCGATCGAGCAGGCGCGGGTGTTTCACCAGAGCTTCGGCCTGACCGGCTTGGTGGTGACGAAGCTCGACGGCACCAGCCGCGGCGGCGCGATCGTCGGCATCTACCGGCAGCTGAAAATTCCGATCTATTTTCTCGGGCTCGGCGAACAGCCCGAGGACATGCAGCCTTTCAGCGTGGAGCACTACGCGAAGGCCGTCTTCGGGCTCGGCTGACGGCCGGGTCAATCGGGCCGTTGCGAATCGGAGCGCGCGCCGGCGCGCTGACCTGCGCCAGACAACGGACCCTCAGCCCGAACGATGCCGTTGAATTCAAGATCGCGCGCAGGTTTATCGGTTTGAGGTGGGCCGTGCGCTCCGCGCGCGGCAGGGGCAGGTCCGCCCGCGTTTGC
>JANNEY010000274.1:0-4238 GCA_031379235.1 Opitutaceae bacterium | reverse complement strand
GCAAACGCGGGCGGCCACGCCCATGCCGCGCGCGGAGCGCACGGCCCACCTCAAACCCGATCAACTTTCGAGTGATCTTGAATTCAACTGCAACGTTCCGGCTGGCAGTGAAGCGCCGGCGCGCCGGCCCGTCGCGGTTCGCAGCAGCTACGCACAAAAAATCCCAAGGATCGTTATCCCTGGGATTGCACCGGCGGGCGCGCTTAGAGCCTCGACGGATTGTAGCGGACGGCTGACTCGGTCTCTCTCGGCGCGGTCACATTCGAGACGCGATGCGTCGTCACCATGCCGTCGTCGTCGTCGTTGTCTTTGTCGGGCGCGGACGATTCGCCGGTCACACAGATGTCCTCGGCCCCGGCCTTGGTGAAAATCTCCTTGGCGCAGCCGATTTGATCCGAGTTCTCGGTGTGGACGGAGATCAGGAGGTTGCCCTTCCGGATTTTTCCATCGTAGCGCTTGGCCTCGATCTCCGGGATGCCGAGTCCGATGAGGCCGCCGGCGATGCCGCCGACCGCGGCGCCGACCGCCGCACCGCTGAGCGCCGCGACGATCGGGCCGGCCGCGATAAACGGGCCGACGCCGGGAATTGCGAGGGCGCCGATGCCGACGATCCAGCCAAATGCGCCGCCGAGCACGCCGCCGGTGCTCGCACCGGTGACCGCGCCCTCGGGCGCCTTGGTGCTTTTTTCATGGGCGAAATCCTTGGTCGTTTGCTGGTCGGGAAACAGCACCGAGATGTCGTTGTGGGAGAAGTTCTCGGCCTTGAGCCGGTCGACGATTTGCTCCGCTTGGCTGCGCGAGGTGGCAATGCAGAAGACAGATTTCTTGGACATGGTTTTTTGTTTTTGAGTTTCTGATTTTTTGGCTGTGCTGGAAATGGCAGATGCGGTTCGGTGCTTAACGCGCGGTGATCTCAAGCTGATCGTCGACGTTTCCCGTTCCGGCGACGCGGACGGCGATGCCGGCGATTTGGGCTTTCTCCTCCGCGGTCTTGACGGGGCCACGCAGCGTGACCCGGCCACCGACCGTGATGATCTTCACGTTCTTCGCGTTGACCGAGAACCCATCGGCGGCGGTGACGTCCTTGCGGATCTGCTGGGTGAGCTTCACGTCGGCCGTATTGCCGCCCTGATCCGCCGCGGTGAGGGTGCGGTCCCCGCGATCCCGGACATTCTGCACGGAGTTGTCGGCGTCGGGTGACTTGTCGCGGTCGCCGCGATAACGGGCACTCTGCGCGGAATTGTCGGCGTCGGGTGATTTGTCGCGGTTGCCGGCGAAATAGGGCTTCTGGTCATAGGCGCGGTAAATGCCGGCGGCGTAATCGGGCTGGGCAAAGTCCGGCCACTCGCCGGCCTTGAAGCGGGGGGCGTTGGTCAGCGTTTCTTTGGTCGTGTCCAGCCGCAGGCGATTGTGATCATCGGTAAAGCGGAGCGCGGTGGGCGGAATCGCGCTCAGGGTGTCGCCCAACCCGAGAAAACCACCGGTGGAAACAATCACGGCGACGACGCGACCAGCCGGGAGATCGATGATGAGATTGTCGACCGAGCCGATCTTTTCATCCTGAAGATTCCGCACCGCGAGACCGATTAATTTCGTAGCCTTTTGAACGTGGCCCAAACCATTCCGGCGGGCAGGGTTGGCGCCCAGAGTATCGCGCTCGGACATGGCGCTGAACGCGGCCTCGTCGCCGAAATGGCGATAGGACTCCTGGACGCGGTCGGATTCGTAGTAATCCTTCCAACCCGAGTGGCCGAAAGTCGGAGCAGATTTAAGCCCCTCGGCCGTGACTTCAAAATGGAGCGGCTTGCCCGTGGCCCGGTAGTGGAGACGGCCCGGCGGCACGGCGATTTCGCGATCACCCACGGAGAGAAATCCTCCAACCGAAATGATCACATGCACGACCCTCCCGGCCTGGAGATCCACGGCGAGGTCGTTGACGCGGCCGGTTTTTTGCCGGTCGTCATTCTCATATTCAATTTTCATGCCGATGAGGTCGCTGGCCTTGAGCGGCACTCCGAGGCCGGTCATTGGATCCGGGTGACCGGCCGCGGAGCGTTGGGCCCATTCGGCGTTAGAGATTTCGGCCGCGGTGTGCGGTTTTTGGGCCGCGAAGGCGGCGAAGGAAAGGCACGACGCGAGCGAGGCGCGCGCGACGAATTTCAATTTGGATTTCATTGGGACGATGGATGGTTTTGGTGGATGCGATGTTCTTTTTTTTGAGCTGGCCGCCCGAACGGGTGGCCGAGTCGCTGCCTGGCAGCGCAAAATCGAGCGAGCGGGTGGGTGCGCCGCAGGGGTTCGGCCATGAGGCCGGCCCGTGCGCTAGAGGTCGCTGCGGTAGCCGCCGCGGATCAGGATCACGAGCACCGCCACGAAGAGGAGGGCGAGGAAAACAAAGAACAGGGTCTGGCCGATGGCGGATGCGGCGCCGGCCATATCCGTGAAGCCCAAAAGTCCGGCGAAGAGGGCGATGATCAGGAAAACAAACACACAGCGAAACATGACGGGAGATGGATTGAGGTGGTGGACGGGACTAGGCGCTGTGCCCAAAAGGGCGGAGATCGAGACCGGCGCCGTAAGCCTGCGCCCGAAAATGTTTTTCGCGCAGGCGAAGATCGTGGTGATAGCCGCGCCACATCTCCGACCAGCGGGTGAGCACTTGGTGCAGCCCATCGGAACCGAGCCACCGGGCGTCTTCGGCCGCACGCGCCGTGGCCGACTCGAAATGCTGCGCGACCTGCGAAAGTGCCCTGACCGTGCATGCGCCCACCACGGCCGCGGATTCGGTCACCACCGATCCCCCGCGCCGGGGGCCGGCCGGCCGGAGCAAAACATTGACCACGTGATCACGCACGGGGAGGAGCACCAGGCCATCCTCAACCAGCGCCGGCGGGAGGTGCGGGAGACAGCCACGCGAGGACCGCGCCAGCCCCAGCACCAGTTGGCGCAAGCGGATTTGTTCGGCCGAAATCGCGGCAAAAAGCACCCGGGCCATCCGATCCGCATGGCAGGCGCCGGACACGAGGACCGACACCTCATGCACAAAAAGTTCGTAGAGATTGACGGCCACACGGGGTGAAACCCGCGCGGTGCGGGCCCGTCCGTCCGAACCCAAGGCTGGTGGCCAAAAACTGGCGGCGATGGGCACGCGGAGGCTGGATTTTTTCATGGTGGCAACGGGCCGGTTATTTTTTGGTTTTCTTCGCGGGGGAAATTTGTCCGCCCGCGGCCAGCGCGTCGGCGTTCACGGTGGTGGAAATTTGGGTGAGCTTTTTGTTCGTCTCACCTTCCTCATCGAGAGTCGCCTGAAGCAGAGCGGCCATATCGGTTTCGCCCAGCGCCTGCGCGAAGGCGCGCGCCGTGCCGTAGCCGGCCATCTCGTAGTGCTCGACCCGCTGGGCCGCGCCGATGAGCGCCGCGTCCCGCACGGCGGCGGGCCCTTTCATCGTGATCGCCTCGGCCCCTTCCTCGACCAGGCCCAGCATCGCATGGCAGATTTTGCCCTTGGCCGGCAGGCTCAGGATTTTCAGCGCCTGGGTGAGCCGGGCCACGTGCCCGCGGGTTTCGGCGAGATGGCCGGTGAACCCCGCCTTGAGATCGGGATTCGTGGCGGCTTTCGCCATTTTGGGGAGCGCCTTGAGCAGGAGGTGCTCGGCGTAGAAGAGATCTTTTATCTCGTCGATGAGGAGGGCGTGGAGCGTGGGAATGGAGGCCATGGTTAAGTTTTCGTTGCGCGTTGAGCCTGGCGTTGCGGGCGGGCTGAAAATCAGGAACGCCGTTTTCAGTAGTTCGTCATCATGGCGCAGAAGCTCCGCGCGCACCATGGGGTGTAAGCCCACTCGTGATGCGCCCACCCAGGGCGTGTATTCAAATTCTGCCATGACGAGAGGCCGCGCCCTGCGCGACGCCGAAGCCATCGAGCCGTTGCGACCAGCTCAAAGCCCGAGCCGGGCGAGAGAGTGGATCGCGACGAGTGGGTCAGCCTCGGCATCCACGGCGCGCTGCGCGCACCTCGCGATCAGACTCATTTTGAAAACACGCCCCGGTCCGCCGGAGTGAGGGCCGGCGAGCACGCGCCGCCGGATCGGCCTGAGCCGGAACGATGCCGTCGAAACGGTGGGCCGTGCGCTCCGCGCGTTCTTGAGTTTAACGGCAACGTTCCGACTTAGCCGGAACATTGCAGTTGAGGTGGAGCGCGTTGCCCTCAACGCGCTTGGGCTACGGCGTGAATCCTTAAA
>JANNEY010000116.1:0-6611 GCA_031379235.1 Opitutaceae bacterium | reverse complement strand
CGGGCCGTCACGGAGTGCACGTGACAATCGCGACGGCTCGCCGGCAAGCGGCGGCCCTACGAAGCGCGTTAGGGGCAACGCGCTCCACCTCGGCCCTTGCTTCCGGCTCAGCGTGCTGCCGCGGACAACGTTTCGTAGTGCAGCCGCGCCACCTGCCACATGTAGGCGGGACCACCCTCGGCGGTGCGGCCCCACGGATTGGCGACCGCTTCGCGCAGCAGTGCAATCGCCTCGGCGCGGCGGCCGAGCAGATCTTCGTTCAGCCCGGCGTAGTAGTTCGCAAAAAACATCACCCGCGGATTGTCCGCGAGCTTTCGCTCCCTGAGGTCGGCGAGAAATGCCGCCGTGGTTTTCGTGCCCGCAAACATCTCGTAGAGCGTAGGGAACGGTTCGCGGTCGAAGCGCGTGTAGGGCAGCATGACGCGCCGGGCCGGGACCAGGCCGAGGACCTTCACGTCGCCAAGAAATTTCCAGATGCCGTTCTCCCGGTCGCGGCCGTCGTGCGCGTGGTATTTTTCAAACTGCTTCGCCGACTTCGCGAATTGTCCGGCGAAGTAATACGCGATGCCCAGCCGCCAGTGCGGCGCATCGCGCGACGCATCGAGTGCGATCTCTCTTTCAAAATCAGCAACGGCCTCGGCGAACCGCGCGAGAAACAGCCGCGCGTCGCCCCGCCGCGAATAGAGGTCGGGATTTTGAGGTGCTTGCGCGCTGGCCTGATCGAGGGTCGTCGCGCGAGCGGCCAGTTCAGCCATCATGGTCGATCGCGCTTCGACGGGAATCGGCGGCTCGGCGGCGACCGCCGCCGAGAAAGAACCGAGAGCGCAGGAAAAAATGAAGCGAAGCATGATGCAGTGTCGCGGACGGAAGCCTCAGCCCTTCTTCACGAAGCACGCTTTCAGCGCCATCGCGACGCCGTCGATCTTGCAGTCGATCTCGTGGTCGCCGTCGACGAGTCGGATATTTTTCGCCTTGGTGCCGCCCTTGAGCACGCCTGAGCCGCCACGCAGTTTGAGATCCTTGATAAGCGTCACGGTGTCGCCGTCGGCCAGCACGTTGCCGTGCGCGTCCTTCACGATACGGGCCACTTCGGGTGCGGCTTCTTTCGGCCACTCGTGGCCGCAGGTCGCGCATTCCCAATGCGTGGGGTGACTGAGGACATCTTCGAGAGTGCAGGCAGGACAGGCGGGTTGGGACATCACCGGAAAATGCGGCAGCGCGGGCACACTTCAATCGGAGAATCTTTACGGCTCGCCCAAAGATCTGGCGGGGTTCGGCTGGGCGGGTCTGTGACCCGCCTTCGAACACTCAACGTGCAAAAGGGCGGGTCCCAGACCCGCCCTACTTTCAAACACTGGCCGGCTCATCGGTGCGCCACCGTCGGCAGAATCTACTTTAGTTTCGCACACACGCGGTGCTGCGGACACGTGACGAGGTGGTCGTTGACCATGCCGGTCGCCTGCATGAAGGCGTAGCAAATCGTCGTGCCGACGAATTTGAAACCACGGGCAAGGAGATCTTTGCTGAGGGCGTCGCTCTCGGGTGTCCGGGCGGGGACGTCGCCGCGCCCGCGTCGGCGGTTCACGATCGGCTGGCCGTCGACGAACGCCCAGAGGTAGCGGTCGAAGGTGCCGAACTCTTTTTGCACGGCGAGGAAGGCTTTTGCATTACCGATGGTGGCAGCGATTTTCAGGCGGTTGCGCACGATGCCGGCGTCGGTGAGGAGGGCGGCGACTTTCTTCGCGTCGTAGCGCGCGATTTTCTCTGCGTCGAAATGATCAAACGCGCGGCGGTAGTTTTCGCGCTTGGCGAGAATGGTGGACCAGCTCAGCCCGGCCTGCGCGCCCTCGAGGATGATCAACTCGAACAACGCGCGATCGTCATGGAGCGGCACGCCCCATTCGGTGTCGTGATAGACGATGTCGAGCGGTTTGACGGCCCAAGGGCAGCGGGAATGCGGCGTAGTTTTCGGCATGGGGCGAAGAATCTACCTGATCGCTGTGACAACCCTGTGTCAGGAGCAAGCGCGGGAAAGTTCTGGAGCAGCGAAGATCGTGGCGTAGCGTCAGGGGCATGAACCGCACGGACCGGCTCGTCGCGATGGTGATGCACCTCCAGGGGCGCCGGCTCGTGCGGGCGGAAGACATGGCCGCGCACTTCGAGGTGAGCGTGCGCACGATTTATCGCGACATCGCCGCCCTCGGCGAAGCGGGCGTGCCGATCGCGGGTGAGGCCGGGGTGGGCTACAGTCTGGTGAAGGGCTATCATTTGCCGCCGGTGATGCTTACGGCCGACGAGGCGGCGGCGCTGTTTGTCGGCGGCGAGATGGTGCGGCGTTTCACCGACGCCTCGCTCAGCGCGGCGACCGACGCGGCGCTCGACAAACTCCGCGCCGTGCTGCCGCGCGATCGGCAGGACCACGTGGAGCGGCTCGCGCGGCAGACGGGGGTGCTCGGGCGGCGCGGCGACTCCATAACCGATCCCTCGGCGCAGCCATGGCTGCTCGCGGTGCAGCGCGGCGTGGCGCAGCGGCGCGTGCTGCGGCTCGCGTATCGCGGCGCGGGCCGCGTGGAGGAGACGGGCCGCGACGTGGAGCCGCTGGGCGTCGTGTTCTACGGCGGCGCGTGGTATCTCGTCGCGTGGTGCCGGCTGCGGAAAGATGTGCGGCACTTCCGCACGGATCGGATCGCGCGGCTGGAGATGCTGCCGGAAACAATTCCGGCGCGGCCGGATTTTTCGCTGACGAAGCATCTCGAGGAGGAAAGGGATCGCGCGGAGACGCTGCCGGCGCGCGTGTGGTTTGCGGCGCGCGCGCAGGAACGGGCGCGGAGCGAGAGCTACGCGACGCTCGCGGAAGAGGCGCGGCGCGACGGCGGCGCGGAGTTTACGATCTACACCTATTCGCTCGAATGGCTCGCGCGGTGGATTCTCTCCTTCGGCCGCGATGCCGAAGCGATCAAGCCGGCGGAGTTGCGCGAGCTCGTGCGCGCGGAGGCGGCGGACGTCATGTCGCGGCACGCGCGGCGTCGCTCCTGACAGCACGTTGTCACAGGTGGTGGTAGGATGGCGGCGTTTCCCAACCGACCATCCAAATGATCCGCATCAAAGAAATCGCCTTCACCGGCTATCCCGTCACCGACATCGCGCGCGCCCGCCGTTTCTACGAGGGACTGTTGAACCTCACGTCCACGACCCAGTTCGAGCACGGCGACTGCCACTGGATCGAATACGACATCGGGCCCGCGCCGCTCGCGATCTCGAACATGTCGGCGGAGAAATGGAAACCCTCGCCCGACGGTCCCTCGACGGCGCTGGAGGTCGACGACTTTGACGGCACCATCGCGGAGCTGCGCGCGGCGGGGGTGAAATTTTATCTCGAACCGATGGACAGCGGCGTGTGCCGGCTAGCGGTCATCGCCGATCCGGATGGCAACTCGCTTACGATTCACCAGCGCCGCGCAGGATGAAAACCGGCAGGCGGCGAAGTGTCCGGGGCAAAGCGAGGCGCAGACCGAGGAACCCGCGGGCTTCGCCGGCAGCGGAGGCGGTGGTGACGATTGCGCGCGTGCTGACCGCGGCTTGGCTGTGGCGGGCCTGAACGTCGTAGCGCGCCGCGCGTTATCTTTTTGCCAGACTTGGCCTAATTTGCAGCTTGAGCGCCTGCCGCACGCATCGTGCCGCGGCGCTCCGTCAAAAATGATTCGCCCTGTATTCGCCTGTGTCTTCGCCCTTGTGATTTTTTCGGCGCCGCTCCGCGCGGCCCAGAGTGTGGCGGAGCAGACGCAGCGGGCCTTCGACGCGCAGAAATCGCTCCAGACTTACACGAGCAACTACATCGCCGGCATCCAGGCCAGCAGCTACAACACGCCCTCGCGCTCGGTTTACGGCAGTTCGGCCGGGGACGACGAATACAAGCGCGTCCTCGCCAGCACCGCCGCGATTTTCCAAAAGCGCCCGACGTCCGCCCCAAGCAGCACCGAGGCCAAGATGAAGAGCGCGAACGCGGATCGTTCGAAGCCGGCGATCAGGCGCGCCAACCTCGGCGCCCTGAAAAAATTCTACGAAGGCCACGGTTTCTCGGCGGCCGACGCGACCTCCTACGCGGAACTCGAGGTCGAGCTGTCCGAGGGTTTTCGCGCGGTGCGCCGCAGCGGCGCCAACGGCGGCAGTGGAAATTCCAGTGACGCGAGCAGCGTCCGGACGCTCACCGCCGATGACCAGGCCTTTCTGGCAAATCAGGAGCGGAAGATTGGCGCGCAGAATCGCGTCAGAAATGCTGCGCGTGAAAACAACGCCGAGTGGGAGCGCAAGGCCGCCGGCGGCGATACCAAGGCCATGCGGGATCTGGCGGAAAATCAGGTGGGCATCTCGAGCCACGCTCGCCTCGCGTGGCTGGAGAAAGCCGCGGCTTTGGGCGACTTGGAGGCGATGACTGCCGCTTACGAATGGCGCGTGCAGGCGACGGGGTTTTACGACGAGACCAAGGTGCGCGACTGGGCGAACAAGCTGGCGGCGACGGGCTACGCTCCGGCGGCGTTGCGGCTCGCCGAGTCGCTGACTACGCGCAATGCCGCCGATGTGCCCGTGGCCATCGAGACGCTGGAGCGGGCCTTCAAAATCAAGGCCGACTTCCGCGTGGGGGCCTTGCTGGTCACGCTCTGCAAAAACGGTGGCCCCGGTTTTCCGCCCGATCTGCCGAAGGCCTTCGACTGGGCGCAACGCACGCTCGCCACGCCGAGCGAGAGACGGGCGCGGATCGCCGTGGTGCGCTCGATCCCGGTGGAGGCGCCGTATGCCCAAAAAATTTTAACACTCCTGCAGGAACTGGCGAACGACTCCAACGACGGATGGGATGCGGGGTATGCCGCGCTCGATCTCGCGATGATTTACCGCGGGAAAAGCGCGGCGTGGCAGCCCTTCATCACGCCCGATCCGGCCAAGGAGTTTGAGTGGAGCGTGCGGGCGGCGCGTATTAAACCGTCCTTATATCCGCAAATCGCCCGGGGATATTTGAAAGCGGGCGAGACGGCAAAGGCCGAGCAGCTTTTCGCCGAAGCCGGAAACACCCGGGAGGGACACGCCGTGCTGGCCGCCGCGGAATTCTGGAGCGAGCGCAACGATGGCAAGGCCGACGGGGAGAAGGCCGTAGCGCTTTTCCGCCGCTGCACCAAGGGCGGCGATCTCTATTCCTACGTCGGCGTGATCCAAAAAATCGGCGATGTCTATCGTTACGGCAAAGGCGTCCCGAAGAATATGGCGAAGGCGATCGAGTGGTATGAGTTCGGGGTGAAAGATGAGGACGTGGGTTCCGTGCGCGCGCTCGCACAGTGCCTGTTTCGAGGCGACGGCGTGGCGCGGGATCAGGCGCGGGCGTTTCAACTATTGGAGAAAGCGGCGGCTTTTAATACGACCGGCTCGGGCCCGGACGAGGCGAAGTTCGACACGATCATGCTGCGGATGGAACAAGCCGCGAGCCAGCAGAAGCCCTTTGGCCCCGAGCAAGCACGAGCCCTTTGGAAAGAAAACGAACCGAAGTTGCGCGCGCTCGCCGCGGGCAGCAGTGGAGATGGAAAATGGGGCGAACCCCGCGCGCAGAGCCTGCTGGGCGCGCTGCTGGTTCGGGGCGAATTGGGCGATGGCGGCGCGAAGGCCGTCAGCGAAGGCTGGACGTGGATCGAGCGCGCGCAAAAAGCCGGCGAGCCCCGCGCGCAAACGCAATGGTCCGGCCGCCTCCTCGGCAGCGGTGGAAAAGATCGACCACTGGGCGGCCTGAACGACGCCGATCGCGAGCAGGCTTTTGATCTTCTGACCCAAGCGGCCGAGGCCGGATGGGCCGAAGCGGGCCTCGCGCTCGGCACCTGTTTCCGCCGTGGCTGGCACGTCGCGCCCGACGAAAAGAAAGCGCTGGAATGGCTTGAGTGGACGGCCGCGAAGGACAGCCGTCTCGGCCTGCGGGATCGGATCGACCTGCTCGTAAACGGACAGGCGGCGCGCGACGTCCCGCGCGGGATTGCCCTCCTTCAACCGCTGGCGCGGGCCGGCGAGGCGTGGGCGCAAAACATGCTGGGCGTGCTGCTCTGGCGGGGCGACGGCATCCCGCAGAACACGCTCGTCGCGCTGGAGTGGCTCGACAAGGCCGCGACCGGCGGCGAGTGGCTGTCCGCGCGCAGCGCCGCGAAAATCCGGATGATCGGCGGACCGGGACTTGCGG
Organism: Opitutaceae bacterium; assembly: GCA_031379235.1. Lineage (GTDB taxonomy): Bacteria > Verrucomicrobiota > Verrucomicrobiia > Opitutales > Opitutaceae > ER46. Next base: position 400 of record JANNEY010000116.1, on the reverse strand, counting down.
CGGAAGGCGCGACGGCGCTGCTCGCGCTGGAAAAATATTCCGAGGAACGCGGGCCACGCGCGATGTTGCAGCTGGGCCTGCTTTACGCGGGCGATGCGGCCGTCAACCCGTGGTTCCCGCCCGACTTGGTCAAAGCCGAGAAGTGGTTCCTCAGAGTCCTGGGGCCGCCATTGACCGCCGAATTTGGGGTGGACCACCCGGATCGTCGGGAAGCCGAGACCCAAATTAGAAAGATTCAGGACAACGCGGCGGCGGCACGGCAGAATTAATTTTCGAAATCAGTTCCGGAGCGGCCCGACTCCGCCACTTCAGCGGTTGGCTCAGCGGCGGCGGGGCCTGACGAAAAAAAGAATAGGCGCTCTTGATCCTCGCTGCGTGGTTGCGGCGGGGATGCGGCGGG
>JANNEY010000111.1:0-13915 GCA_031379235.1 Opitutaceae bacterium | reverse complement strand
CACTGATTCTCGGGGGGGCGGGCGCGTTCCGGTGCCCGATTTGTTCGCCCGCTCAACGCCAACGCCCGCCGATGTCGGGACGCCGCTTGCGTGTGCGAGTGGTGGTCGTTCCACTCGCTCACGCTCGCGGCTACGATTTTTATTAAACCGAGCCCGCCGCATACGGTAGCTCCGTCTGCACGGTCCAGCGGTTGTCGAGTCGCTTGGAAAAATCGAGCGGGTCGCCGACGCCTACTGTGCCGCGCGCCACTTGGTAGGCCCAGACTTGGAAGTAAGTGAGCGTCGCGCCGCCAAAGATTGTGGAGAACGCGCCGTCGACGGCGTCCTGCCCGCAGGAAACTTTGATCCGGCCGATGCGCGGCACGTGGAAGCGCGCGTCGGTCGTGAACCAGTGGCCGCCGATATACACCTCAGCGTAGGCGTGGAAATCCATGTGGTTGTCCGGATCGGGAAAGGCGATGTCAGGCAGATGCCCGGTCACGTAGCGCGCCGGAATGTTAAAGGTGCGGTTCAGCGCAATCGCGAGGTGCGCGAAATCGCGGCACACGCCGTAGCCGCGCTGCAACACATCCCCCGCGGAGAGATCCGTGCGCCCGGACATGTAGCGATACTCGATGTTGTCGTGGATCCACTGGCTGATGGCGCTCACGCGCGGCAGGCCATGCTCGATCCGGCCGAATTTTTCCCACGCGAAATTGGTCAGCTTGTCCGAATCGCAATACCGGCTCGGCAGCGTGTAGCGCAGCACCGAGGGCGGCAGCTCGTGCGGCGCCTCCGGGGTGGCGGCGGGCAGGTCATGGTTGTCGGGTCGCGACGACACCGCGACGATCGCGTCGTGGCGAAAAAAATTGGCTCCGGGCGCCAACGTGACCCGAATGACCTTGTTGCCGTGGCTGTCGGTAAAGTGCTCGGCCGGCAAATTGGCACCGAGCGCGAGCGCCTCGAAGATCACCGCGTGGTTGCGGTTGGGCAGCGGCCGGAGGTTGAGCAGCAGCGAAGCCGTGCCCGTAACCTGATAGGCGAGGCTGCAGCCCACCCGCAGCGTAACGTCGAATACCGGCGGCGAAAGCACAGGCGGCACCATGACTCCGCTCAGCAAATCCCGTGCTACAAACCGAACGGCAGGCACCGCAGGAGCGGCGGCGTGTGGCCGGGCGCCACGTGCTTGTCCCGCGATGCGCGGCGCTTGGCCTTGGTGCTCTTGGCGCCGAGCAGATGGCGGAAGCCCGGCGTGCGGCGCATGAGTTTGCCCGTCGCCGTCATTTTGAAACGCTTGGCCACGGATTTTTTTGTTTTTTGCATGAAAGGAAATTCGGCGACACGACCGCGGACCCTGAATGCGCCGCGTGGTTGCCTAGCGGTCGGGCCGAATCACACAGAGTAGAAACGCCACGCGCCAAACGCGACGGATTACACGCCGCCCGCGCGACGACGGCGCTAACCACTACCCAGGCCACGTCATTCCACTGACTATCGCCGCGCTGCGCGCCCGATGCACGCGGGCGCCAAACGCCCATGAAACCCATCTCAAAAATTCTCCTCAATTCCGTTGCCCCGATCGGTCTGCCGTTTGCGCGGAGCAGCTGCGTCACCGCTGGCTACGCCGGATTCAGGAACGGCGTCTACTACGGCCCACGCCGCGACCCATGGTTTAACGACGACCCCTGGAGGGAAGGCCACCGCTGGTATCGGGGGCCAAGGGGGCCACAAGTGGACACCACCATCGGCATCTACATCCATCCGCCGCGGCACCGGTGGTGACGGGCGGCTTGTTTTCGCCGGCGATACCCTGAACACCCCATGGTGACACGGCGGCCTGCCCGCTATGCTTAGGCGATGAATTCAAACACCCATAAGTTCGCCCTGCTCGTGATCGCCGCCGCGCTTTTCGCTCTCTTCACTACGGGCTGCAACACTACGAGAGGCCTCGGCCGGGATGTCGAGAAACTGGGCGACAAGATTCAGGAAAAGGCATCGCGCTAATCGCGCGTCATGCCCCTGCCCGGGCGCGGGCGGCCGCAGATGTCGGCTCGCGTCCGGAAAATTTTAATCCTCCGCTTTCAATATGCGCGCGAGACCGAGACCGAGCCGAAATTATTGTAGTAGCCGCGCTGCGCCTTGAACTCCCGCGTGCGCCACACCTGCGTGTAGGTAAGCTGCCAAGGGCCGGCGATGAGACCGAACCCGGCGCTGAGATCGCCCACGAAGGGCTCTTTGTTCACCGAGCGGCTGGAGCGAAACGTGTTTCCATCGAGAAAAATATCCCGCGCCACCGCGCGTCCGTCGGCGGCGCCAAACGCGAACACACTGAAATTGCGGTCCAGCGCGACCCGCGGATCGAGATCGTCGGCGGGCGTGCCGCCGACGCTGCCGGGACGCGCAAGTTGCACGCCGAAATCACTGGGCAAATTCAGCCCGAACCGCAGCGTGCCGCCCGCGTTGGCGTAGGCCTGCACGTTGCCCAGGCTCAGGCCGGCATGAGGCACCAAATCAATCCCGAGGGTTTGGACGAGCGCCCGGGCATAGAGCCGCCACCGGCGCTCATAGACGAGGTTCACGCCCAGTTCGTCGCGGAGCTGATAGTCCCAGCCGCGCGGCCGGACGCTGCCGCTCCAGTGATGCACGATGCGCTGCGAATCCTCCGCGAGACTGTGCGGCCCGATGAGACCGGCTTGAATTGCCACGGTATCGGAGATCGCGGGAGTCTTGCTGACGAAAGCCAGCTCCAGATAAAGCCAGCCCGCATACGGCCGATCGATTGGATCGGGGTTGGTCCTTCTCGTGTCGCGCGGGGTGTAGATGTTCTGGCCGAGGGCGAGGCCGAGATTTTTCTGGCCCTCGGTCCGGTTCACGAACGGAAGAAATTCGATGCACGTTTTCCGCCAACCGCTCTGCCCCCAATCGACCAGGTCGGCGGAGAGCCACGAAAATTTCAGCCCGTTGGTGTAATGTTGATCCGTGCCCGTGAACATGTCGTTTTCGAAATAGATCGTGAACACGGGCGCCGAACGGGCCCGCGCCGTGGACATCGGTGCATCGGGCGTCTGCGCGACTAGGCCGGCGCAAACGATCAGGCCGAGCGAATACACGGCCGCGACCATGGACGAAGCCCGGGCGAGGCAAGGAACCGCAATTGAGGAACGAGGACGCGTCAGAGTGCTTTTCGGCATTTTGTCCCGCAGCATGGCGAACAAACGCGCCGGGCGATATGGGGTGAAATCCGGACCCAAAAAAGGCGGAGCGCCGAAGCGCTCCGCCGGAGAGTCACGCGCGACGCGTTGCGTCGCAGCTTGGATCAATAGCGCGAATTGAACGCGCCGGGGCGACGATCCGGGCTGCTGAAATTGCGATTGCCGCCACCGCCGCCGCCCATGGCTTCCTTGGGCTTGGCTTCGTTGACCGTGAGCTGGCGACCGTCGAGATCGGCGCCGTTCATCTTCTCGATCGCGGCCTTGGCCTCGTCGGCGGTGCCCATGGTCACGAAGGCGAAGCCGCGCGGGCGGCCTGTCTCGCGATCCGTGGCGATGTAGACGTCAGTGACGGCGCCGAATTTGCCGAAGGCGTCGCGAAGATCGGCCTCGGAGGTTTTGAAGGACATATTTCCAACGTAAATTTTGGAGTTCATGGTGATGTTTCGTCTGCTTCGTCCGCTGTCAGCACGTTCCCGGAGATCGGGTTTCGAATCATCATCTGAACCAAAAGCTCACCTGAAGACCCACCAGCTACTGTCATCTAACGTTATTAACGAGCCACCAACGTCGCTGATCAGCCAGTATACGCAAGGGGTAACTAAGCTTCGTGGAAACCGCTTCGCCCAACACGACGCGAACTCACCTTCCTCCTCCCGCCGGCAGCTCGATGACAAACATCTGGCGCGTGCCGTCGGGCGCGATGCCGGGGACGACGATCGCGTCGCCGTTGCGATTCCAACACGGCGCGGGATCGAGACGCAGGTCGCCGCTTTTCCACTGGCCCATAAACACCGGCGGCGCGCGCAGCGTCCGGCCGGTGCGGCGGTCAAGGAAGGTGTAGAGGTTGTGCTCGCCCTCGCGGTGGCTGTTGACGAACCAGCGGCCATCGGGCGCGAGTGCGATGTCGCCGCCGGGATTCGGAAACACCTCCTTGCCGCCGAGGCCCTCCACGATCTTCTGCGCCGCCACATCGTAGATCACCTGCTGGTTGTCGGCGGAGCCGATGATGCGGTCGCCCCACTCCCAGTCGGGGTGGCCGCCGATGAACGTCGCGTGCGCCGTCAGCTCGGAGCCGTCGGGGCGCATCGTGAAGGGCACGTTGACGCGGTCGTTGGGCGTCGTCTCAAAATCCGCGCGGCAATAGAAATAAACGCGGTCGTTGTTCCGGTTACTGAGCGTGTGGTTGATGAAGAGATGGCGCTCGTCGAGACGCGGAGGCGGCGACGGCAGGTGCGCGAGCGCGGCCTTGAGCTGCGCAAACGAAACGACCAGGCGCCGCTCGCCCGTCCCGAGGTCGATGCGGAAGATGCCGTCGTCTGCCGGCGCGGCGACTTTCGTCGTCCAGTCCCACGCGTCCTTGTAGCCGGTCACCGGCCGCAGCCGCGCCATACGCGCATAGTTGATCGCGAGGAAGTGGCCGCCGTTTTGCGCGACGCCGCCGTTGGCGACCGGCGTGTCGTCGAAACGATATTCGCGCACACGGCCGCCATTCGGCCCGCGCGTGAGATCGAAGAGCACGGTGAAGATTTTTCCGGTCTTGGGGTCGCGGTCGTTGAAGAAGAACTGCGTCTCCGGGTGCGCGGGATTCCAGTAGAACATCGTTCCCTGCTGCGGATTCCACGCGAGCGTGCGGTCAACCACGCGGATGCGATTGCCCTCGTGCCCGTCGATCAGGCAAACCCGCGCCGCGTCGCCCGCGCCCGGCATCCGATCCTGGAAATCGGTTTCGAGCGCGAGCACGTAACGACCGGTAGCGTCCCACGGGATTGTGCGGCTTTGGCCGATGTAGCCGAAGAAATGGTGTGCCGGCCCGCTCGTGATCTGGCGCACGCGTGCGGATGCATCGGCGGCGGAAAGGTGACAGAACGACGCGAGTGCGGCGGCGAGCGCGAAACCAAGTGACCTCATCGTGAGCACGTTTGTGGTGCGTCTCCGTTCTGCGCGCTGGCACTCACCGTGCAACCGAAATGCTCGCAAGTCGTGCGACTGCGCGCATGTTGGTCGGTGACATGGCGAAGCCACCAGCGCCCTCGCATCCGTTTCCGCAGCGCTCGACCTTGGTCGCACAGACAGTGGGCGTGATTGAGCACGGCCTGCGGCACGGGCGCTGGCATGGGCAGTTGCCGGGCCAGCACGCGCTCTGCGCCAGCCTCATGATCAGCCGCACCACGCTGCGCGCGGCCTTGCAGGAACTCGCGCACCGCGGGCAGATCGATCTCGCGCAGGGCCGGCCGATGACGATTCGGCCCGCGCCCGCCCCGGCCGCGGGCAAGGCGAAGATCGAGGAAGTCGTGTTGTTGTTGCCGGAGGAACTGTGGCGGCTGCGGCCCTCGGTGGCGCGCTGGGTGAGCGAGCTGCGTTCCTCGCTCCAGCGCACGGGGCTCGAGTTTGCCGTGCATGAGGGCGGTCGTCATTTTGGCGCGAAGCCCGAGCGACCTCTCGCCGCGCTGCTCCGCGCGCACCCGCGCGCGGCGTGGGTGCTCTTCGGCGGCACGCTCGCGATGCAGCAGTGGCTCGCCGCGCGCGACCTCCCGGCAATCCTCGTCGGCGCGGTGTTTCCCGGCATCGAGCTGCCCTCGGTGGAATACGACCACGCCGCCATTGCGCAACACGCCGCGGCGACGCTCGCCGCCGTCGGCCACCGCCGCACCGCGATTCTCCTGCACCGCACGGGCTCTGCGGCCGACCGCGCCACGTGCGGCGGCTTTGCCGCCGGGCTGCGCGCCGCCTCGCCTGCGCCACTCGTGCTTGAGCATGACGGCAGCCTGCCGCAGATCGAGGGGCGCCTGCGGCGGCTCGCGCAGATGGCGAACCGGCCCACGGCGCTTTTCGTGACCAAGTCCCACGCCGTGCTCGCCGCACTCACGCTGCTGCCGCGCCTCGGCGTGGAAATCCCACGCCACGTCTCCGTCATCTGCCGCGAGGATGATCCGTTCCTGGGCTTCCTCGCGCCGGCGGTCGCGCGCTACAGCTCCGATTCCTCCGCGGTGGCGCGCAAACTCGCCCTTGCGATCGCGCGCCTCGCGGCCGGCCAGCCGCTGCGCGCCACGCACGATCGCCTCATGCCGCGGTTCGTGCCCGGCGGCTCGGTCGCGCGGCCCGCCTCGTGACGGTGAGAGTGCTTGTCTCCTCAGAAGACAAGCAGAACAGGCGTGCGCCACGGCGTCGCCGGCGCTGGCATAACGCCGCACCCCGCCCCACCATACATGAAAACTATCCCCCCCATCCCGCCGCAAACTTCCGGATTTTCGACGAGAATCTTCCGCGCGTCTGCGTTTTTTCTCCTGTGCGTGCTCGGGCCATTCGCCGTGGCCCAATCAACCGGCGCGATATCCGGCCGAATCTACAATGAGGTAACGGGTGCCTTCCTCGCCGGGGCCGAAGTTACGGTGGCAGGATCGAGTCTGAGGACGGTAACGGATCGGGATGGGACGTTTTCGATCACGGGAGTTCCCTCCGGCCAGCAAACAATCAGCGTGGCCTACGCGGGCCTCGATTCGTTGACAAAGACCGTGGGGGTCCGATCAGGGGAAACTGCTCTAGTCGACGGGCCGATGACGGCCGGAATCTACAAACTGGAAGCCTTCGCCGTCAGCGCCTGGCGGGAGGGAAACAGCGCGGCGATCGCCCGGCAAAAAGCTGCGGACGCCATCATGAACGTGATCTCAATGGACGCGTTCGGCAACGTCCCGGACGGGAATGTCGGACAATTCATGAAGCGCCTCCCTGGCGTTCATGTGATGACGGCCGAAGGTGAGATCATTGCCATCGGCCTGCGCGGTGCCCCGCCGGCATTAAGCATGGTCACAATGGACGGGGCAAAGATGCCGGCGGCCAGCGGCGGTTCAAACCAGAGCACTTCAGGCGACCGCGCTCCATCGGTTGATCGCCTTCCGGCAGAATTCATCAAGGAGATCGAAATCAACAAGGCCTCGCTTCCAGACAAGGCGGTCGACGGCTTGGGCGGGAGCGCGAATCTGGTCACGAAATCGGCTTTCGACTTCAAGGAGCGCGTCGTGAACTACCGGACGGGCCTGAACTATAACACCTATCGGACCGACCAGAGGAAATATACCCCCAACTATGCCGTCACGTATATGGACACCGTCATGGAGCGCAAGGTGGGCCTCACCCTCAATGCCAGCTACACGAAGAACCAGAGTTCCCGTGATCGCCTTCAGGCGGAGCGGGTCTTCGCCGACGGACGCAACACCTTGGTGCGTTTTCTGGACGACGGCTACATGACCACTCGCTATGGCGTGAAGGGAAGGGTGGAATATCGACCCACCGCCGAGACATCAATCGGTATCGACACCAACTATACGAACTATTTCAGAAACTACAACCGATACCAATACCGCACGAACGACTTTGGCGGCCGGCGGACCATCGACTTTGGCAGGAAGAGCCGGGCCGACATCATCGCCGCGGCCAGAATAGGAGACGCCGCAGGCGCCACTCCCTTCGACTCCAACGGAAACCCGGCGAGCGTGGTCCCCGGTTTCACGGACAATCGAACCGAACTGCTCAATCAAGCGTGGACCACCCAAGGCAGTGATGAGCAGCGCTGGGGTGACTCCCATAAGATTGGCGTGTATGGCAGCACCAAGATTGGTGAGTGGAAGATCACCGGGCAAGGCAGCGCCAATCCGAACAAATTCATCAACTATGCGTCCGACAACAACGTGGTCATGCCCTTCGGCCTGGTGGGCATCGTGATCGACGGCTCCAATAACCTCGACCGACCGGTTCTCACGCAGACCGCGGGGCCGAGCATTTTCCGGAAGGATGGCTTTGACAAGGACAGCGCCCGATTGGACATGAGTCGTTTCTACAGCACCAATCAGGAAAACTTGAAGCACGCGCAGTTGGATGCCCAGCGGGATTTCGCCACGCGCTATCCGTTCACGCTAAAAGCGGGCCTCGCCTGGACCAGCCAGCACCGGAACACCTATGTCACGAATCCAGCATATCGTTTCGTGGGTGCCGACGGCATCTGGGGTCCGACCGCTCCCGGCAGGAGCGACGACGGCACGGTGATTGCAAGCATCATGCAGCCGACGGGCACCAGTGCGGGAGGCTACGGAATGTTCAACGGCATCTACGACAAATTCAATCAGGTCGACGTTGGCAAAGTGAAGGCGCTCTGGGACAATGATCGTGTCCACTCGCAGTGGGTTTATACCGGTGCGGCAGTTTTTGATCCGCCGAAGTTGATCACGGAGGAAGTGCAGGCGGCATATGTGATGGGAAAAATGCAAGTGGCCAAGCTGCAGATCGTGACCGGCGCGCGCGGAGAATCGACGGATGTCGCTTCAACCGGCCGCTTCACGGACCGAACAAATCCCACCCGGTTGCAGACGGTGGACCGGGAGAAGAACTACAAGAAGTTTTTCCCGAGCATTCACTTCCGTTATCAGGTCACTCCTGAATTTTTACTGCGAGCGTCCTATTCGACCAGCATGGCCCGCCCCGCGATTTCGCAATTGATCGCTGACACTGTCATCGACCCGTCGGCCCAGACCATCAATCAAAACAATCCCGGGCTCTTGCCGACTACCTCACAAAGCTACGACCTCTCGGCCGAATATTATTTCAAGAACTCGGGGCTCCTCACGGTCGGCGTATTCCGCAAGGACCTCAAGGATTTCATCTGGACAGACAGCAAATTCCTTGGAACCGGCGCCGACAATGGTTTCAACGGGCAATACGTTGGATGGCAGTATAACACCCAAAGAAACGCCGGCACGGCCAAGATCGACGGGCAGGAGATCAACTACATGCAGCGTCTGGAGTTCCTCCCGCGGCCGTTTAACACTCTCACATTGCACGCGAACTACACCCACCTGAAAACTTCCGGGAACTACGGCTACGGAATCGGCGCCAGCGTGGGTGGAGCGCTGATTGACGCGCTGCCGAATTTCATGCCGAAGACTTTCAACGTCGGGTTTTCCTACGATTTTCGCGGCTTTCAGCTCCGGGTCCAGTCGCGCTATCAGGACGACTTTCTGGCCGGCTACGCCGCAAATCCGCTTTCGCGAACCTACAATGAGAGCTTCTGGAATACGGATGCCAGCGTGAGCTACAAGATTCGCAAGGAACTGAATTTGTTCTGCGACTGCACCAACATCACGAACCGGTGGCCAAGTTGGTATAACGGTGGCGCCTCCAGCCGGGTTTTCATCTCCGAAGTCTACGGCATGAGACTGAGCTTCGGTGTAATGGGCCGCTTTTAACCAACCAAGACCTCAACGCGTATTCGCCCGGGGCGGCCTAGTTCGCTCATTGCCTCTTACCGCCCGTGCGCGTCCCCCGTGTTGCCCGTCCGTTGCGTGCCTGCTCTCACCCGAAACCTGGCCGGAGGATGGCGAACGCACGGTGCAGCCGTGAAGCGAGTCTTCGCTCGCGGAACGTTCTGCGCCTGCGCGGCCGTGCAGACCGCAGCCGCCGCGGACGACCATGTGCCGACCTCAATGTTCGTGGTGCCCGAGGGCCTCGAAATCACCCTCTGGGCGCGCGCGCCGCTACTGCGTAACCCCACCAACCTCGACATCGACGCTCGCGGCCGCATCTGGGTGACCGAGGGCGTGAACTACCGCCGGCACGCCGGCCGAGATGCAGCGGGCGACCGCGTCGTCGTGCTGGAGGACACCGATGGCGATGGGCGCGCCGACCGCAGTTCCGTCTTCGTGCAGGAGCCGGGCCTTGTCGCGCCACTCGGCATCGCAGTGATCGACGACCGCGTCGTCGTGTCCAACGCGCCCGATCTCATCGTATTCACCGACGTGGATCGCGATGGCAAGTTCGACGCCCGCGTGGATCGCCGCGACGTGCTCTTGACCGGCTTCAACGGTCGCAACCACGACCACGCCCTGCACTCGCTGACGGTCGGGCCGGATGGCCTCTGGTATTTCAATCACGGCAACGCCGGGGCCCACGTCACCGATCGCTCCGGCCGCACGTTCCGCGTCGGCAGCACCTACGAGCCGATCGCCCGCGGCAACGCGACGCCGCTCTACGGCTGGAAGTCGCCCGAGCTCGCCGGGGCGGTGAGCGACGACGGGCGCGTCCACACCGGCGGATTTCTGATGCGCGTGCGGCCCGACGGCACGCACGCAGAGATCGTCGGCCACAACTTCCGCAACAGCTACGAGCAGGCGATCACCTCCTTTGGCGATGTGTTCCAAAGCGACAACGACGACGAGCCCGGCTGCCGTGTCGCGTTCCTGCCCGAGCACGGCAACGCCGGATTCTTTTCCGCGGACGGTCGGCGATACTGGACTGCCGACCGCCGGCCCGGCCAGTCTGTGCCCGTCGCCATGTGGCATCAGGAAGATCCGGGAGTTATGCCTCCCGGCGACATCTATGGCCCGGGTTCGCCGACCGGCGTGGCGTTCTACGAAGGCGGCGCACTCGGTGAAAAGTGGCGCGGCCTGCTGCTCGTCTGCGAAGCCTCGCTCAATGTCGTCTTTGGCTATCTGCCGGTGCCCGATGGCGCGGGCTACCGCCTGGAGCGGTTCGATTTCGTCACGACCAATCCGGAGCGAAAATTCGAAGGCGTGGATTTCGCGGGTGGGGCGCGCTCGATTCGCAACCAACTCAAGACGTTCTTCCGCCCATCCGACGTCGCCGTCGGTCCCGATGGCGCGATCTACGTCGCCGACTGGTTCGATGCGCGCTCCGGCGGACACGATTCCTTGGACGATTCGCTGAGCGGCGCAATCTACCGGATCGCGCCCAAGGGCTTCACGCCCCGCATTCCCAAACTCGATCTCGCGCGGCCGGCGGACCAGATCGCAGCGTTACGCAGCCCGGCCGTGAATGTGCGCGGCGCCGCCTTCGCGCGAATCAGGGCGCGAGGCGCTTCGGCGGTGCCGGAGATTTCCGCTCTGCTGGCCGACCCCGATCGCTACCTGCGCGCGCGGGCCGTGTTCCTCCTCGCGCAACTCGATCCGGCCGGCGTGGGCCTCGCCGAGCGCGAGCTGGCTTCCGCCGACCCGCAGCAGCGCGTGGCGGCGTTTCGCGCGCTGCGCCGCGTCGGCCAGCCGATTCTCGCGCACGCGCGCCGGCTCGCCGCGGATTCCTCGGCGGCGGTGCGGCGTGAGGTGGCGCTCGCGATGCGCGATGTGCCTTGGCCAGAGTCACGCGAGATTCTGCTCGAGCTCGCCCGCGGTTACGACGGTCAGGACCGGTGGTATTTGGAGGCGTGGGGCACCGGCTGCACGGGTAAGGAAGCGGAAATCTACGCCGCGTTGCGCGCTGGCCAAACGGAACGCGACGCCACCCGGTGGTCGCCCGCGTTTGCCGGCCTCCTCTGGCGGTTGGTGCCCGCCGATGCGGCCAACGATTTCGCCGCGCGGGCGCGTGCCACGCAATTGCCCGAGCCCGCGCGTCTCGCCGCCGTCACGGCCCTCGGCTTCACGCCAACAAGCACCGCCGCGGCCGCGCTGCTCGATCTCGCGGTGAACGCGGACGGACTCGTGCGCGAACAAGCTCGCTGGTGGCTCATCAATTTCCACTCGACCCGTTGGCGCGAGTTCGGGGTCACCGCCGCCCTGCGCGAGCGCGGCATCTACGATGCGGACAAGATTGTCGTCACGGCCTCGATCATTCCGCCCGCACCGCCCACGCAGCTTCCCGCGCCGACCGAGATCGCCAAATTGCCCGGCGACGCGGCGCGCGGTGCGCAACTCGCGACCGCCTGCCTGATGTGCCACCGCATCGGCGAGCGCGGCGTCGAGTATGGGCCGACCCTCACCGGGTTCGCCCGCCGCCAGACCATCGAGGTGGTGATCAACGCCATCGTCTCGCCTTCCTCGGAGATCGCGCATGGCTACGACGGCGCCGAAATCACGCTGCATGACGGGACGATTCTGCACGGCCTCGAGCAATCGACCGGCGATCCGCTCTACGTCCGCACCGCGGGAGGCACGACCCAAATTATCCCGGCGAACCGCGTGAAATCCAACAAGCCGTTGCGCCGCTCGCTCATGCTGAGCGCGGATCAACTCGGTTTCTCGGCGCAAGATGTGGCCGACATCGTGGGCTATCTCGGAACCCAATAAAGCGTCCGATCTGCAACGCATCACCGGCCCGCCAACACAACTACCCATGAACCCTGCTTCCCTGCCGCTTCGCCTATTCCTCCTGTTCGCCTCGTGCGCGCCAAGTGCCTTGACGGCCGGGCAGCCACCTTTTGTTCGCGTGGTTTCCCCGCAGCCATCCGACGAATTGCGCGCGGCGGAGAAATTCACGGCGCGGGCGGAAGCGCGCGCCGACGCCGGACGGCGCATTGTCAAAGTCGAGTTTTTCGTCTTGTCGCACAACCTTGCGGCCGGGGTCGCGACGGCGGAGCCTTTTGTCGTCGAGGTCGCGCCGCGCGAAATTTTCGCGCGGGCGCACTTTTCCCTCATTGCGCGCGCGACCGACGACAGTGGCGAAGCCGCCGATTCCGAGCCGGTGTGGCTCGCGATGAAAGATGACGCCAGCTACCCGCCCCGAGCCGCAGTCCGTGTGGAGCGATTTATCTCGCGCCACATCGAGGGCAGCGGACACGAAGGAATCCCTTCCTTGGTGGAACTGCCGAACGGCGACCTGCTCTGCTGCTTTTACGCCGGCCGCTACGAACTCTCGCTCGACAGCTCCATTTACCTGACGCGTCTCGCGCGCGGCGCCGCGGAATGGGAAAAGCCCCGCATCATCATCGCGGGCAACGGCACGTCGCGCGTGAACCCGGTGTTGCTCCTCGGCGCGGACGGCACGCTGACGTGTTTCTACTCGAACGTCGAAGGCGGCCAGAATTTCGAGTATTGCCGTCCCTATTTCCGCGTCTCACGGGACGGCGGGAAGACCTGGGAGGCGGAGCGGCGAATGCCAGAGCCGAAATTCGACTACGCGACGGGCACGCTTTTTGCCCTGAAGCCGATTCGTCTCAACGATGGCACCTTGCTGGTGCCAGCGAACCGCGAAAGCGAACACCCGGATCCAATCCGAGGGTGGACATCGCTATTCTATCGGTCGACCGACGGCGGCGAATCGTGGAGCGAGACCGCGGAACTGCTTTCGAAGCCGGGAAACATCCAGCCCACGGCGGCCCAACTTGAAGACGGCTCGCTCGTCGCCTTCTTCCGCCCGCGCGGGCGCGACGGAAAGCTCTGGCGCTCCACGTCCACCGACGGCGGCAAGACGTGGGCTCCGCTCGAAAAAAGCGCGCTCGACAATCCCAGCTCACGCTCGGATTTCGTCGCCTTGCCCAACGGGGAACTCGTCATCGCCTGCAACCCGACCCCGCGGACCCGCGCACCGCTCGCGCTGCTGCTGTCCCGCGATGGCGGCAAGACGTGGCCCGTGCGTCGCGACATCGAGACCGGCCCCGGCCCCGCCGGTTACACCGCCATGCTGCTCGCCCGCGACGGCAAAATCCACGTCGCCTACGACATGGACCGCCGCATTATCAAACATGCCATTGTTGACCGCGCCTGGTTTGACGAGCCTCCCCAGATGCTCCCCTACGTCCGGCCCCGACCATGAACCAATCTCATGAACTCAACTGCCGCCAACGCCTCTCCTCCCCTCGCTCACGGCGATCTCCTCAAGCTCAAGCGCTGGAATTCCTGCACGATCGCCAACGCGCTTGAGCAGGTTTCCGCCGCCGATCCACTCGGCCTCGTCAATCGCGACGAGACCCGCGACTTCATGCCCGAGATGGGACCAATGACGGGTTA
>JANNEY010000077.1:0-19441 GCA_031379235.1 Opitutaceae bacterium | reverse complement strand
CATTTTTTGCGGGCGTTGTGGCAACGCGCCGTCGAGCTGCACGCACACGACCACGTCGCGGGCGTGCAGGTCCAGTCCCAGCTTGATCGTTTCGGCCTTGGTTTCCACCAAGCGTTCCAGCAGTTTCGTTACGTTAGTGTTAGTCTTCATTCGGCGGACAAGTTGGGCGTTTTTCGCCCGCTTGTCCGCCTCATGGCATCTACAGCACAACAAGCCGCGAGTCCCGCCCAGCGATTATTTCCCGGCGCGCCTACTTGTTGCCCTTCTTCTTCCCCGCCGGAGCCGCCGCAGGTTCGCTGAAAGGATCTCGGGCGATATCCACGTGCGTGCGTTTGGCCCAGACGTGCCAGGCCGCCGCGAGGGCGCGCACGCGGTCCGGATTCGTGGCGGCGAGGTCGCGCATCTCGGTGGGGTCGGTGGCGAGATCGTAGAGTTCCCACTTCTCCCCGACGAGGGAGACTAGTTTCCAATCGCCGTCGCGGATCGCCCGGCTGCCATCGTGCTCGAAGAAGAGCGCCCGTGGCGCAGAAGACGGAGAGACAGAAGGAGGGAGAGACGGAGAGACCAGGAGCGACACGAGACTGCGGCCTTCCATCGGCTGGATCGCGGTGCCGTTGCGCTCGGCGGGATATTTCGCGCCGGCGAGTTCGACGAACGTCGGCATGAGGTCGATCAGGTGAGACGCAGCGGTGACCAATCTCCCCTTCTCTCCATCTCCCCGTCTCTCCGTCCCTCCTTCTCTCCCTCCCTCCGTCTTCATCCCCGCCGGCCAGTGGGCGATGAACGGCGTGCGAATGCCGCCCTCGTGGCTGAAGTGCTTGTAGAGGCGCCACGGCGTGTTACCGGCGTTGGCCCAGCCGCTGCCATAGCTCGTGTAGCTGCCAGGCGCGCCGAGCTTCTTCAGATCGGCGCCGAGGTGCAGGACATTTCTCGGGCCGCTCGAGCCATCGAAACCGAGCGGGTCCCACTCCCAGCACGCCCCGTTATCGCTGAGGAAAACAATAAGCGTGTTGTCCAGTTCACCGTGTGCGCGCAAATCGGCCACGACGCGGCCGATCGCCTGATCCATGCGGTCTACCATCGCGGCGAAAACGGCCATGCGGCGCGCGAGATCGCGGCGGCGTTCCTCGGGGAGCGAGTCCCACGCGGGGTTGTCCTGGCCGGCGTAGGGCGACGGCTTGGCGTGGCTTTTCGGCGGGATGCCGCTGCGCGGGGTGAGCGGCAAATCGCCGGGGACGAGCTTTTGCTTTTTCAACTGCGCGAGCCGGTCGTCGCGAATTGTGTCCCAGCCTTTCGCGAAATACATCGCCTCATATTTCGCGATGTCGGCCTCGTGCGCGTGGAGTGGGAAGTGCGGGGCGTTGAAGGCGAGGTAGTGAAGGAACGGTTTTTTTTCGCGGCGCGCCTCGGCGAGAAAATCGAGCGAGTAGTCGGCAAACGCGTCCGTAGAGTAGAATGTTCCCGGCACGCCGTCCTTCGCCGAGGTGTAGCTGCGCGGCGTGCGCGACTTCGGCCAGCGTGTATAGTAAGGCGACTCGTCCCAGCAGGAGTTGTAACCGCCGAGCATCCCGTAGAAGTCGTCGAAGCCGCGGTCGGTGGGCTTCACGTCGGTGCGCGCCATGTGCAGGTGCCACTTGCCAACCATCGACGTGCGATAGCCGGCGTCGCGCAGCACCTCGGCGAGCGTGACGCTGTCGGCCTGCAACGTGCCGCGGTAGCCGAGAAACTGCTCGCCGCGATCCTGCGTCATGTTGCCGACGTGCGCCTGATGCGGGTAGAGCCCCGTGAGCAGCGACGCGCGCGACGGGCAGCAGCGCGACGTGTTATAGAACTGCGTGAACCGCACGCCGCCGGCCGCAAGCGCGTCGAGCGCGGGCGTCTTAATTTCCCCCCCGTAACAACCGAGATCGCTCCACCCGAGATCGTCGGCGAGGATGAGGAGGATATTGGGGCGCGACGTTGCTGCGGCGGCTACCTTCCCAATCGAGAACGGAGCCAGGAGCAGGAACGTCCAAGGAAGCAGGCGACGCGTTAGTATGGGCATGGGAAATATTTTAAGGGTTGGTTCGCCGCCGAGACCGGGGCGGCAAGGCGGGCCTGGAAATGAGGCAATCGGGCCAAAGCGCAAAGCGATCCCGAGAGCACCGGAGGCAGTCAATCAGCTTGCACGAAGAGCGAAAGCCGCGGGTTCACACATTCAGCGGACTATTTTCCACATCGGGATGATTCGCCCGAACCCGGAGACGCACGACTTTACCAATCGCCGGCTGCTTTTGGACGTGTAGAGGGCCGGCGTTCGTCGCCGCGCCGTCTCGCGACGAAAGTGAGAATCGGCGACGGCACGCCGACAAGCGGCGCCCTACGATCGAAAAGCTACGGGCCGTTGGCGTGAATCCTTCATGAGTCGTTGCCGACCGCCCCGATTGTTTGGGCACCGCTGGAGGATCAAGTCAGCGCAACTCCACCCGAATGCGACGGACCACGCGGGCTGAGCCGACCGGAAAAGAGTGAACGCGGCGCTGTGGCTCGGCGTTTTTCCCCGCGGATCTTCCGGGAGTTTGCCGCCATGGCGCCTTGCCCGAGCAGCGGCGGCGAACGCCGCCCAACGCTCACGGCGGCAACAAACCCGCGATCACCGCGATCGCTTCCTGCCGCACGGTCAACACAGCGCGCAAGTCAGACTGCGCCGCGACGAGCCGATCTTCGTTTTGCCGGTAGGCCTCCCGTGCGCGCGCCAGCCGGCCCTTAATTTCGGCCTCGGGCAATTTGTCGCTCACGGCGGCCTTTAGCATGTCGCGCTCGATATTGCCGGAGGTCCGCTTGCTCCGATCCGCCGGAGCGCTGGCTGCTCCACCGCGTCGCGCCTCCTCCAGCTTTCCGATCCGCAGCGCAATGACGTCCCATTCGTCATCGTCGGTCACTTCCAACTGCTCGCGAAGTCGCGTCAAGGTCCGGTTCTGGGTGTCAGGCGCAGAAGACTTGGTCGCCCGCGGATCGCCGCCAGCGGCGCGACTCTTTCCCTTGGCTCCCGGGTCATCGTAGCCCATCTCCCGTTTTAGCTCCTTGCGTTCTTCCTTGTTCCCCTTGGCGGCCTGCGCCACCGATCCGCCCGCAACGAGGCCGAGCAGCACGAACACGAAAAAATAACGGCGGGGGTTGGGGCCAACAGACTGCACCGGGGAATTCATGGCGTTCCCTCAACGACGAGCAAGCCCACACGCGGTTACTTCCATTTCTTGTTCTTGTCGAATTCCCGGGAGGGAACGGGCGTCGTTTACCTGCGCCCGTTCAGAGCCGGCAAACTGAAGCCAAGAGCAGGAAGGTGCTCGTCTTTCCGGCCAATCCCCCCGCCTATGCCTCTGCGCGTTGGCGAGCTTCACCGCCAACGCCGCCTCCCCTATGGACAAAGAACTTAGTGTTTGGCCCCACTTGTTCGGTTCCACGCTTTCGGTGGCCCGGACGAACATCAAGCGGTCGGCGCACGGCGGCGCCTGGCTGCTGCTGGCGGCGATCGGCCTCTTGTTCCCGTCGTCGACTCACGCGGCCACCGCCAAGTCGGGTGCCTCGTCGGCAGCCGAGCTACTCACAAATCTGAAACAGAAGGCGCTACAGGAAGCCGTGAGCACGCTGCTCGACCACCAGCTCCCGCTGAAACTCGACGCCAGCACGCTCTATCCCGCCGTCAGCACGCTGCCAGGCGACGGGCCGTTCAATCCGATGCGGTTCAAGGTCACGGCGGATAACTGGGACCAGCCGATGCCGCCCGGCGACTATGTGGTGCGAGCCGTCGCGTTTTGCTCGGAGTATTCCGTCCACCGCGGTGGCGCGGGTGCCGCCTATCAAATCGGCCCGGTTCAGGGCAAGGCGGCGGATGCGATTTCCACCCTGCTGTGGCGCGGGACGGTGGTGAAGCGCAAAAAGCCGCGAGAACTGCAGATGGCCTCGTATGCCATTCAATCCGGGCTCACCTACGCGAAGATGCCCAAAAGTTATCAGGCCACCATCGACGACGTGATCCCGGAATTCCGGGGACGATTCGGGGCCGATTTCGTGGAGAATCTCCAGAATCTTTATACGGCCCAGGCCAAGGACCTGGGGCTCCCGCCGCTTAACACCCTGCTCGCCCAGTTGGGCAAACCGGGCGAGCTGGTGATCGCCGCCAACCGCCAGCGCGAGGCGCTGCTCCGGCTCAACACGACCGAAGAACGGCGCGATCAGATTCTCTATGCCGGCCAGGAGCACCGCATCGCACCGATGCGGGCCGCCCAGGGCCCTTGGTCGGTGATCATTCCCGGAGTGGCTTATGTCCGCTACCGAGTCGTCGGGGGCAACATGCACTCGAGCAATGAAATTCAGATCCGCATTTTGCCGCAGACGCCGACCAAGGTAGGCGCGATCATGCCGCCGACGCGCGGGGTCTTCGGTGCGTTCGCGCCGGAGAGCGGCCGCCGCGTGGCAGCGGTGGCCGCGCCCAAACCACGGGGACCGACACTCTACGAGCTGACCAAGGAAGGCATCGGCTATGCCGTTTCCCGCGCCTCACAGATCCTCTATTTCGCGCCGGCGCCGGAGCCCGGCAAAGGCTCGGGTGGAATCGCGCGCGTCACAAACCTCGAGGGACTGGTCAATCTGACGCGAAACGGCGAGAAGCGTCCGCTCACCAAGGATGATCTGCTCCAGACGGGTGACATCATCTCGACGGACAAAGACAGCAGAGCAGAGCTGCTATTCGCCGACCAGACCCAGCTTGCGCTCGCGGAAAACACCACCTTGCCGATCGACGAGTATGTCTATGATCCGGCGAATTCGGATGCGAACGCGGCCGAAGTCAGTTTTATGGAGGGCACATTCAGATACGTCAGCGGGCTGATCGCCAAGAAACAGGAACCCACTGTCAGTATCAACACGGCCTACGGAAACATTGGCATTCGTGGCACCGAGTTTATCGCGCGCTACGTCCCAGGAGTGGCGACGGTGGAGATCCACCTAATCTCGGGCGCGCTGCTGCTGAGTCCCAAGGAGACCTCGACCAGCACGCTCGTGACTGCGCCGGTGTCGGTGCGATTCACCCCCAACAGCGTGACAACCGCGCCGCTCACCCGCCGGACTTACGACCTACAAAAGCGACCGATTCTGATTCGTTGATCGCCGCGGGTAGTAGCATAGTTTGTCATTGCGAGAAGCCGCGCTCCGCGCGGCGACGAAGCAATCCAGCTGGATTGCCGCGGCGCGCTTCGCGCACCTCGCAATGACAAGGCAAACAACACCACTACCTCGCAGCGGATGCGACTGAGGTGAAAGCAGCCTTGGATTCGAGCGTCTCTTTGTGCCGGCCGATGCGTCGCGTCAGTTCGCCTTTTTCTTCGCTTTGGCTTTCGGCGCGACGGGCTCGCTTCCGAGGGCGGGACCGTTGTCGGCGGGCATCGAGCGATGCCAGCCGAGCAAGGCTGCGGTGAGGCGGGCGACGATCGCCGAATTTGCGGGAGCAAGATTGTTCGCCTCACCACGATCAAGGGCGAGATTGTAGAGCTGGGGTTTCGAACCGTCGTAGTCACACAGGAGCTTCCAGTCGCCATCGCGAATCGCGAGATCTGGCAGCGACTCGGTGATCGCGGGCGGCCAGCTTTTCCGATCCGGCGGTCGGCGCCACATGATCGGCGCAGTGCGCCCGACCTCCCGACGGCCGAGCAACGCAGAGGAAACGTCCTCGCCGTCGAAGGTCACGTCGCGCGGCGTGGCCACCCCGGCAATCGTGAGTAAGGACGGCGCGAGATCGAACGCGGCAAAGACGGCGCGCTCGTTGTGCGAACCCGCCGCGTTTTTCGAGATGAGGCCGGGCGCCCACGCGATCAATGGCGAGCGCGTGCCGCCCTCGTAGAGCGTGGTCTTGGCACCTCGAAACGGGCCCGCACTCCCGGCACCGGGCTCGGGGCCGTTGTCGGAGCAGACGAGGATGAGGGTGTTGTCGCGCAGCGCGGGATCGGTGCGGATGCGATCGAAGAGTTTGCCAAACTGGCGGTCCATCGCCTCGAGCACGGAGAGGTAAAGGCTGCGTTTGGTTCCGTCGCGCCACTCGCTCACCGGCGGCCAGAAGGGACTGTGCACATCATCGGGCCAGAGATTCACGTAGAACGGTTTCTTCTCCGCCGCCGCGCGATCGATGAACGTGAGCGCGGCATCCACGAACCCTGTGGTGATTTGCGAGCGCTGCATCCACGTCACGGGCGAGCCGAGACGTTCGGCGTCGGCCCAGATTTTTCCGGCGACGGTCTCGCCAGGTTTGAGCGTGAGCGGAAGGAGCTTCGGGCCCATGCCTTCGAAATTGGTGAGCGAGGCGTCGAATCCGTAGCTCGTGATCGCGGGCGCATCGTCGACATCGCGCTGGCCACCGAGGTGCCACTTGCCGAAATGGCCGGTGGCGTAGCCGGCGCGCTGGAGCAGGCGCGGCAGCGTGGGCGCCTGCGGATCGAGCCAGTCGGCGACGCCGCGGCGCGCGTTGTCGGCGCGGTTATTGAGAAAGGAGTTGATGCGCCAGCGCTGCGGATACTGCCCCGTCGTGAGGGCGCAACGCGACGGCGAGCAGATCGGAGAATTAACATAGAACTGCGAGAAGCGGATGCCCTCGGCGGCGAGGCGATCGACGTTGGGTGTCTTTGCGTCCTTGTTGCCGAAACAGGAGAAATCACCCCACCCCATGTCGTCGATGAGGAGCATGACGATGTTGGGGCGCGATGAAGTCGCGGCCGGAAGGGTGAAGGGTGAAAAGAGAAGAGTGAAAAAGCAGAGGCGGTGGAGCATGGCGGGAGGGGACCGCACGATCACTCGGCCTTCTTCACCTTCTTGGCGTTGGCCGCGCGGTCGGCGTCACGAGCGGAGGCGCGGCCGGTGAGCGGCCAGTTGGGGTCGTCGGTGTGGGCGGTTTTCATCAGCGACTCGGCGCGGGCAACGAGGTCGGGGTGCGCGGCGGCGACGTTTTTGGTTTCACCGAGATCGGTCGCGAGGTCGTAGAGTTCGAGCGGGAGGCCGGGGCCGTTGCGGATGGCTTTCCAGTTGGCGAAGCGAACGGCTTGGAGGGGCTTGTTGGTCTCGTGGAGTTCCCAATAAAAATAATCGCGCTGCGGCGCCTCGCCGCCCTTGAGGAAGGAGACGAGCGAGTGGCCGTCGGGCTTGAAGCCGGCGGGGAGTTTGGCGCCGGCGAGCTCGACAGCGGTCGGCAGAAAATCCCAGAACGCCCACGGTCCGTCGGTCACGCGCCCAGCGGGCACGACGCCGGGCCAACGCGCGAGGGCGGCTTGGCGCAGGCCCCCCTCGTAGAGTTCCCGCTTGTAGCCGCGCAGGCCGTTGGCGGCTTGATCGAAGAGTTTGCCCATCGCGGAACTCGGCTCGAAGGACGAGCCGTTGTCGCCGGCGACCATGACGAGGGTGTTGTTGTCGAGTTTGAGTTCGCCGAGGAGATCGAGGAGCTGACCAAGGTCACGGTCGAGGCGCGTGACCTGCGCGGCGTAGGCTTTCTGCTGCGCGGGCCAGGGCTTGTCGGCGTAAATGCCGAGGTCGTCGATTTCGTGCGTGCCGTGCGGAAGCGTGATGGCGTAGAAAAGGAAAAAGGGTTGGGCCTTTTTCGCGCGGACCCACTTCAGCACATCGGCCTGTATGAGGTTTTGCGCGTAGACGGGGCCGACGCCCTTGCCGGTGTTGCCGGGGAGCGAGACGCGCTGACCGTCGTTGTAGAGAAACTCGGGGAAGTAGGAATGCGCGTGGCGCTGGCAGTTGTAGCCGAAGTGGTGGTCGAAGCCCTTTTTCAACGGACTGCCGGTGGTGTCGAACATGCCCATGCCCCACTTGCCCATCACGGCCGTGGCGTAGCCCGCAGTTTTGAGCAGCTGCGCAACGGTGACCGTTTTCTCGGGCAACGGGAGCTGGCCCTCGACGGGAACTTCCCAATTGCCGCGCACGGGCGAGTGGCCGGTGTGCAGGCCAGTCATGAGCGACGTGCGCGATGGGGCACAGACAGTCGTGCCACAGAACGCCTGCGTGTAGCGCGTCCCCTCGCGCGCCATGCGGTCAAGTCGCGGGGTCTGGATGAGCTTCTGCCCGTAGACACCGACGTCGCCCTGCGCGAGATCGTCGCTGAGAAAGAAAATGATATTGGGCTGCCGGACGGACGTCGCGGCGGACACAACACGCAGTGGGGCGAATGAAGACAGCAGGACAAGCGTGAGGAGGAGGCGATGCATAGGGGGGAAAGGAAATTTTAGTCCGGGCTCTTGCCGGCGACGGCCCGCTTCCACCAATTGGGATTATCGGAGCGATAGGCGAGATTGGGTTTGGGGAACGTGGCGCCGGTGTCGGCCCAGAGTTTTTTCAACGCGGCCATCAACTCGGCGGCCTTCGCGGGATTCTTCGCGGCGAGGTCCGTGGTCTCGCCGGGGTCGGTGGCGAGGTGATAGAGTTCGGTGCGCGCGCCGAGAATAAGTTTGCCGTAGACGCCTTCGTTTTCGGGGACGGCATCAGGTCCAAGTTCGAGGAAGTCGCCGAAGTAGTGGATGAGTTTCCAGTCGCCTCGAAGAAGGGTGGAGCACGGCGTGCGGGCGAACGGCGTCGTGTAGGTGGGTGTGTGCCACCAGAGCGTATCGCGCGCGGGGCGGCCCGTGCCGGCGAGGAGCGGGATAAGGTTTTCGCCGTCGAGCTTTTGCGCGGCGGGGAGTTTCGCGCCGGCAAGCGTGGCGAAGGTGGGATACCAGTCGACAAAGTGGACGGGCACGGTGTTCGACGAGGCTGGCGCGATACGCGCGGGCCAACGCGCGAGGAGCGGGACGCGTATGCCGCCCTCGTAGGTCATGCCCTTCGAGCCGCGTAGCGGAGCCATGTCGGCCATACGGTTAAGGCCGCCGTTGTCGGACGAGAAAATGACGAGGGTGTTCTGCGTGAAACCGAGGCGGTCGAGGAGCGCGAGCACGCGGCCAATCTGGGTGTCGAGGTGCTCAAGCGTGGCATAGTAGTCGGCAGTGGGGCGCTCGCGAAACGCGGTGAGCGGTGTGGAACTTTTGCGGTGGCCGCGCGCGACGTATTTTTCGACAAGCGCCTTGGGCGGCTCGAGCGCGGCGTGCGGCGCGTGGTGAGCGAGGTAGGCGAAGAACGGCCGCGCGCGGTTTGCCTCGATGAAGCCGAGCATGTCGTCGGTAATGCCGGCGGTGGACTTGTCCTTCTCGAGCGCGCCGTTGGCGGCGGCACCGACGAAGTCGAAGCCGTAGCGATCAAAATATTTTCCGCCTTCGCGGGCGCGGAGCGGGGCGGCATTGTAGTTGTCGGCGATGTGCCACTTGCCCGAGAGGCCGGTCGCATAGCCGGCGGCGCGGAGCATGAGGGCGAGCGAGGCGGTGGCGGGCGGCATGACCATCGCGTGTGGCGGCGGCGTGAGCGGCGCGGCGATAGGATCCATCTCGTGGGTGACGGCGAACATCCCCGTGCGCGCGGGCCACTGGCCGCTGAAAAACGCGCCGCGCGTGGGCGAGCACTGGGGCTCAGCGTAGGCGCGGTGAAACGTCATGCCCTCGCGCGCGAGGCGGTCGAGGTGCGGGGTGGAGACGTCCTTGTTGCCGTAGGGACCGATGCCGTTCCAGCCGAGGTCGTCGGCGAGGATGAAGACGATGTTGGGGCGTGGCTGCGCCGCAGCCGCGCCTAGGTGAATGCAGGAAAAAACAAAAGAGAAGAGGAGGAGAACGTAGCTGGGCATGGGGCGAATGATAAAAAAGGGCTTACCCAACGTCCACGTTCAGAAATTCACGCGCGCGCTCAACGCGTAATTCGACGGCGGGTTGACGGCGGCGCGGAAGAGTTGGCCGTCGGGATCGCGGCGCACGAGCGTGTAGTCCTTCTGCTGGAGGAGATTCGTCGCATTGAATTGCAGCTCAAGATTCTTGCTGCCGAGGAAGCGCGGGAGGCGCGTGCGGTAGCCGAGGAGCGCGTCGGCTTCGCGGCGGACGCTGGCCTTGAAAAGCGTGCCCGCCGTGCTGCGGCCGATCACGGGCGCGCTGCCGTAACTGAGGCCGCCGCCGAGGAAGGCTCCCTTCAATTTGCCTTCGCGGAAATCGTAGCGCGTGAAGGCGCGCGCCTCGAGTTCGCGGTGGCCGACGGTGCCGGAGTTTTCCACGGCGGTCGTTGTCGCGAGCCAATTCTGATAGTTGATGATCTCCTGCGCGACGGAGACGCCGGCGGTGGTCTGGAGATTCTGTGCGGCAGCGTTTTGCCAGAGTGGGACAACGCGCGCGGCGGCGGCGCGGCTGCGCTTGAGCATATTGGTCTGCACCGACTCCGTCTTGGAAAGATTCACGACGACGCGCCACGCGGGCGTGACGTTGCCGGTGAAGTTCAGCTCGTATCCGTCAGTCGCGAGATCGGCCAAGTCGAAGTCGCCGCCGGTGAAGCGCACGGCATTGGCAGCGGCGATCAGGTTGTTGGCGACGAGCACATCCATGATGCGATCGTTGCGGCCGGCGACGTTGCTCGCGCCAAACGCACTCGATTGATCGACGGAGCTGGTGCTGAACCAGCCGGCGCGGAGGAAGGCGCGGCCACCGAAGAGCGAGACCATCAGGCCGTAGTCCTTGCCCTTGCCAGCGTTCAGCGGAAACGGCGAGCTGTCGGGGATGAGCGTCTGCGTGCTGCCAGGCGGCTGCGCATTTTCCGAGTAGTTGTAATAGGCGGAGAGCCACGGCGTAACTTTTCCAACGGCGCCGTAGCTGCGGCGTTCGAAGTCGAAAGGCGTGACCGGCGGTGCGTCGCCGATGAAGCGTAGCGGGCCGAAGGACTCGGGGCGCGCGGCGACCTGCGTATTGGGATTGTTCGTAGGGCGCGCGTAGCCGGCGAGCTTAGTGTAGCGCCAGCCGACGGTCGTGACGAGGCGGTCGCCGAGAAAATAACTCTGGAGCGCGACGAGCCGCGCGTCGGTCTGGCCCCACTGGTCGTTGAGCTCGTTGTAGGCCCACGCGGTGGTGACAGTGCGCGGCGCGACGCCCTGATCGGTGACGACGGAAAACGATTTCGGCACGCGGCGGAAATCGGGAGCGGAGAACTGCGACGTGTCGGCGGGGTTGGTGATGTAGCGGCGCGTCCAAAGCTGGTTGGCGACGTTCTGCGGCTGAGCATTGAACGGCGCGCCGTCGGCGACGAGGAAGCCGACGTGGCGGGGGTTGCCAGTGTTGTCGCGGCTCGCGAGCGCCGAGAGACTGTGCCGTCCGGCCCGGCCGAGATCGAGCTGATAGGACGCGGTGAGCCGGAAACGCTCGCCGCTGTCGCGCGCGCGGCGGAGGACCCAGCGCGTATCGGTGTAGTAGAGGCCGGCATAAGGATTGGCCGTGCCCTCACGGTAGGTGTTACCGGGCTCAGCGAGCACGCGATACACGTCGTGCGTGGTGTCGTAAACATCGTGGTCGCGCAGATCGTTCACGGCGGCGAACTCGACGAAGAGGTTTTTCAACGGCTCCGCTTCGACGACGGCGCCGAGGCTCTTTTGCTTGAACTCACTCGTGCCGCCGGGGCCGGAGAAACTCGCCTTGGCGGGAAACGGATTCTTCGAGTCGAACGCGGCCCAGTCACCGGGCAGAACGACGGAGTTGACGCGATTGGCGGCGGGCTGGCTGAAGACGGTCTGCGCGAAATTGTGAAACGAGTCGTCGTTGCCGACGAAGGTGAGGCGCGTCGTGGCGCTGCGCTTGCCGATGCCGAGAGGGGCGTTGGCAGCGGCGAGACCGTTGACGATCGGCGCGCCGCTGGTCTTCCAGAGCGAGACATTGTCGAACGGCGCGAAGTAGCGCGTGAGGGAGTTCTTCCCGTGGCCGTATTCGGCGTCGATGCGCACGGTGATTTTCTCCCACGGACGCCACGTGGCGGCGAGGTGTCCGCGCTGGTTCTGCGCGAACGAATCCTCCTGCCAGCCGTTGGAGCTGTGCTGCACGGCGTTGAGACGGAAGGCGAGTTTGTCGGTGAGGCGCTGGTTGTGGTCGAGCGTGGCGCGAAAGAGCCCGTCGCTGTCGGCGGTGAAGCCGAGGTTCGTGAACGTGCGGCCCGGGCGCGCGGTCTTCGTCGAGGTGTTGAGGATGCCACCGGCGCCGCCGAGGCCGAAGAGAACGGCGTTGGGGCCGCGCGCCTCCTCGAAGCGCTCGGTGTTGTAGGTGTCGGGCAGGAGGGCGGTGTTGAAATAGTTGCGCGAGCGCGTGGCGAGTTGGCCGCGGATGCGGAACTGAAAACCACCCGTGTCCATCGAGATGCCCTGCGCGGCGGGCGTCTGGTCGGTGCGCTCCGGCACGGCGGAGGCGGAGTAGCGCATCAGGTCAGCCTCATTGAACGCGTTGAGATCGGCGATGAACTCCGGCGTAAAAACCGAGATCGCGTTGGGCACGTCCGAGAGCTTCGTGCGGAGGCGCGAACCGGCGAGCGTGTCGTTGGCGAGGTAGCCGACATCCTTGCTGGTCGAGACCTCGAACGGAGTAAGCACAACCGCGGAGTCGGCGGAGGCCGGCGATGAAGCGGCCGCGGCAAACAGTGTGGCGGGCAGGCCGAAGCATAGTGCGAAAACAGGGTAGTGGCGCATGGAGACGATGGGGCAGAGGTAAATTGATGGCGCGGACAGGGGCGAGACGCGCTCTGAAATCAGAACTCCAACGCGGCGCTCAGGCGGAAGCTGCGGGGCTCATTCAGATACACGCGGCGGTAGCCGAGGAAGTCGTTCGTGTAGCGGGCGGGTTGCACGCGCGACTGGTTGAAGGCGTTGCGCACGTTGAGCTGGAGCGTGAGGTTTTTCGCGCCGAGAAACTTAGGTTTCATCCGGTAGGTCGTGAAAAAGTCCCACGCTTCGAAGGTGTGGCCGAAGAGTTCCTTGCCGAGATTCGGATTGGCGACGCCGTTCACGGTTGTGCGGAGATCCTGCTGCATGTAGTTCGCGCTCTGCCAGCGAACGGCGCCGCCAGCGGCGAGGCCGCGGAGCGCACCTTCGGTGAAGCGGTAGCGGCCGTTAAGGTTGAGTTTGTAGGGACGCGAGCCGAAGGCCTGCGACTGGTTGCTGCCGGTGGCATCGAAGAAGTTGTCGATTTCGCCGGTGATGGTGTCCTTGGGCGAGCGCGTGAGGCTGTTGAGTGTGATGGGCGCGACGCCGGCATCGTTGACGGTTTTCAGGAAGGCGTAGAGCGCAGGCACGAAGGGGTCGCGCTCCTTCATGAAGTTCTCGCGGTTGCGGTCGGAGTAGGAGAATTGCGCGCGGAGCGAAATGTTTTTGGTGGGGTTCGCGTTGGCCTCGAGTTCCCAGCCTTTGGAAATCACGTCGATGCTGAAGGCGCCGGGGTTCACGCGATAGGGCGCAGCCTGCGCGGCGGTGATGCGGCCGGCGGCGACGAGCGCGTCGAGCCCGAGGCCGAGGCCTTGCGCGGGCTGGAACGGATTGGTGCCAGGCTGAATCGGCGTGCTGTCGAGATACTTGGTATCGAAGCGCGTGAGGCGGAAAAACAAACGGTCATCGCCAAACGGGTCGAACATCACGCCGTAGTCGCGGCTCTCTCCGGTTGTTTCCTTGGCGCTGATATTCGCGGGCGGAGCGAGCGGCGGGAGGATGCGCGCGGCGAAGGACGGCGCGCCAATGTTGTTCGACTGATTGTAGAACGCCGAGAGGCGGCGCGTGGGATGAACGACGACGCCGGCGTTGAACGTGCGGGGCTTGAAAACATTTCGGTCGAACTGCCCGGGCACGGGCGCGAACTCGTTCACGAGGCGCTCGCCGCTCACGACCACAGGATCGGTGGCGGCGAGGCGGGCGGTGACGCCGTTCTTGAACTTCACGCGGTCGGCACGGTAGCCGAGCGTGGTGATGATTTTATCGTTCCAGAAATAATTCTGTGCGGCGAGCATCGCGGTGTCAGTGAGCTTCAGGTCGTCGGCGTTGCCGTTCTGGTTGAGCGCGACGTAGCGCGAGCGGTAGGTGTTGGCGCCGACGGTGAACGAGGGAAACGCGATCCGCGGATCGCTCTGGTAGTAGGTGTCGTAAGCGCCCTCCGTGGCGTAGTGGCGGCGGAAGACCTGATTCTGCGCGTTCTCCGGCGTGCCGGCGTTGACGATGGGAACGTTGTTTTGGTTGACGAGGATTTCCTGAAAGACGCGGCGGACCTGCTCGATCTTGCCCGTCTCGGCGAGGCCGGCGATCCGATGACGGCCGAAGATTTTTCCAAGATTCAGCTCGTAAGCGGCGGTGAGGCGGAAGACCTCGTTGCGGAACGTGGTGTCGTCGGGGCGCCACGTGTTTTCGAGGTAAAGGCGGCCGACGAACGCGTTCGGCGCGGCGACACCAGCGGGCGTGGGCAGCGTGGCGTTGGGATCGCCGCGGACGTTGATGGAGTTGCCGGGGACAGCCCAGCCGTTGGCGCGCGATTTGTTGAAGGTGGAGATGAACGCGCCCTCGAGCACGAGGCCGTGCCAGCGGTGTTCGACCTTCGCGCTGTAATTCCGATACGAGCCGGTGAGGAAGGAGCCGGGGCCGGAGAAACTGTATTTCGCGGGCAGCAGATCGGGCGTGGGCAGAATGTCGGCGGAATACGCGACGCCCGCGGCATCGACGCCGGTGTAGCTCTGGAGCTGATTCTGCAGGTTCACGACCTGGCCGGTGTTGTCGAGGAGCGTCCAATGGATGTTGGTGTCGACGCGATTGATCCCGAGCGCGGCGAACGCGTTCGCGTTGAACGGCGTGGTCGCGAGGTTGATCGCGGGGCGGTTGGCGGCGAACCAGCCCTTCACGCCGTTGCCGGCGGGCCACGGCCAGTCGGTGTGGCGGCCGTGCGTGCCGGCGTCCCACGCGGCGCGGACGGTCGTGCTCGGCGCGAGCTGGTAGGTGACGGCGGCGGCGAGGCGACGCGACTTCGTGAAGTCGAAGCTGCGGTAGCCGTTGGCGTGCGCGTCGAGGGCGTTGAGGCGGAGGGCGAGTTTGTTGCGGACGAGGGTGCGGTTGAAGTCGAGCTCGGCGCGGTGGAAATTCCACGAGCCGCCGGTGAACTTCGTCGTCGCGAAATCGCGGCGCACGTTGGCCTGCTTCGAGGTCAGCGCAATGGTGCCGCCGGCGGCGCCGAGGCCGAAGAGGACGGAGTTGGGGCCGGAGGAAACCTCGACGCGGTCGATGTTAAACGTGTCCTGCGGCACGGCGCTCTCCACCTGATCGACGGCAAAAGAGCCGATGATGCCGCGGATGCGGAAGGGCTGGTTTGAGGCGGCGGAGCTGCGCGCGGAGGGGGCATTGAAGCCCGCATTGGAGTCCTCTACATCTTTTTCGAAGTTAGCCGAGTAGGCCATGATCTCCTCGATATTTGTGAGCCCGAAATCGGAGAGGAACTCGGGCGTGAACGGCGTGATGGGCGCGGAGGTGTCCTTGAGTTTCGTGTTGAGGCGCGAGCCGGACGTGGTGTTACCGGCTTGGTAGCCAGCGTCGGCGCCGGAGTTCACCTCGAACGGCGAAAGCACGATGGTCTCTTCGGCGGCCGCGGGCTTGGGCGCGGTGACGGGCGCGACTTGCGCGAAGGCGGTCGTGCCGAGGGAAAATGCCAGAAGCGCGGCGAGGCGGGAGGGTTTCAGGTGCATGGTGGTCAGGGTTGGGTTTTCGAAACAGGGCGGTCCGATGGTGAAAGCGTGGATGCATTCGGCGCCGGCGAAAGGACGGGCCGCACACATTCGCCTGACGAATCTCCACACTCCCGAGCGGATGCGGTCGGCGGCGCGGTGTGCGGCTGGAAAGCCGCCGATTCTCCACGTTACAAATCGAAGCCCACGGTGAACACAAATAGCCGCGGCTCCACGCGGGCCCACGCGACATATTGGCCAGTGGAGAGGACGCGGTTGGGCACGAGGTCGTGCTGGTCGAGGAGATTGCGGACGTTGAGCTGCACACGATAGCCGGCGTTGCCGAGGAACTTGGTTTTCCCGCGATAGGACAGGCCGAGGTCAGTGTAGAACTCCGTCTTGCCCTCGAGGGCCTTCGCGAGATCGAAGGTCACCGTGCCGTCGGGCAGCGTCTTCAGGCCGTAGCCGAGGTTGGGCGCGGAGCGGAAACGGAAGGCGAGGTTGCTGCTCAGGCCGCGAAGTTTCCCCTCGGTGACACTGTAGGCGGAGATGAAATTCCAGCGCAGATTGCGGCCCTGCGAACGGCCGCGGCCGTCAACGGCTTTCATGAAGGCGACGGAGGAAGCGACGTCCTCGTTGAAGTAGCGCTCGAAACTCTTGCTCGCGGGATTCCCGTCGAAGGGGGCGGTGCTCCACGTCCACGTGCCGATGGTGCCGTTGCCATCGACGTCGCGCGGGTTGGTCTTGCCGCCCTCGGGGACATTGAACGCTTTCCAAACGGGGAGGCGCTGCGCCATCCAATCGAACCACACGGTGCCGATGTTGGACTCGGCGGAGTCCTGCTTGGCGGCGTTGGCCTTGAAGCTCCAGTTGCGGTTGGGCAGCCAGCTCACATCGAGTTCGTAGCCCTGGGCCTCGGCGTCGAACATGACCCAATAATTGGCGCGGCCCTTCTCGCGATAACCGCCGCGACCCGCGTTGATCTGCGGGAGCGCGGGGTCGAAGTTCTTCATGTTGTTGTCGATGTTGTAGACTTGGTCGCGGAAGGGATCGTTAAAGCCGGTGTTGCCAGCGCGCGTGGGGCCCGCGGTGTTCGAGTAGCGGCTGGCGCGCACGACGAGCTTGCTGTCGAAAAGCCCGAGCGAGATGCCGACGTCGTCACCCACGCCGACGGCGCCGGGGTATTCGTTGCCGAAGGGATCGAAGCGGCCGATGTTGGGCTGAAAGGTGTCGGACTTGTTGTAAGTGACCGACGCCCACTTGGTGACGTGAAACACCGCGCCATACGTGCGCGTGAGGCCTGACTGGCTCGCGCCATACGCGCCGAACTCCGCAACCGCGACCGTGGGATAGAGACCGCTCCAGTCACGCACCTGATATTTCGGATCGATCGTGGCGCTCTTCGCGGTGTCCTTGCGGTAGCCGAAGAGGAGCACCAGACGGTCTTTCAGCAGGTAGTTTTGCCACGCGAACATCTGGGTCGCGTTCTTCGTGAGGGTGCCCTCGGGACCCGAGCCGGTGCGGAGAAGTTTCCAGCCCTGGCTGTTCACGTAGGGCGAATCGAAAAGATACGCGCCCATCGGGCGGCCGGCGCTGTCGGTGAAATTCCACGTGTTGTAGAGGCCGTCAAAGGGCTGGTAGGCGGAGTTTCCCTGAGGCCCGTTAAGATAGAGACGCGTGTGGAAATCGCGCGCGCCGTTGCTGGCCCAAAGCTGCGTGCCGGTGCCGGTCGGGCTGCCGAAGGAACCGGTGGGATAGGTGACGCCGGTGACGGTAGGCGTCTGCTCAAGAATGCCACGTTGGAGCTGTTGACGACGGCTCGCGGATTCGGAGCCGGAGGCAAGCGCGGCGACGCGGTTTCTTCCGAGCCATTTCAGAACGCGGTTCGAGGAGAACTGGCGTGCAAAGTCGAATTCATAGGAGAGCGTGGCGCGCCAGTCCTTGCGGTTCTCCCAGATCTCGCTGCCGGTCGAGCGGCCTTGGATGTAGTAGCGACCAGCGTTGGGATTGGTCGTGACGCCGTCGGGGAGAAAGCGGTTGGCGTCAATCTTGAGGGTGTTGGGGCCGAAGCCGGAGTCGGCGGTGCGCTCATCGAGGTCCTCGTTGTTGTAGGCAAGTTCGAGATGCAGGTCGCGCGCGAGGCGCTGCTCGATGAAGACGTTGAACAGATCCGAGTTCAGCTGCTGGCCGCGGCTCATGCCATAGAGATTAGTGCGGAACGGCGTCACGTGCTCGTCCGCCAACGTGAACGACTGGCGATCGAGCGAATTATAGGGGTTGAGCGTGCCGGGGATGTTCTGCGGCTCGCGGGCCTCGACGGCGTTGTTCCAGCCGCGGAAATCGCCGTTGAGCGCGCCGGCGCCGAAGAGCCACACGGCGGGGTTGCCCTGTCGCGCGAAGACCGGGTGGTTGGCGAGACCGCCTACGGTGAGATTGCCGGGATTGGTGGCACCGGTGACGCGGTTGTCGAAGAGCGGCTTGTCGGCCGTGTAGAGGCTGCCGGCGACGCGCGAGGCGTTTTCCCAAAGCGAAATCGCGTCGACGGGCGTGATGCGTGGCGCGCGGTTGCTGAAGCGCTCCACTTTTTCGCCATGCACTGAAATCGTCGTATACTTGAACGGCTGTGCGGTGATCGCGCCGTAGTAGCGATCCTGGCGATCGAGGTTGGGCTTGATGCTCGTGACGTTCTCCTCGGACATCCAGGCGACACGCACGCCAAGTTTGTCCTTCAGGATGGGCTGGTTGAAATTGAACGAGGCACGGCGGGAATCCTCCGAGTTGTATTGCAGCTCCGTCGCGGCCGAGCGGCGGCGGAGGTTCGCGCGCTGGAGCGAGACGTCGACAATGCCGGACGGCGAACCGAGGCCGAAGAGGATGGCATTGGGCCCGCGCGCGATGGTGACGCGGTCGAGGTTGTAGTTGTCGGTCGGCATCCCGGCCTCGAAGAAATTACGCGAGAGCGTGGCGCCGGTGAGACCGCGGACGCGGGTGTTGTTGCGCGGTTGAAAGACACCGAAACCGGTCCCGTCGCCGTCGACGATCTCGGCGGGACCTTCGATGTTGGTCGAGTAGATGAGCGCCTGCTCGAAGCTGTTCACGCCCAGGTCACGCATGAAGTCCATCGTCAGGACCTCCATCGGTTGCCCGAGGTCCTTGAAGTCGGTCTTCATGCGCGAGCCGCCGAGCGTCTGCGTGGCGACCCAGCCGGTTTCCTTGCTCTCGTCGATGACGAAGGGCGAAAGCTCGATGACGGTGTCGGCGGATTTTTTCGGATCGTCGGCCGCAGACGAAGCTACGGGCGCGGGCGCCACGACCTGCGCGAACAACGTGAGGGGAGAAACAACGGCGGCGACGAGGGCCACGAAACGACAAAGGTTTTTCGAGGTGGAGCGCATGATAGGTGGGGTCTTCGGGTTGCCTGAGAAAAGGCGCGAAACGGGAGTCGAACTCGCCCCAAAATTCCACGCCACCGCTCGCACAGGCAAGGCCTCCCCCCGCACATTCGTCTGACGTTTTTCCACCCCGCGCGCCCGGCCTCACGCCCGCCGCCGCTCACGATACTGCGACGGTGTGAGCCCCACGCAGCGCACAAACGCCCGCGAAAACACTACTGCGCTGTGGTAGCCCACGCGCGGTGCGATCGCCTCGAGTT
Organism: Opitutaceae bacterium; assembly: GCA_031379235.1. Classification (GTDB taxonomy): domain Bacteria; phylum Verrucomicrobiota; class Verrucomicrobiia; order Opitutales; family Opitutaceae; genus ER46. The sequence continues at coordinate 201 of JANNEY010000077.1, read as the reverse complement.
TCTCCTCCGTCGTCTCGAGCAACTCCTGCGCCTGCTGAATTCGCATGTAGGTCACGTGCTCCATCGGCGTGCGGCCGAGTTCGCGGCGGCACACGCGCCGCAGGTGCTCGGGACTTAATCCGCAGCTCCCCGCCAGCGCGGTGAGTTTCCAATCGACCGTGAGATCGGCCGCCACCGCCGCCCATAGCGCGGCGATGCGCG
>JANNEY010000037.1:0-8460 GCA_031379235.1 Opitutaceae bacterium | reverse complement strand
CGGGGCCATCAGTTACAGTTACCGCGGGGCGCTCACCAGCGCGGAGGAACTTTTGCAGGCCCTCGTCACGGACGGCCTCAGCGAGGTGGAGTTGATGGGCGCGCCGATCCAGGAATACGCCGGCTTCGCCGTCAGTTCTGCGGGCGGCAAGGCGAAGAAAGCCGCGCCGGCCGTCCGCTACACCGACGCTCAGCGGGAAACCCAACTCACGAAATGCCGCGCGCTGCGGAAAATGTATAACGACGCCGGCGTGAACATCCACATCCACAAGATCGCGTTCGGCCCCTCGGACGAGGAGGTCGAATTCAACTTCCTCGTCGCGAAGGCGCTCGGTTGCGAAGGCATCACGACGGAGCGCTCGGAAGCGTCGGTGAAGCGGCTCGCGGCGTTTGCCGAGAAGCACCGGATCCGCGTCGGCTTCCACAATCACACCGCGAACTTCCCCGCAGTGGACGAGCGCGACCCCCTCCTCGATTTCAATCCGTATATCGCATTCAACTTCGACGTGGGGCACTACGTCGCCGGCACCAAGGGGAAGTCTCCTATTCCCGTGCTCGAGAAATACCACGACCGCATTCTGAAACTGCATCTCAAGGATCGCACCGCCGAAGGTGGCAACCTCCCGTGGGGCCAGGGTCAGACCCCGATCAAGGAAATCCTGCAATTGATGCGAAAGGAAAAGTGGACGTTCCCTGCGAACATCGAACTCGAATATAAAGTTCCCGAAGGGTCGAACGCGGTAAAGGAAGTCGCGAAGTGCGTCGACTACTGCCGCGTGGCGTTGGCGTAAGGGCGAATATTCCCGGCGCGACCGTGAGCGCGCGCAACGTGCCTCATCCAAGCGGCCCTCGACGGAGAGGCGCGAGTTGCGCCGAGTCCCCTCTTTTGCGCGGTCTCTCGTTATCCCGCCGATGAAAATTCTCCCTCAGTGGTTGATGCTCGTCGTCATGTTCGTGACCTTGATGCCTCGCTCCAGCGCAGCCGAGTGCGCGCCGTCCGCCGATCACGAGTTAAACGTGCTGCAGGTTTTCCGCGCCGAGGACGGTGCTCACCGTTGGCCGCAGGAGCTGCGCCTGTAAGCGCGGTCATCCGTGCGCCGCGCGTGCCCTTGGCGGTAAACGGAGGGAGCGCCTGAAGCCCGAGACAACTTCGCGCCTCTGCGTGGGCTTTCCCGGCATGCACCAAGCCACCGGCCGAAAGGCTCAGGCTTGAACTCTTGCGCTCAAATGAGGGCTCACCCTTCGAGCCGTGTTTCCGCGCCTGGACTCCCGGCGCGGGGCCGATCGAAACAATGCGGACACGATCGCTCGTAAACGTAGCGTGCGTCCTTTTGGTCCGCGACGGTGAGCGGCATCTGGCAATTCCAGCAGAGCACCGCGCCCGTCGCCTTGAGCTCCGCGTCCACCCCCACACGCCGGTCGAAGACAAAACATTCGCCATCATAATGGGCGCCACCGCACTCCTCGAAATATTTCAAGATGCCGCCGTCGAGCTGATACACGGTTTGAAAACCCTCGCGGGCCAGAAGCGGCGCGGCTTTCTCGCAGCGGATGCCGCCCGTGCAAAACATCACGACGGGCCGCGTCTTCAAATCGGCGGGCAGCCGGCGCACCGCGGCGGGAAACTCCCGGAACTGATCAATCTGCGGATCAATCGCGCCCGCAAACGTGCCAAGGCGCACCTCGTAGGCGTTGCGCGTGTCGAGCAGCGTCACCGGCCGGCCCTCGTCGAGCCACTGCTTCAGCAGGCGCGGGGCGAGCTTCGGCGCGGGTCGGCGCGCGGGATCGATGCCATCCACGCCAAACGCGATGATCTCCTTTTTGATTTTCACCAGCATGCGGTTAAACGGCTGCTCCGCACTCCAGCTCTCCTTGGGCGTGAGGTCGGCGAGCCCCGGCAACGTGCGGACCGCGGCGAGCAATGCCGCCACGTCATCGGCGCGGCCGGCGACGAACAGGTTGATCCCCTCGGTGCTTAGCAAGATCGTCCCCCGCAACCCGTGGGCCTTCGCCACGCCCAGCAACCGCGCGCGCCGCGCCGGCAATTCCTCCGCCTCGAGCGGCGTGAATTTGTAGGCGGAGAGATTGAGAAACGAATCAGGCATGGCGTGGACTCCGCCGCCAAGGCAGCGGCTCGAGCGCACCAGCGCAAGCCCCCGCAAGGGCCGAAGCATCGCTGCAACAACGGCGCTTGTCATTGCAGGACGCCCGCAGCGCGGGCGACGAAGTAATCCACCTGACGGAGGCGCCAGGCTCATGGCACCAAACTCGCGGGAAAAATAGTCCTTACGACAACTGGATCGTCGCCCGGTTTGATTTTTGCTGGCGAGTCTGGCGCGATCCGCGACACCGCTCACGTCCCTTTTCCGATCTACGCAGACGCGGAGGTGGGGCGCAATCGGAGGAGGTCGTCGATCTGCGCGGAACGGCGGGCGTGGTCGGCGACGGCGGCAGGCTGACCGAGATCGAGGTCGAAAGTGGGGAGCATTTCCTTCATGCGCGCGTAGCCTTCGGCCGCACGGATTTTTTCCGGGAAGCACGTCTGAATCACCTGCAACGCGATGTTCGCCGCGACTGACGCGCCCGGCGACGCACCGAGCAGCGCCGCGAGCGTGCCGTCGGGAGCGGTCACAACTTCCGTGCCGAAATAGAGCCGCCCGGCGTCGGCCTTTTTCAACGCCTGCACGCGGATGCCGGCGTCGACGAGCCGCCAGTCGGCGGCGCGGGCCTCGGGATAAAACCCGCGCAGCGCGCGCCAGCGCGACGGCATGCTTTGCAACGCCTCCCGCACAAGGAAGCGCACGAGCACGTGGTTGTGCCCACCGGCGCGGATGAGCGTGGCGAGATTGTCGAGGCGCAGCGACGACGGCAGATCGGTGGCGCGGCCGGTGGCCTGCAAGAACTTCGTCGTCCACGTGGCGAATGGACCGAAGAGGAGCACGCGTTTTCCCTGAAAATGGCGGACGTCGAGGTGCGGCCCGCCCAGCGCGCCGGAATCGGGCGGCGGCGGGCCGTAGACTTTTCCGAAATGCCGCGCGACGACCGCGGGATTTTCGCAGACGAGCCACTGCCCCGCGATGGGAAACGCGCCGAGCCCGCGGGCGACGGGGAGCCGGGTCGCCTGCAGCAGCGGAATCGTGCCGCCGCCCGCGCCGACAAACACGAAGCGCGCGCGGACCGTCTGCGCTTCGCCCGACTCCGTGTGCCGCACGCCGATTTCCCAGCCCGCATCGGCGCGCCGTAATTGCGTCACACGCTGCCCGGTGAAAACACGGCAACCCTCCTGCGCCCCGAGCCACGCAAGCAGCCGCCGCGAGAGTTCGCCGAAGTTCACATCTGTGCCCGCCTCGCTCTTGGTCGCGGCGATCAGCTCGGCATCATCGCGCCCCTCGACGAGCAACGGCACCCAGCGGCGGAGCACCTCGCGCTCCGCCGTGAATTCCATCGCGCTAAAAAACGGATGCGCGCGCAGCGCGGCCTGCCGGGCGCGGAGAAATTCGATGCGCTCCGTGCCCCGGACAAAGCTCAGATGCGGCACCGCGCGAATCCACTCCGCCGGCCGCGGCGCGAGCCCATGCGCGACCGCGTAGCTCCAGAACTGCCGCGACTGCTCGAAGCGCGCGAAAATCTCGACGGCCTTGGTGACATCGACCGCCGCCCCCGCGACCGCCGGCGGCGGCGTGTAGTTGAGTTCGCAATGCCCGGCATGCCCGGTGCCCGCGTTGTTCCACCCATCGGAACTTTCCCGCGCGACCTCCGGCGCCGCCTCATAAACCTCAATCGCCAGCCGCGGATCGAGCTGCTTGAGCATCACCCCGAGGTGCGCGGACATGATGCCGCCACCGATGAAAATGATGTCGGGGGACGAGGAAGACATGCGCGAAAGCGGAGTTGATACCGGCGCACGACGACAGGCGCGACAACTAGAATTGAAGTTCCTGCGGGAGTTCAATGTGTGGACGCGCTTCGCGTTCCCGCGGCGGCGACACGACGAAAAGTTGCGAGTTGAAAGCCGCCGGCCTGCTTAAATACGCTCTCCGCCGAATGCCGCTCGCTCCCCTCCCCCTGCGTTCAACTCCTCGCCGTTTCCGCGCCCGCCTCTCTCGCTGCGGCCTCTATGCTGCGCTCCTGCTGCCGGCCGGCCTGGCCGCCGCTGACTCCGCGGCGCTGCAAGAGGTCGTGCGTCTGCCAGAGTTCAAAGTCTTCGAAACGCAGCCGGTGCCCCCGCGCGAGTCGTGGGACTACGTGAAAGTCGGAAACATCGAAATCCTCTCCAACGCCTCCGTCCGCACGACCCGGCAATTCGCCCGGGATCTCGTGCGGTTTCAAAATATGCTGCAGGTGGCCGCCCCGACCATGCTGATTCGGGCCGAGCATCCGGTGATGATCGTGCTGTGCGGCAAGGACGGGCAGTATGATCGGTTCATCCGCGCGGCCGATGGCGGCGCCCGGCGCGTGTCGAATGTCAGCTTCGTGCGCGATGTGGAGATCGCGTCGATCATCGTGGACTATGAAAACAATACCGTGGTCGTTCCCGGCGCGGACAGCTTTACCACCGGTCCCAATGGTGAGAGGCAAGCGGTGGCCGTGACCACACTGAGCGGGGAGCGCCCGGCCCGGACGTTGGCGGAGTTTTCCCGGCAATATGTCCTCCTTTCGCTCAGCGAGATGAAGCCGCGGCTGCCGGCCTGGGCCGCTGAGGGATTGGCCACCGCGTATGGCGCGATCGAGTATGCGGACAAATGGATTGAGATTGGCAGCCCCCGGTTATTTGCGCGGCAAATTGAAGAACGGATGGTGACGCCCGACATTGTGCCCCAGCTTGCCGCGCAACAAAATCAGGCGGGATTTTCCGGTCGGCAGGACAGCCCGGAGTATGGGAGCGGCGTGATGCCAGCCACGGTCTATATGATCGAACGGACGCTGGCGCTCCTCACGATGGAAAAACTGTTCGCGGTCGGCTACGATGCCCCGCTCCGCGGCGGCACTGCCCCGGACTCGGCCTTTGCGGGGTATCAGTGGCGGCAGCAATGCGCGGCCTTCGTTCACCTCTGCCTCTATGGGGCCAATGGAAAATTTCGCGCGGGCTTCATCAAGTTCGCCTCCCAAACCTCCACGCAGCCGCCCACCGAGGCTTTTTTCAAGGAATGCTTCGGGATCGACTACCGCACCATGGCCCTGCGCATCCGCTCGCACTGGACCAATCTCGATTTCAAAGGGATGCGGATTGAGTCCACTGACGGCGGCGGACTCCTGGGTGCGCCCGGACAACCCGAGCTGCGCCCCGCGACCGATGCGGAGATCGGCCGTATCAAGGGCGAGACCCTCCGCTTGACGGGACAGGAGCAGCCGGCCCGGCAGGAATTCGTCACCGCCTATCTCCGCGGCGAGCGCGATCTGCAGTTGCTGGCGTCGCTGGGCCTCATGGCGCGGCAACGGCACGACGCCACCCGCGCCCGCACATATCTGGAGGCGGTGGGCGCAGCCACGTCACCGGTGCCCCGCCCCCGCGCCTATCTTGAGTTGTCGCGACTGCGCGCGGAGACGATGCGCACGGGCACCACCATTCCCCGCTACAATCCCGAGGCCGTCGCGGCCCTGCTCACGCCGTTGTTCCAGGCACAGCGCCTGCCGCAGCAGCTTTCCCTCATCTACCGGGAGATTGCGACGGTCTGGACGCACAGCGCCGTGCCGCCCGAGCGCGAACACCTGGCTGCGATCGAGCACGGCGCGCGGCTGTTTCCCTACGACTTGGAGCTGGCCACTGAACTCGCGGAGCTGCTCTTCGCCCACGGCCACCGGGCCGACGCCCAGCCCTATGTGCAACGCGCGCTCAAGCTCACCCGCGACTCCGACCTCCGCGCTCGTCTGCAAAAATTGCGGGCCGAAAATTGACGCCCCTAGTTTTTCAATCGGCTCGCGCCAGATCCATCCTGAGCAGGACCTGGAAAAGGCCGGAAGGCCGCCGCGCTCACCAAGTTCACCATCGGCCAATTCGCCTGCATGATTCGCCGGCAAGCTGCCGGTGGACGGACCACTCCGATTCCAAGCTCGATTTGCCGCCATTCTTGCCAAGCGTCATTTTGACTTCACTCCATTCCCCCAATGCGCCGCTACATCCCACACCTTATTTTCGCTCTCCTCGTTTCCTTTGCCGCGTGGCACAACGGGCTCGCCCAACCGCAGCCGAAGCAAGCGCCACAGAAGCAGGGGCGGCCGCCGCTGGGCATTGAGAAAGTCGCTGACGATCTCTTCGTGATCCTCGGCAGCGGCGGCAACGTGGGCGTGCTCGTGACGGATGAGGGCGTCGTGCTCGTCGACGCCAAGTTCGAGCCGGACTACGACGGTATCGTCGCCCAGATAAAGACGGTCACGAACAAGGCCGTTAAATACGTCATCAACACGCACCACCACGCCGATCACAGTGGCGGCAACACGCGGTTCATCGAGGTCGCCGAAATCATCTCCCACAAGAACGCCCGCGCCAACATTGTGGACGCAAAGCAGGCCGGCGCCCCGGCGAACATGAAGCCGGCGCGCATCGTGTTCACGGACGAGACCTCCGTGTTCCTCGGCGGCAAGGAAGTGCGCGTGCGCTGGTTCGGGCGGGGGCACACCAATGGCGACGTGCTCGTGTATTTCCCCGCGCAACGCGTGCTCCACACGGGGGATTTGATGGCCGGCGTCACGCCGCTCATCGACTACTCCGGCGGCGGCAGCCTCGTCGAGTGGAGCAAGACCATCGACGCCGCGCTGGCCGCGCTCGACTTCAACCAGGTGATCCCGGGCCACGGCGCCGTGACCAACCGCGCCGGCCTGCAAGCCTACCGCGACAACGTCGTGAAGATGCGCACCGAAATCGCGAACCTCATCAAGCAGGGCAAGACACAGGAAGAAGTCCGTGCCCACCTCGCCGCGCTCTACCCGGGAACCTACTCGGCGCCGAACAGCCTGCACAACCAGTGGTCGCTGCCGGGGTTCATGACAGAGCTGAAGTGAAGCCCGAGTCAGAGGTCGGTGAGTTTCGATCACCGATCGCGCGCGTCTTCGCGGATCGACCATGAATATTGCTGGAAGCTCGGCTATGGATCTGACGACGCGACTCTGGAAATAAGGCGGGGCTCTGACCCATCCTCGACGGCGAAAAGGGGCGGGGCGAAGACCCGCCTTACTTCAGAGCTATCCTTCGTCTTTCGAGGTGAGAATCCGGATTCTTTTCTGCCAGCGAAACAATCCAGGCCTCACATATGCTCCTCGTAGGTGATATCGATCTTGGCGAGGAAAGCCTGCTTCTTGGCGGCGCCTTGGAACCGGATGCTGTGCGTAAGCTCGTCGTAGCCCCAACCGTTTTGCGGATCAGCGCGCACTTCCTGCCCATCGACCAGCACGCGCAGACTTTTCTTGTAGAACGTCGCCGCAGCCCCGACTGGCTCAAGCGCGACCGCCACGGTGTCGGCGATGCGATCACCCAGCGCCGCGAGTGGACCGGAGAAATCACTCTCGATATTCAGCACCGTGCCGCCCGTGAGTTCTGCCGCGCGCCGGTGCGAGAGATTGCTCGGCGACACCACCGCATGCATCTCGATTTTTCCGCGCTTGTTGCCCTTGGCGATGATGAAGGGGCGCAGCACCCAGTAGTTGATGTAACCATCGAGCGTCTGGCGCACGCCTGAGCCGCGTGCGTTGTTTTGATTTAACAGGTCGGGGAGTTTGCCGTTCTCGATCCATTCCGCCTTGGGCGGGCCGTTCCGCTGCTCCTTCCACAAAGCCATGCGCGTCTCCTCCTCATCCATGAAAAAGACCACAATCGTGGTGGCGTCGGGTCGCAGGAAGGCGTGCTGCTTGTTGTAGGAGCCTGCGACGAAATTATACACGGAGGTGAACGCCGTGCGGTTGCTATCGCCGCTCGTGCCGACCTTTACCAACTCAGCGAAAAGGCTGTCGGGCGTCTGCGGCGTGACCCAAGGCTGCGCGAGCGCCGGGAGCGTGACGAGCGAGCCGTTGCTCGCGACGCGCTTGGTCACCTGCTTGGGCCGCCCGCGGCCGTCGAGTTCCGGTTTGCCGGCCGAGTCGAGCGCTACCGAGCGGACCTCCTTGAAAAAAGCCTGCTCTCCAGAGCGGCGATCCGCCTCGCCGTTCACGAAATCGGTGGTGAGCACGCCGATGCGATAGTCGAGGTCGCGCGCACGGAAGAGTTGGCGAAAGCGGCTTAGGTTGTCCGCGAGGCGGCTCTGGTGCGCAGCCATTGAGGGCGAATTGTTGATGACAAACACGAGATCGACTTCGCGGCTGCGCGAGCGATCAACCGCGATGTGCTTCGGGTTGCGGATCGGCTCGACGTTAACGGAGACGGTATTTTCGACGCCCAGGTGCGCGTTGTTTTCGTCGAAGCTGTAATATTTGAACTTGTCCTCACCGATGAAGCCGGGATTGGGGGCATACGTGAGCTGACCGGTGTCGC
>JANNEY010000028.1:0-12818 GCA_031379235.1 Opitutaceae bacterium | reverse complement strand
TCCGCCTGCGGCCGCTCCCACGCCGCTTCGATTTCCTTCACCAGTTCTTCTCCGAGCGGCGGTAATTGGCGGGCCATCCTCAATCCTTGCACGCTTTCAGCCTCCTTGGGAAGCGTAAAAGCTAGCGGCTATTGGTATAAGCAGAAATGGGTCGCCGCAAATCTTAAGCGGCGGGACCTGCGCCCACCTTGATCCAAGTCAAGTTAACGCCAATCCAAACGCAGGACCGCGCCGCGCGTCCCTCATGCCGTCGGCACGCCCCGGCGGCGACTAGGCGCACCGGCCTGGGGGTGCGAGTTCACGCGCTAAGGAATCGCCGCCGCGCAACGAGTCCGGGCCGCACGATCTATCGTTCACCCAAATTTTGCCGGAGCAGCGCGGTGAGCGCGGCGGCATCGTGGACCGTGATCGTTTTCGCGGCCACACTGATCAATTTTCGCGCGCGCAGCCGCGCGAGCGTGCGCGAAAGTGTTTCACTGCTCGTGCCGAGTTCGGCCGCAAGCACTCGCTTCGTGCCCGGCAACGCCACCGGGCCCGCCCGGCCATGGCCATGCTTCACGAGCCAGTTGACCAGGCGGGTTTCAACGTCCTTCAGCGTGAGATCGTCGAGCATGCTCACCACCACGCGGAGATGGGTGCTCATTGAGCCCAACATCCGCATGGCCAGATCGGGGCGCCGGCCAATGAAGGCGAGCACCGGGATCTTCGGGATCAGGAGAACCGTGCTCGCCTCGACCGCGCGCGCATCCGCGGGGTAACCCGTCGGCGAAGCGAGCGCCGCTTCGGCAAACGATTCACCGGCGCGAAAAACATGAATGACCTGCTCTTTTCCGGCGGCACTCACACGGTGGACGTTGATGGCTCCAGACTGGACGACGTAAAAGCCCTCCGAGGGCGCGGTTTGCCGAAACAGATATTCATCTTTCGCCAGCGCCCGCTGCACACTGAAGGAGGCGATCGCCGTCAGGTCCTCCGTGGAGAGGCCCACGAAAAGCTGGCAGCACCGCAATGCCTCCATCAACCCAACGAGCTTGCGATCGGCGTGGCGGGAGAGTGGCGGCATCACGTCGAAAACTACGCCGGGCAGGCCGGCGGAGTCGCGCGAATTATTTGGTCGGCGCGGAATCGGATGCTTGGATCAGCAGCACCGTCAGGTCGGTGATCGCCCGCAGGGCGTGCGGGACGCGAGGAGGCAAATGGAGTAAGTCGCCGGGCCCGAGCTGGCACGTCTGCCCCCCAAAGCTGAAGGCGCAGCGCCCGCCGATCACTTGGAGCAGCAGGCGCGCCGGGCTGGCGTGCTCGGAGAGTTCCTGCCCCGCCGCAAACTCGCAACGGGTCACTCGCAAACCGGGCGCGACGAGCATCGCTTGGCTCGTGGTTCCGCGTTCCATCGCGGTGGTCGTAGCGGCGAGCGGGCAGAATGCGCCCACCTCAGAGGGCAGGAGCGCGACCGCTTTCATCCGGCGACCTCACTCCAAAAATTCACGTTCCATCCGCCATCGGCCCGGCGCTCCATGGTGGAATGAAAGCCCTCGCTCTGGAGTAGTTCGATCAGGGGTGCCGGCACAAAGGGCGCGATGATCGTCAGGCCTTGGTCGGGGGCGAGACCGGCAACGCGGGCGCGGATGGCGGCAAACGGTTCCTCCCCGTTCACCAACAGTGGGCGAATGTCGAACGACCTAAATACGGCAGGTTTCATCTACGGTTTCCGGATGGACGGGAGCCAAGATAGCACAAGCGATCTTTCCACGCCTTGACCGAAATCAAGGCGGCGCACGGCGGGAACCGGTAAAACTAACGGCCATGCACCTCACATCACACGCATCCGCGGGAGGCCCCCCATGCTGAGCAAATCACAGGCCCGCGCGTTCTTCTTCGGCGGCACCGGCGTCTTCGCCATCGCTTTCCTTGCGCTGACGGTCGACTCGATGCGGCAGCTGGCCCACCAAACCAAAGCGCAAAACATTACGGACCCAGTGCGGCGCGGAAAAGAGATTTGGGAAAACAACAACTGCATGGGCTGCCACACGCTTTTCGGCGAGGGCGCCTACTATGCGCCGGAACTGACCAAGGTCGTCGAGCGCCGCGGGAAGGATTGGATGCGCGTCTTTCTCAAGGATCCGCAGGCCATGTTCCCCGGCCAGCGGAAGATGGTGCAGTATCATTTCAAACCAGAGCAAATCGAGGACACGATCGCCTTCCTCGAATGGTGCGGCAACGTTGATCTCAACGGCTTCCCGGCCAAGCCCCCGCTCGCCCAGCGCTTGCAGGCCACGACGCCCACCACCCCGGGGACGCTCCTCCCGAAGCCGATACCCGCCATCATGACCACCGCCGCTTGCATCGGCTGTCATAGCGTCGCCGGCGAAGGCGGCGCCGCCGGTGCGCTCATCGGCGCGCCCGCGCTTGATGAGGTCTACAAACGGCGCACCCGAGAAGAGACCACCGCGTGGATCCGCGATCCGCAAAAATCCAAGCCCGATACCAAGATGCCCAAGCTGGTGCCCGCCGTCGTCTCCGAGGCGCAGCTCACCGAAATCGTCAACTATCTCTACAGCCCCGCCGCCGCCCCGAAGCCATGAAATTCAAAACTCAAAAAATCGCCTACTGGTTCTTCGCCTCGGCGCTCCTGTTGCTCGTGCTCCAGATCGTCTACGGCTTCGTCATGGGCTTCGCCCGTATCGGGTGGGAGGGGCTGCACGAATGGATTCCCTTCAATACCGCGCGCGCCACGCACACCAACCTGCTCGTGGTTTGGCTGCTCTGTGGTTTCATGGGGGCGGCCCACTTCATCATCCCGGAAGAGTCCGACTGCGAATTGTATTCGCCGCGCCTCGCCTACGTGCAGCTCATCTCGCTCCTGCTGGTCGGCGTCGCGGCCATCGTGTGCTACCACTTGAACATTTGGGAAGGCCGCAAGTTTTTGGAAATTCCGCGGCCGCTCGACTACCTCGTCGTCGTGAACGTCCTGATGTTTGTGTTCAACATCGGCATGACCATGTGGCGCGGGAAGCGCAACACGACCACGTCAATCGTGCTCTACATGGGCCTCGTCTCCGCCGTGCTGCTCTATCTCCCCGGCATGATCCACTTCGACAACCAGACCACGGACTCGTTTTACCGCTGGTGGGTCGTGCACCTGTGGGTCGAAGGTGTGTGGGAGCTCATCATGGGCGGCATCCTGTGCTTCCTCCTCATCAAGCTCACGGGCGTCGACCGCGAAGTGGTCGAAAAGTGGCTCTACATCATCGTCGGTCTGACTTTCGTTTCCGGCATCCTCGGCACCGGTCACCACTACTACTACATCGGTGTGCCGCGCTACTGGCTGATTGTCGGCGGCATCTTCTCGGCCCTCGAGCCCCTCGCCTTCCTCGGCATGGCGATGTATGCGCTCGCGATGGCCCGCAAAGGCGGGCGCAAACATCCGAACAAGATCGCGCTCACCTGGACACTCGGCTGCGCCATCATGTCGTTCGTCGGCGCCGGCTTCCTCGGCATGGCCCACACGCTGCCGCAAATTAACCTGTATACCCACGGCACGCTCATCACCGCGATGCACGGCCATTTGGCCTTCTGGGGTGCCTACGCCATGATCGTCCTCGCGATGATCGCTTACGCGCTGCCGCTCATGACGGGCCGGAAACTTTGGGATACGCCGCTCGCGAATTGGGCGTTCTGGACGTCGAACATCGGCATGGTTGGCATGACCGGCGCGCTCGCCGTCGCCGGCATCACCCAGGTAAATCTCGAGCGCCGCATGGGCATGGACTTCCTCGCCGTGCAGAAGGAAATCGAGATGCACTTTATCGGCATGCTCCTCGCCGCCGCGCTGTTCACGATCGGCATCGGTTGCTTCATCATCACCTTCTTCCGCCACGGCCGGCCGAGCAATGAGGCCATCGGCAACGATCCGGCGGACAATCCCGCCTACCAATCCTCATGATCGCCCTCGCCGCAGAAACCGCGCCCGCGCCGCGTATGAACGGTCACGCCCCCGGCACACCGGCTCAGCCCCCCGACCCCATTTTCTATCTGCCCACCGGCAAGGAGTGCGACATCCTGCGCCACGCGCTGGCGTCGCAACTCCCCCTCATGGTCAAGGGGCCCACGGGCTGCGGCAAAACGCGCTTCATCCAACACATGGCGGAAGCCCTCGGCCGCCCGCTCATCACGGTTTCCTGCAACGAAGACACGTCGGCGACCGATCTGCTTGGCCGGCACCTCCTCGTCGCCGGGGAAACCCGCTGGACCGACGGCCCGGTCACCCGCGCCGTGCGCGAAGGCGCCATTTTGTATCTCGACGAAATCGCCGAGGCCCGCGCCGATGCCCTCGTGGTGATCCACTCCCTCAGCGACCACCGGCGTGAGCTGTTTCTCGACCGCACGGGCGAGCGGCTGCACGCCCCGCCCGAGTTCATGCTCATCGGGAGCTACAATCCCGGTTACCAGCGGTCCATGCGCGAACTGAAGCCCTCGACCCGCCAGCGTTTCATCGCGCTGAACTTCGACTACCCCACCGAGGCGCAGGAAATCACCATCGTCGCGCAAGAGGCCAAGCTCCCGCCCGCGACGGCCAAATCGTTGGTGCAGATCGCGCGGAAAATTCGCCACCTCACCGAGCTCTCCCTGCTCGAATCGGCGTCCACCCGGCTCGTCGTGGCGGCGGGAAAACTCATTGTCGCCGGCGTGCCACCCCGGCTCGCCTGCCTCACTGCCATCGCCGAACCGCTCACTGACGACGTCGAGGCGCGCGCCGCGATCCGCCAGGTGATCGACCTCGCGATCTAGGTCGCCTCCTCCCGTGCTCGACTGGGAAGAGAATGTGTTCCTCGGCCTCAAGGCCGTCTACCACCGCGTGCGGGTTCGGCCCGCGCAACGGCGCCGGGCAGCGGTGCGCGCCACCTTAAAGGAACGCCGCGGCCGCCTGCTTCTCCTGGGGCAAATGATCGCCGGACGGCCCCTCACGCTCTTCGAGACCGACCAAAAAATTCTCTGCGGCGAAAGCCGGCTCTTTTTGCCACGCGAATTTTCGCGCGCCGCGACGACGGAGGCGAATGCCGCGTTCTACGATCTGAAAACGATCATCGGCGCGCTCGCGATTCGCGAAGCCTGGCACCGCCAGCCGCAGACTCCGCTCAAAAATCTGGTCACGTCCTACGCCCTGGAGTTACCCGGCTTGCCCGCGCTCGTGCAGACTCTGACGACGGAACTCCCCGAGGAACTTTGGGCCGAGCTTGGTCGCCCGCAGCCCGGCCAGCGTGACGCCAAAAAACTCGCCGCGCTTGACCTCGCCGCGATCACGGCGGGCGAAGCCGCCGAGACCGTCGTCACCGAAATCGAGGGCAAGGGCCAAAGCGAAGTGACGGTCACGCTCGCGCCCGACGGGGACGGACCCGGGGCCGAGACACCGATCCACACGTTTGAAAAAGCCGAGACGCTTGAAGAGGCGAACGGGCTCAGCCGCAAAACCGACGACGACGATGAACTGAAGGATCACGCCGAGGCCATGGAGGCACTAGATATGCGCACCGTGCAGCGCTCGGCCGAGCGGCCGCGTTCTATTTACCGCAGCGACCTCATCCTCGATGGGCTTACGTTGGAGGTGAAAGACACCGCGCGCGGCGTCGGTCTCCCCTACCCCGAGTGGGACTACCAGCGCCGCGAGTATCGGCAGGATTGGTGCTTCATTCAGTCGGAGAAAATCACGACCACGGATCCCGCTTGGGCGAACCGGATGAGTCACCAACACCGCGCGCTGATCCAGCGGCTGCAACGCCAGTTCGCCGCCGTCGTCAGCGACTGGCAACGCCTCCGTCGCCAACCCGCGGGCGCCGAGTTCGATCTCGACGCCGTGGTCGAAGCGGAAGTCGAGCGCCGCACCGGCCACACGCCGCCCGAGGCGCTCTACCTCGACCGCAAACGCGAGCTGCACGACATCGCCGCCCTCATCCTCCTCGATCAAAGCTACTCGACCGACGCGTGGCTTGGGAACGCACGCGTCATGGATACCATCACGAGCACGCTTTTCTGCGCCGGCGAAGTGCTCACTGACTACATCGCATCGTTCGCCGTCGCCTCCTTTTCCTCGCACACCCGGCGCTCGTGCCGGTTTTCGACCGTGAAGGATTTCCACGAACCGTGGGCCGGGGCGCGGTCACGCTTCGGAGGTCTGGAGCCCAGCGGCTACACCCGCATCGGCCCGGCGATTCGGCATGCGCAAGAGCTGCTAGCGCGAGAACCGGCCCAGCGGAAGATTGTCATCCTCATCACCGACGGTCGCCCGTGCGACTACGACCGCTACGAGGGCAACTACGGGCTGCACGATGTGAAGAAAGCCATCGAGACCGGTGCCCAGCACGGCATCACGACCCATGCCTTCGCGATCGAGAAACAGGCGAGCGAATTTTTTCCGCTCATGTTCACCCCCCGGCGCTTCGACATCATCTCGCGGCCCGAGCGACTCACGGGGGCTTTGTGCCAGCTCTTCGCGCGGTTGGTGGCAAATTGAGCCGGCGCGGACGGAAATCCCGTTCCCTCCACCGCCGTCCACCTCACGGCCCGATTTCGTAGACCTCGATAATTGCCACGCCCGGACGTTCGGGCTGCGCCACGGCGGGATCAGGACTGGGCAGGAAAAACGGCCGCGCGGTGACAGTGTAGCTCCCCGGCGGCAGATCGACCAGGATGCAGGGCTCGCGGCGGTTCGGTGGCGAAAACCCCGTCGCGAAGATCTGCCTCTCACTGTAGAGTTCGACGACGGGCTTGAAGTCATTGGCCGGCGCCGCCCCGCCCACCGCATCCGTGCTCCAGTCATCATTGCGAATCAAAAGATCACCGGCGGCATTGCGGAGATCCATTTCGGGATCATCCAACGCCCCGATGAGATTGAACGGAGCGCGGCCCAAGGTCGGCCCGAGCACGCGGATGAGAATTCGTTTCGTGCTGCCAGGGGCGCCGGCGACCACAAATCCGCCGACCATTTCGCGGCCGCCGCGCGCCACAAATGCGCGGGTCGCGAGGTTGACGATCCTAGCGGGGCCCGCGCCGGTCTCGTAGGCTTCCACCAACCCCGCACCCGTCGTGCCCCGCGCGCCCTCGACAATCGCGGTGTAGGCACCCGGCGGCAAGGTCACGAGCGCCGCCGCGTCCGCGCTGCCGTTCCCAAATGGAAATGCCCCCGCTCGTGCCGCGGCGGCAATGATCTCGGCGGCCCCCGGCCGGCCGGGGGCGGGTGGCGCAGACCAATTGTCGTTCTCCGCCAGCAGCGTGCTGCCGGCGAAAATCCGCAGCACCGGGTCGGCCAGCGCGTCGCTCACGCCAAACCCCGCAAGGCCGGGGCCCGCCGCGCGCACCAGGATTTCCTTCGGCTGCGGCCCGCGCACGACGAAGCCGCCGATCATCACGCTTTCGCCGGTGCCCACAAACGCGCGCGTGGCCACGTTAATCAGCGTGCCGGCGGCGGCGGGCGTCTGCGTTTGCAAACGATACCCCGCCGTCGCAAACGCGGTGCGCTCGATCGTCGAGGCCGTGTCGGACTCGCCCGGAAATCCGTTCGCGATCCCGAGCGCCCGGCTCACGGGGGCCGGCGCAATGACTTTCGGGTTGGAGAAATAATTGAGCTCGGTTCCCGGCGGATAGGCCATGAGGTCGCGATACTGCCGATTATCCGCGCCGAAGAACCGGTAGCCGTAACTGAAAGAGAAAGCGCCGGGCCCCGAACCACGATCACCGCGGGCGTGCGCGCAGCCGAAGACGTGGCCGAGTTCGTGCGGCACGACATTCGTGCCGGTCACATTGGAATACTGGACGATCGAGAAGGCGAAGCGCTCGTTGTCGAGGTTGTCCTGCTCGTCGAGGAGAAAGCTGAGCCCGGTGCTCGCAAAATCGGCGCGGTCGAGCGCGAGGCAAACGATATCGGCACCCGCGGCGTCGCGTAGCGCGTGAATTTCGTCCATTTTGCCGTCGTCCTCTTTGTAGAGCGCCGTGAGCGCATCGTCCTGCACCAGTGAATCACCGCTGGCGTTCTCATCATAACTCGTCTGCGCGATCTTCACGAGTTTGACCCGGGCGGTGATGAGGCTGGCCGCAAACACGTCGTTTACCTTCGCAATCGCGAGATCGAAGGCGCTCTGCAGCGCCGCCTCGCGCGCGGCCCCCGTGAGTGTGCTCAGCACCGCTTGCGTATAGAGCATCATCACGTGCACCTCGGCGCGCTGAGGAATTTCCGCCGCGGCCACGGTTGGAATTGAAAACCGATCCGTCACCGCGGACGGGTTCACCGCTCCCGCCGCGCGCGCGGGCGGACGCCGCTCGCCGCCGCACGGGTCCAGCAGCTCCGGGGCGATCCGGTAAAACTGAGAGATTTCCTCTGTCGCCACCCGCAGCGCGAATTTCCCGAGCACGCGATCTTCGATCTCCGCGTGGAGAAATCCCGCGTGCCACGCGAAGAGCGCGCGACTGCCCACGCGCCCCTCCAGGGTCCCGCGACTGATAAAGCGATCCGGCCCGAGCATCTCACTTTCGTCGATCGCGACCGTGAGCACGCCACCCCGGGGCAAGGGCACCGTGAGTCGCCCTTCACCCCGCGGCTGCCAGAACGGCGAGCGCTTGCCGGTCAACTGCGCGCGATTGAGCCGCACGTGGTGAATTTCGTGCGCGGGCGCCGGCAGCGCGGCATCGAGTTCGGCCGCGGTCCCAGGAGAAACGAAGGAAAACAGCGCCACCGGGTTCGCGCTTGCCGCGACAACCGCAGGCGCACCCGTCGGCCCAGCCCCCAAACCAACCGCGCTTTCGTCCGACCGGGTAGCGGCTGACTCGGCCGCAGCGAAGGCCGGTTCGGCCTTCTTCGAGTTGAATTCCCCCGGTCGCCAAAAAAATCCCGTCACGCCCGCTGCCCCGATCAGGAGCAGCGCAAGACGTCGAAATGCGGTGGGGGATTTCAGCATACCAAATGTGCAGCGTAAGCGAAGACGCGCGCGACGGTCCCCACCCGCCGCCGCGAACTCAACCTTTGGTTTCGGCCCGCAGCGGCTTTATCAACTCCTTCAATTGCGCGCCGTGCTCCGCCGTGTCCACCTTCTCCGCGACGGCGAGCACCGTGCCGTCGCGATCGAGCACAAACGCCGCCCGGGCCGGACCGATAAAGGTGCGCCCATACATCGATTTTTCGACCAAAGATCCCGCCGCCCGCGCAAACCGATCCTCGGGGTCGCTCGCCAGCGTGTAGCCGATGCCTTTCGCCGCGGCATAGCGCACGTGCGATCGGCAGGTGTCGCGACTGAGGGCGAGGAGGTTGAACCCCGCGCGATCGAGTTCGGCCGCGACGGCGATCAACGCCTCACTCTGTCGGTCGCAGCTCGGGGTGTTGTTCTTCATGTAAACCGACACAACCGTGCGTCGGGTCAGCAGTTCGGCAAACGTCACCTCGGCCGCAACGCCTTCGCGCACCACCCCAATCTTGAAGCCGAGATCGAGTTTTTCTGCGGGAGCAATCATCCACCGAGGTGAGCCGCCCCCGCCAGACGGGTCAAACCTGGCCGGGAATTTACATCGATTTGCCGCTGTTGAGTCTTTGACGCGCCCTCGAAAACCCTCCAACGTCCGCGCGCATGAAGTCGGTCAAGGTCCCCGCATTGGAGCTTTTTCTCCACGAAATGATTCCCCTCGCCAAGGCGATGGGCGTCGGCGTGGAGGTGAGCGACGCGCGCGCGTTGACCCTGACGGCCCCGAAGGAGCAGAATAAAAACTCCCTCAACACCGCGTTTGGCGGCAGCCTCGTTTCCCTCGCCACCCTCGCCGGCTACGGCGTCGTGTGGGAGTTGATGAAAAATGAAAAGGGCGCCGACAAGACCGAGTGGCGCATCGTGGTGAAGGAAAGCCGCGCCGCCTACCGCAAGCCCGTCATCGGCGATCTGCGCGCCATCTGCGAACGCCCCGCCCAGGCCGCGATCGCGGAGTTCAAGGAAGCACTCACGCGCTACGGTCAGGCCAAGCTCAAGCTCAAGGCCTCCATCGTGGAAAACGGAAATGTCGCGGTGGACGTGACAGCGGCGTTCGTGGTTTCGCGCTGAGCCAGCGCCGGCTCGTCGCCGGAAACTCCGCCCTAAACTTCCGGGCGACTCAACCGATAGGAAAACGGCGCTGTCTGCGGCTACCCGTGGCGCGCCCTCATCCTATGAAATGCGCTGCCACTCTTTTTCAGGCCCTGTCGTTTCGTGCCTTCGCTGCCTTCGGCGCGATTGTCCTGTTGCCGTTGCAGGCCAACGACGCGGCACCTCCGGCCGCTCCGGCTGACGCCCACGCTCAACCGGCTGCCGCCGCCCGACCGACCCCTGAACAAGCCTTGCAGCGGCTCGTCGATGGCAATGCCCGCTTCGTCGCCGGCCATCCCGAACACCCCAATCAATCGATCGCCCGCCGCGTCGAAGTCGCCGGCGGCCAGACACCGTTTGCGGTCGTCGTCACCTGCTCCGACTCGCGCGTCTCACCTGAACTCTATTTCGATCAGGGCCTCGGTGATTTGTTCGTCGTGCGCGACGCCGGCCACACCCTCAACGACCACGTCATCGGCAGCATCGAGTATGCAATCGAGCACCTCAAAGCCTCGATCGTGATCGTGGTGGGTCACGAGAAATGCGGCGCCGTCGCCGCGGCCGTGGCCGGCGGCCGCACCGAAGGCCGCATCGGCACCATCGTCGAAGCGATCCGGCCGGCCGTGCAGGAGACGCGCAACCAGGCCGGCGACAAAACCGACAACGCGATCCGCGGCAACGCGCGCCGCGTCGCCAAATCACTCGCCAGCACGGCTCCGATTCTTTCACACGCCGTGCAGAGCGGAGTGATCAAGGTCTTCGCCGCCCGCTACGATCTCGCGAGCGGCCGGGTGGAATTGATTCCTTAAAGCGGCGGCAGGGCCGGATCACGATTTCGTGGCAGCGGCGATCATCCGCTGGCTGAGCCGCCCGGCGAGCCCAAGAGCGGGGAGCAGATCAGTTTGATCGATCGTTGTCATTGCGAGGAGCGCAGCGACGAAGCAATCCAGCCGATCGACCACCGCACGACCTTGAGCACGGTCAAAGGACCGGAATTTCAGATGGATTGCCGCGCCCGCCGAGCCGGGCTCGCAATGACAAGTCAGCCTGACCTACGACCCAAGAACACTAACAGCTGCTCGCGACCTCCGCGTCCGGAGTGGCGGCCATTTCGTCCGCCGCCACGGCAACAACGGATCAGCGCCAGATGCCCTCGATGTGAATGTAAACCCCGTCGCGCTTTTCCCAGCGTGGCTCGACCCACACCGCCCGGGCGCGTGGTGGCACCGCCCAATGGCCCGGCACCCAAGTATAGACGCGGCCATCGTGCCGCCAATGTCCCGTGATCCACACGTGCGCCTTCGAAGGTCGGTCGCGCTCGACGATCACTTCCTTCCGCAGCGGCGGCGGCGCTTCACGCACCACGACCACCACCTTCTCCACTACCCGCGGTTGTTCGACCACCACGACCGCCGGCGCGGGCGCCACCACGACTGCGCCGCGGTGCGGCCGGTCCGTGGCGACCACACAGCCCGCCAGCGACAGGAGCCCAAAACCGATACCGCCGAAGCGGGCCAGCGCGAACGAATCGCGGCGTGAAAAACGAGACCAGACCGAGAGAAGTGAAAGCATTTCGGGGTTCATGTTGCGAAAGACGCCCACGGCCGGCGAGCCGTTTCCATGGCATCGACCAGAAACGAAGAATTACCCTGTAACCGAACTCCGCCCAATTCGTCCGCCGACCAGATCCCCGGCGCGTTTCGGAGTTTGCGTCGCCTTCGCGCTCGCGCTTCGTTGCGCACAGAACATTCCATGACCCGCATCCTCGTCAAAGACGCTCTCGCCGCTGCTGCTCCCGCCGACGCCATCTTGCTCCAGGGCTGGGTCCGCACGCGCCGCGACGCCAAGGCTTTCTCCTTCATCGAAGTCAACGACGGCTCCTGCCTGAAAGGCATTCAGGTCATCGCCGACGCGAAGCTACCCAACTACACCACGGAAATTCTCCACGCCCACACCGGCGCCTCCGTCGAGGTCCGCGGCAAACTCGTCGCCTCGCAGGGTCAGGGTCAGAAATGGGAAGTGATTGCGGACTCGGTCGTCGTGCTCGGCCACGCCGACGAGACCTACCCGCTCCAGAAGAAAGGCCACACGCTCGAATTCCTCCGCGAGATCGCGCACCTGCGCCCGCGCTCGAATCTCTTCGGTGCCGTCTTCCGCGTGCGCAGCCGGCTCGCCTATGCCGTGCACCAGTTCTTCCAGGAGCGGAATTTTCACTACGTGCACACGCCCATCATCACGGCGAGCGATGCCGAGGGCGCGGGTGATATGTTCCGCGTGACGACGCTTGATCTGGCGCATCCGCCGATGGCGGAAGACGGCGCGGTTGACGTCACCAAAGATTTTTTTGCCAAGAAGACGTTTCTCACGGTGTCCGGCCAGCTGGAGGCCGAGATTTTCGCGACGGCGCTCTCCAACGTCTACACGTTCGGCCCGACGTTCCGCGCCGAGAATTCCCACACCTCGCGCCACGCGTCGGAGTTCTGGATGATCGAGCCGGAAGTGGCGTTCTGTGATCTCGCGGGCGACATGGCGCTGGCGGAGGAGTTCGTGAAATACCTCATCCGCGACGCGAAGACCCACTGCGCGGCCGACCTCGAATTTTTTGGCAAGTTCGTGGACAAGGAGCTGCTCGCGCGTCTCGACTTCGTTTTGGAGAAACCCTTCGTCCGCTGCAGCTACACCGACGCGGTCGAAATCCTCTCGAAGAGCGGCAAAACGTGGGAGCAC